>NZ_JBIAHP010000007.1:266226-368777 GCF_042870715.1 Streptomyces sp. NPDC006463 | reverse complement strand
ACCGAACTCCACAACGCCTTCATCTCGCTCGCCTGCAGCCTCATCTGCTGGCGACGCCTCAAGAAGCACGATTCATGATCGTGTTACGAGCTCTAAGGACGTACCACCGCGCTGGGACCGCCGCATGCAGCAACGCCTGGCGCGCGGGGAGGCCGCGGCGCTCGGAGAGCTGTACGACCGGTTCGCCTCGCTCGTGCACAGCCTGGCGCACCGCGTGCTGGGCGACGAGAAGGCGGCGGACCGGATCACCCGCGAGGTCTTCGGCTACATCTGGGAGAACCCGGACGCCTACGACCCCAAACAGGGCTCCATGCGCTCCTGGGTCGCCCGGATCGCCCAGGGCCAGGCCGTGGCCCGGCTGCGCCAGGCCGAACTGGGCCGCGGCTCGCGCGAGGAGCTGGAGCAGAAGGTGCGCAGCGCCAACGCCGCCGCCCGCGCGGACTACATCGTCACCTCCATGCCCACGCCGCTGCGTGCCGCGCTCGAACTCGCGTACTTCAAGCGGCGCGACTACCGGCAGGCCGCCGCCGACCTCCACATCAGCGAGGACGAGGCGCGGCGCCGGCTGCGGCTCGGGCTGCAGCTGCTGTCGACCGCCAACACCCTCCCGCTGGAGGACCCCGACCAGCCCGGATACGGCCCGCGCGAGTACGGAACGCCCCGATGAACGGTCCCGCCGAGTCCCACGACGACGGATACGAGCGGCCCGGCGGCCAGGCGTGGATACCGGGTCCGCGCGGGGCCGCCGACGACCTGGATCCGCGGCACGCGCCGCCGGTCCCCGAGCCGTCGGCGGCTCCGGTGCCGCCGCCCACGCACGCCGTGCTGAAGTCCCTGCTCGGGGCGTGGGCGTTGGCCGCGTGCTCCGCCGAGGAGACGCAGGCGGTGGAGGACCACCTCACCGAGTGCGCTCCCTGCGCGGACGAGGCGCTGCGGCTGCGCGACGCGGTGGGGCTGCTGCACCCGGAGGAGAACCTGGACCTGGGGCCGCTGCTGCGCTCGCGGGTGCTGGAGGACTGCCTCGGCAAGCGGCCGGCCCGGATTCCGGTGCCGGTGTGGGCGAACCCGTACGACACCGAGACCGCGCGGCTCGACGCGCTGCTGCAGGACTTCGGCGACTCCGAGTGGCACACCCCGGTCCGGCTGAAGTGGTTCGAGGACGAGCGGCGGATGACGCACCGGACCACGGTGGCGGGGGTGATCGGCCACCTGCTGACGGTGGACGGGCTGGTGGCCGCCGCGCTGGGGCTGGACGACCCGTTGGGCAAGGAGGCGCCGGAGGGCGGCGGCACGGCCGCGCGGACGCGGGCCTTCTGGAACGCGGCGCAGTACCCGGCCACCCGGAAGGTCCGCGAGCCGTGGCGGGAGCAGGGCCACACGCTCGTGCGTACGGTCTCCTTCGCGGGCCGTGGCGTCGCCGAGCTGGCGGTGGACTACGGGGGCTTCGTGCTGCCGCTCGGGGACGCGTTCCTGGAGCGGGCCTTCGAGTGCTGGGTGCACGCGACGGACATCGCCGAGGCCGTGGACTACCCGTACGGGCTGCCGTCCGGGCCGCATCTGCACCGGATGATCGACCTGGCGGCGCGGCTCCTGCCGCGGGCCCTGGCGAAGCGGCGGCGCGACGGCCTGGCGGCCCCGGCGCGCGGCCTGGTCGCCGCGGGCGCGCCCGGGCGGACCCTGCACCTGGAGATCGAGGGCGCGGGTGGCGGCGGCTGGGACATCGCGCTCGACTCGCCTGCGGCGAAGCCGTCGCCGGAGCGGACGGTGGCGGAGATCGCTCTGGACGGCATCGAGTTCTGCCAGCTGGCGGCGGGCCACATCTCCCCCGAGGAGGCGGCGGTGGGCCAGCACGGCGACCGAGAGGCCATCCGGGACGTACTGTTCGCGGCGGCGTCGCTGAGCCGGATGTAGCTGTTCCGGCTGGTTCCAGCCGGTTCCGGCCGGATGTAGCCGGTTCATCCGGTACTTCCGGTGCGTGCCGGGGGCTCGGCGGGGCCTGGGCCCGGCTGCCCCCGGCCGGCCGGGTCAGGAGTAGCGCTCGCGGAGGCGGTACTTCAGGACCTTGCGCAAGGCGTCGTTGCGGGGGAGGGACTCCAGGAGTTCCAGCTGTTCCGGGAGCTTGTGCGGGGACAGGCCCTGACCGCGGAGGTACGAGGTCAGGGCGGTCAGGGTCAGCGGCGGGGCCGCGCCCGGGACCGGCTCCACCACCGCGCAGACGCGCTCGCCGCGCTCCGCGTCCGGAAGCCCGATGACCGCCACGTCCGCCACTCCGGGCAACTGGTGCAGCAGGTCCTCGATCTCCTTCGCCGAGATGTTCTCGCCCTTGCGGATGATGACGTCCTTGCTGCGCCCCGTGAGCACCAGGTACCCGTCCTGCGTCAGGTGGCCGAGGTCGCCCGTGATCAGGTAGCCGTCGGCGTCGAAGACCTCCGCCGACTGGTCCCGGTTCAGGTAGCCCTGGCAGACCGCCTCGCCCCGCAGGCGGACCTCCCCGTCCGTGTCCGGGGGCAGCGGCGTGCCGTCGGCGGACGTGATGCGGATGGACATGCCCGCCGGCGGGCGGCCCTCGGTGTTGGCGAGGTGTTCCGGGGTGTCGTCCGGGGCGCCCATGGTGATCATCGGGACCTCGGTCATGCCGTAGCCGTGGGTCAGCTGGCAGCCCATCTCCCGTACGACCGCGTGGTAGATCTCCGGCGGCTTGGGGGCGCCGCCGCCCGCGAGGAGGCGGAGGGTGGGGATGAGTTTGGCGGCGGGCTGCTTGCGCTGCTCCGCGAGGAACATGGAGTAGAAGGCCGTTGACCCGCCGGCCACCGTGACCCCGTGGCGGCGGTAGCCGTCCAGCGCGTCGGGCATCGCGAACTTCTCGAAGAGGACCGCGGGGAAGCCGTACAGCAGCAGCATCACGGTGTAGTCGGGCCCGGCTATGTGCGCGAAGGGGAAGGCCATCGAGCCGACGTCGGCCGGGGTCAGGTGCAGGGCGTGCGCGAGGCAGGAGCCGCCCGCGATCAGGGAGCGGTCGGTGTGCAGGACGCCCTTGGGGTCGGAGGTGGTGCCGGAGGTCCAGTAGATCCACCGGACGTCCGTGCCGGAGGCGGGCGGCGGCGGGAGTACGGCCGGGTCACCGTCGGGCAGGGTCTCGTACGCCTCGAACACGCCCCGCGCGCCGAGCCGGGCGGCCATCGCGGTGTGGTCGTACCCGCGCCAGGTGCCCGGGACGGCGAAGTACTCGGCCTTGGACTCGCGGAGCGCGAAACCGACCTCGCGGTCCCGGTAGAAGGGGATGACGGGGGACTGGACGGCGCCGATCCGGGCGAGGGCGACCGACAGCAGCACGGTCTCGATGCGGGTGGGGAGCTGCCAGGCGACGACCGTGCCGGGCCGTACGCCCATCCCGTGCAGGCCTGCGGCGACGCGTTCGGAGCGGTCGCGCAGTTCTGCGAAGGTCAGCCGGCGGTCGGTCGACGGGTCTGCCCGGGGCGTTTCGGCGGCTTCGACGAGAACGGTGGTGTCCGGGGTCAGGGCGGCCCGGCGGGTGATCAGTTCCCACAGGGTCGCGCAGCGGCTCAGTTCTGTCGCGGTGTCCGTCATCCCGGACCTCCCCTTTGCCAGACGTAGCTGACGGCTAGTCAGATCAAGCGCAGAGCGTAGGCGGCCGACGCTTGTCGGTCCAGGGGTGGCGGGGCTAGCTTGTTTCTGACGATCCATCAGATGTGGAATGGGGAGACTGTCATGGAACTGGGACTGCCTCGGATCATCAGCGTCGACGACCACGTGATCGAGCCCGCCCACCTGTTCGACGTCTGGCTGCCGGCCAAGTACCGGGACCGCGGGCCCAAGGCGCTCACCGCCGGCATCGGCGAGCTCGAGTACACGGGCGGCAAGTACGTGATCTCCATGGACCCCGACGGCCCGCCCACCGACTGGTGGATCTACGAGGACCTGAAGTTCCCGTACAAGCGCAACATCGCCGCCGTCGGCTTCGACCGCGACGACATGACGCTGGAGGGGATCACCCGGGAGGAGATGCGGCGCGGCTGCTGGGACCCCAAGGCGCGCCTCGCCGACATGGACCTCAACCACGTCGAGGCCTCGCTGTGCTTCCCGACCTTCCCGCGCTTCTGCGGCCAGACCTTCGCCGAGGCCCACGACAAGGAGGTCGCGCTCGCCTGCGTGCGCGCCTACAACGACTGGATGGTCGAGGAGTGGTGCGGCGACAGCGGCGGCAGGCTGATCCCGCTCTGCATCATCCCGCTGTGGGACATCGACCTCGCGGTCGCGGAGGTCCGCCGCAACGCCGCCCGGGGCGTACGGGCGGTGACCTTCTCCGAGATCCCGACCTACCTGGGGCTGCCGTCGATCCACTCCGGCTACTGGGACCCCTTCTTCGCCGTCTGCCAGGAGACCGGGACGGTGGTCAACATGCACATCGGGTCCAGCTCCCAGATGCCCGCCGCCTCGCCCGACGCGCCTCCCGCCGTCCAGGCCTCGCTCAGCTTCAACAACGCGATGGCCTCGATGATGGACTTCCTGTTCAGCGGGGTGCTGGTGAAGTTCCCGACGCTGAAGCTCGCCTACAGCGAGGGGCAGATGGGCTGGATCCCGTACGCCCTGGAACGCGCCGACGACGTGTGGCAGGAGCACCGCGCGTGGGGCGGGGTCCGCGACCTGATCCCCGAGCCGCCGTCCACGTACTACTACCGGCAGATGTTCTGCTGCTTCTTCCGGGACAAGCACGGCATCGCCTCGCTGGACGTCGTCGGGCGCGACAACGCCACCTTCGAGACCGACTACCCGCACGTGGACTCGACCTTCCCGCACACCAAGGAGGTCGCGCTCGACCACGTGAAGGGACTGGACGAGGAGACGGTCTACAAGCTGATGCGCGGCAACGCCATCCGCATGCTCGGCCTCTCCTTCGACCAGGACCTGGGGAGCCGCTGATGGACCTGACCTACACCGAGGAGGAACGGGACTTCCGGGCGCGGCTGCGCGAATGGCTCGGCAAGGTGCTGCCCGAGCTGCCCGCCAAGCCGTCCCCGGACGACTGGCCGGGGCGCCGCGCGTACGACCTCGGCTGGCAGCGCCGGCTGTACGACGCCGGGTACGCGGGCCTGCACTGGCCGGTGGACGCGGGCGGGCGCGGGGCCACCCCGACCCAGCACCTCATCTTCCTGGAGGAGACGGAGCGCGCGGGTGCCCCGTACGTCGGCGCGAACTTCGTCGGGCTGCTGCACGCGGGCCCGACCATCGCCGCCGAGGGCACGGCGGAGCAGCGGGCGCGCTGGCTGCCGCCCGTACTGCGGGGCGACGAGGTGTGGTGCCAGGGCTTCAGCGAGCCGGACGCGGGCTCCGACCTGGCCTCCCTGCGCACGCGGGCGGTCCGCGACGGCGACGAGTACGTGATCACCGGGTCGAAGATCTGGACCTCGCACGCCGAGGTGGCCGACTGGTGCGAGCTGCTGGTGCGGACGGATGCCATCAGCGCCGCGGCCCCGAAGCACCGGGGGATCTCCTGGCTGGCCATGCCGATGGACGCGCCGGGCGTCACCGTACGGCCGCTGCGCACCCTCGCAGGATCGACCGAGTTCGCGGAGATGTTCCTGGACGGGGTACGGGTCCCGGTCGCCAACCGGGTCGGAGCGGAGAACGACGGCTGGCGGGTCACCATGGTGACCCTGTCCTTCGAGCGGGGCACCGCCTTCGTCGGCGAGGTCGTCGCCTGCCGCCGCACCCTGGGCGAGCTCGCGCGCAGGGCCAGGGCGAACGGGCGCTGGGACGACCCGGTGCTGCGGCGCAGGCTGGGGCGGCTGCACGGGGAGTTCGGCGCGCTGTGGCGGCTCACGCAGTGGAACGTCAGCGAGTCGGAGCGGTCCGGCGGGGTCCCGGGGATCGGAGGCTCGGTCTTCAAGCTGGCGTACTCGCATGCGCGCCAGGAGCTGTACGAGGTGGCGGCGCAGGTGCTGGGGGCGGACTCGCTGGTGATGGAGGAGGAGTGGGTCCTGGACCGGCTCTCGTCCCTCTCGTACACCATCGCCGCGGGCACCTCGCAGATCCAGCGGAACATCGTCGCCGAGCGGATCCTCGGCCTACCGAAGGGCCGGTGAGGGGCATGGACTTCCAGCCGACCGAGGACCAGCGGGCCCTGCGGGCGGGCGTACGGGACCTGCTGGCCGGGCGGTACGGGCGGGAGGCGCTGCGGGCGTCGGTGGACGGCGGCGGCGTCGTCGTGGACCGGGGGCTGTGGCGGGAGCTGGGCGAGGCCGGGTTCTTCGCGCTGCGGCTGCCGGAGGCGGCCGGGGGCGTGGGGCTGGGGCTGCCGGAGGCGGTCCTGGTCTTCGAGGAGGCCGGGCGGGTCCTGCTGCCGGGGCCGCTGGTGGCCACGCACCTGGCCGCCGGGGTGGTCCCGGGGGCGGCGGCGGGCACGGCCGTGGTGACCGCCTTCGACCTGGGCGGGGGCCTGGTGACCCACCTGGCTCAGGCGGACGCGGTGCTGGGCGCGGCGGACCTGCCGGCGGGGCAGCCGGTGCGCTCGGCGGACCCCCTGACCCCGCTGCACCGGGTCTCGCCGCCGTCCTCCGGCGACGTGTCCTCGTACGCGTCCACGGGGGCCTTGCTTACGGCGGCGCTCCAGGTGGGGAGCGCGCTGCGCACGGTGGAGCTGGCGGTGCGGTACGCGGGGGAGCGCGAGCAGTTCGGGCAGCCGATCGGCGGCTTCCAGGCGGTCAAGCACCTGTGCGCGCAGATGCTGGTGCGGGCGGAGGTGGCCCGTACGGCGGTCTACGCGGCGGCGGTGACGGAGGACGGCGGGGAGATCGCGTCCGCGAAACTCCTGGCGGACGAGGCCGCCGTGCTGGGCGCCCGGGACTGTCTCCAGATCCACGGCGGGATGGGCTTCACGTGGGAGGCGGACGTTCACCTGCACCTGAAGCGGGCCTGGGTGCGGGCCGAACAGTGGCGGACCGCGGCGGAGGCGGAGGAGCTGCTGGCGGCGGAACTGCTGGGCTCGCTGCCCTAGCTCTCTCGTAGCTCGTTGTCACCGGAGGGCACGGCAGGAACGGCGAGGGACGCATGTCCGATTACAGAGAGTTGATATCGGTTTGTGTCCTTCGCCCACGCCTTTGCAGCCCAAAGGCAGGGGGCTGCTCCGGTACGCTCCCACGAATGCGAGCGGTTGAGCGGCGCAGGCGTCGCACAGTATGCACCACGCCCACTCCTTCGCGCGGGAATATGCCCGAAGCGCTTGTTGTGGTGACTGTATGTCAACCATGCTGCTCCGCAAGGGGATCACACTCGGTGATTCCATCCTGTCGCGAGGCGAAGTGTCCGCCGGTTCGGATGGTGTGAGCGGTGCAGGTGCTTCAGGTTCAGCTGGAGGTAGGACCGGACCCCGCCGAAGTCGGCCGGGCGCGCCGGTGGGCCCGGTCCCGGCTGGCGGGGTCGGGCATAGGGGATGACGAGCCGCTCGCCGAGACCCTGATCCTCCTGATCTCCGAACTGGTCACGAACGCGGTCGTGCACACGGGCTGTCCGGCCGTGCTGAGAATGCTGTTCGGCGAGCCCGGGGTGCGGGTCGAGGTCGCCGACGCGAGCGACCGGGCGCCGGCCCCCCGCCAGGCCGCCGGGGACGACACGGGCGGCCGCGGCCTGGAGCTGGTGGACGGCCTGGCGGACCGCTGGGGCTGGCAGCGCGAGGGTGCGGGGAAGCGGATCTGGTGCGAGATCGACCGAGCGGAGAAGGCGGCGGCGGACTGCGCGGCGGACTGCGCCTCGGACGGCCCGTCGGAAATTCACCCTCCGGTGAGGGAACCGCGCGTGTACCTCTAACGAGGTGTTGACGTTCCGTCACATCTTGATCACCCTGGTGTGGAGCGATTCGACGCGAGGGGACGCCAAGGGCCTGCCTTGACGAGTGCGGGTCGCGGGGTGGCGGCCGCGGTGCCGCGCTCGGGGCGTGCACCCGCGCCGCCGCCACCCGCAGTACCTCTGCCGATGCCGGGTGGAGGGGTGTCGCACTCCGAGCCGACCCGTCGGGCTCCCCCTCACCCTGGTGGCGGGCAGCCGGTGTTCACGGGGCTCAAGTCAAGCAATCCCCTCGGAAGCCTCCAGGAACTTCTTCACGTCGCGCTCAATGTACGGCGAAAGATCAGTGAGCAGATGCAGGATCTCCCGCATTTCCCTCGTGAGGTCGGGGTGCGCGGCCCAGGTCGACGCTTTCCGGGTGAGTACCGCCGACAGCAAGTCATCGTCGTAGAAGCCGCCGTCGTTCTGAGCGGGTGCCGTTTCGCGGAGAATCTCAAGCGCGGGTGGAAGTGTCCATCGGAGTCCCACATCTTGCCCGATGAGGCGCCCTAGTTCGTACGCGGTCAGCTCGCCGACCGGGCGCCGCCGCAGCCTGTGGACGGTCTTGACCAATCCCGTCGACTCGGCCGATGGCTCAGGCCACCTTTCCCCTTCTAGGTCTTCGAGGGTGAGGTTGCGCTCACGTTCCTTGCTCATGACAGCCTTCGCATGCAGTAGGGGTCTATCTATGTCCGATTGAATGAAGGAATCCATTCAGGCGATCTAGGATTTGAATTGTCTCCTTCCGCTTGTTGATCAATACTTCGAGTCCTCGATCGGTTATGGAGTCGGGGAGATTTGAAATCTCACGCTCCAGTGTCCTCCTTACGTGATCGAGTCCATTTCGGGCCTGCGTCAGGTCGGCTATGTGATCAAATGGGGTCCCATCCTTCTTTCTTGCTACTACTTCCCCACCGGCTTCTCTTCGGGCGGCGTCATAGTGATTGTGATTCGGTTGGGAGTTGATTTCACCTACTGGATCTACCTTTATGTTCTCCAACTTCTCTATCGCTCGCTGAGCTGCATCGCTCAGCCCCAGCTCTGGGCAGTCTCCGGGCGCGAGGCCGAGCGGATCTGCCCAGGTGTGGGGGTTGGTGACGTACGTTGCCGGGTTGGGGGCCGGGGACAGGCCCAGGGGGTCCGGGGTGAGGTAGCGGGCCGTTTCGGGGTCGTACGTGCGGAAGTAGTTGTGGTGGAGGCCCGACTCGGGGTCAAAGTACTGGCCCGGGAAGCGCAGGGGTGTGTACGCCGTGGCGTCGCGGGTCCACGTGGTGGAGCCCCACAGGGTGGAGCGGGCGCGCCAGGCGATCTCGCCTGATTCGGATATCAGTTCTCTCGGCGTGCCGATGAGGTCCGTGACGATGGCGAAGAAGCGGTCGTCGGTGGTGCCGAGGACGCTTTCGGCCTGGGTGAGGGGGTGCAGGCCGTCGTGGGTCCAGGTGAGGGTGACCGGGCCGGTGGTCTCCTCGCACAGGGTGGTGCCGTCCCACGTGAAGAGGGTTTCCTCCGCCACCTCGCCAGTGGGGGTGAGGCGCTGTTTGGCCGTGCGTCGGGAGAGGGCGTCGTAGCGGTAGCGCCACCGCGTGCCGTCGGGCGTGGTGACCCCGGTCATGCGGTCTTCCGCGTCCCACTCGTAGCGCCAATTGTCCGGCTTGCGGGAGAGGCGGGTCTTCTGGCGGAGGACGACGCGACCGAGGTCGTCGTGTTCGTAGCGGATCGAACCGGCCTGCGTGATGCGGGTGCCGGAGTAGCTACGAGCGCCCTGGGCCTCGCCGCCCGGGTGGCGGTCCGGCCAGGACGCGGAGGTCTGGTTGCCCGCCTCGTCGTAGGCGTAGCGCTCCGACCAGTTCGCGGCGTCGACCCTGGTGACCCGGGCCGCCGAGTCCAGGGTGAAAGTGCGGGGACCGGCCAGCGCGTCGTCTACCGCGGTGAGGGCGCCGTCAGCGCGGTAGCTGTACCCGCGGCGCTGGAGGGTGCGGCCGTCCTGGCCGACCAGGTGCTGGTCGGTGAGGCGCCCGAGCTGGTCGTAATCCTGCAGCAGGGACAGGTCCGGGCCGAGGGTGCGGCTGAGTTCGCGGCCTGCGGCGTCCCGCTCGAATGTGATCGTGCGGCCGGAGGTGATGAGCTGGGTGCGGCGACCGGCGGCGTCGTACGTCCACTCGGACTGCGCCCCGGTGGGGGTGGTGCGGCCGGTGCGGCGCCCCAGGGCGTCGTAGGTGTACGAGACGGTGCGGTCGTCCGTCGTCTCCGAGAGGAGGCGTCCGTAGGAGTCGCGCGCACGGCTCAGCATGGTGCCGTCCGGGGAGACGGCACGGGCCAGCTCGCCGAAGACGTCGTACTCGTACGACGTGATCCCGTCCGCCGTTTCCTTGCGCAGGAGCTGGGCGAGGGAGTCGTGCGCGTAGGTGGTCGTTGCGCCGAGGGCGTTCGTACGGGAGGTCAAGCGGCCCGCGGCATCGTACGAGTAGGTCAGCGTGCGGTCGTCGAAGTCCGTCTCGGTGGCGAGGCGGCCGGCCGGGTCGTAGGTGTAGGTCCAGGTGAGGCCCTGGGGGTTGGTGACTTCGGTGAGGCGCAGCTCGGTGTCGTGGTCGAAGGAGTAGCGGACACCGTCCGGGCCGGTACGGGCGGTGAGGAGGTCGAAGTCTCCGTACTCGCTGACGGTTACACCGCCCACGGCGTCGGTGTGGGTGGTGCAGTTGCCCTCGCCGTCGTACGTCCAGGACTCCGTGGTGCCGTCCGGGTTCTCCCGTCGGAGGAGGCGGCCTTCGACGCTCCAGGTGAGACGGGTGGTGTGGCCGAGGGGATCGGTGACGGTTGCCGGGCGGCCGAAGGCGTCGCGGGTGTAGCGGGTCGTCGCGCCCAGCGGGTCGGTGATTTCGAGGAGCAGGCCCGCCGGGTCGCAGTGGACGGTTGTCACCGTGCCCAGGGCGTCCGTGACCGAGGTGAGGTGGCCACGGGAGTCGTACGTGAAGTGGGTCGTGGTGCCGGCCGGGGAGGTCGCGGAGGTGCGGTTGCCCCGGGTGTCGTATGTCATTCGGGCCACCCGGCCGTCCGGTTGGATCACCTTGAGAGGCAGGCCCAGCGCGTCGTACTCCGCGAGTACCTCGCGGCCATCCGGGCGGACGATGGTGGTGAGCCGGCCCTGATCGTCGTAGGTGAAACGGGTGGTGTGGCCCAGTGGGTCCGTGCGGGTCAGCGGGCGGTTGTACGCGTCGTGCGTGAACTGGGTGGTGGCGCCCGTCGGGTCGATGTCCGCGGTGATCTGGACGCGGTCGTTGACCAGGAACCGGGTGTCGTGCCCGAGGGAGTCGGTGAGGGTAGTGACGCCGTCCTCGTAGGTGAAACGGACGTTCAGGTGGCCGTTCGTGCCGGACTGTGCGACGCAGCGGTGCCGTTCGTCGTAGACGTAATCGAAGTGGCGGTCGTTGGTGTCGGTCCAGGAGGTGATCCGGCCCAGCTCGTCGTAGCCGAAGCGCAGCGGACGACCGGAGGAATTGGTGACGTGGGTGAGATGGCCGTCCGTGTAGGCGTAGCGGAGAATCTCGGTGCCGCCGGCGAGGGAAAGGCTGGTTATTCGGCCTTCGGACGAGGTGAAGCGGACCTCGTAGCCGCCGCTGTGGGAGAGGGCGGCGGGGGCGCCCAACTCGTCGTACGTGAAGGAGATCCAGGCGCCGTTACGGTCGTCGAGCTGGGTGAGTAGACCCTCGTCCGAGAAATGGCGTATGTGACCGGACTCGGGGTCGGTGACCGTGTAGCCGCCGTGCGAGTCCAGGGTGAGGGGCCGGCGCTGTCCGTGGGCCGGAACTACGGGGACACCCGGCTCGGCGGGGTGCGGGTAGGCGAGCAGGCTGCCGTCCTCGCGGACGAGGATGATGCCTTCCTCGTCGATCTCCAGGCGCTGGTCGACCGTGGATGCCCAAGTGGGGCCGAACCAGCGGCCGGCCTCCGGCCCCGCCGCGTCCATTGCTGTCGGTGTGGCGGGGCTGCCCCCCGGGTGTGGCGGGTGGCGGGGAAGGGGCGGCGGCGGTGGGATCGGGGCGGATGGGTGGACGCCGCCACCCGTGGGGTCCGAGGGTCAGCCGTCGGTGCAGATCACGTCGTAGGGGCGGCCGACGGCCATCGTCAGCTGCATCGGCTCCGTGGTGCCCGCCGGGCATTCGCTCTTCTGCTTGACCAGGCCGAGCACCTTGAGCGCACCCGAGCCGCCGCACGCGACTTCCTGGGCTTGGTCGGTCACGCAGTCGCCCTTCACCAGCTGCCCGCCGCCGGCGCCCGCGTCGCCGGGGTGGTCGTTGGACAGGTTCCGGCCGCAGACGGTGTTGGTGGGGATGCCGCTCTTCTTGCCGCCGTAGGAGATGCTCACCTCGATCATCAGGTCGGTGCCGGCCGGGCACTGGATCGAGCCCGGCAGGATGCTGGCCTCCTTGATGTCGATGGCCTTGAAGGTGGCGCCGGAGTCGGAACAGCGCTGCGGACGGTACCCGTCGGGCTTGTTGGCCGGGTCAGGACCGCCGCAGTCGCCCACCTTCCACGAACTGGAGGTGTCGGAGGAGGATTCGGGGCTCCCGGGGTCGGAAGGCTTGGCCGAGGGCGATGCCGAGGCGGTGGCGGAGGCCGACGGCTTCTTGCCGCCGTCGTTGCCGAGCCACTGGGAGAGGCCGTAGATGCCGCCGACGATCAGGGCGACGGTCAGGAATCCGGCCAGCCCGCCGCCCGAGCGGCGTCTGGGGGGCTGGGGCTGCTGCGGCGGCGAGACCTGGTACGGGTTCGTCATGGTTTTCTCCTGCTGCTGAGGGTGCGGGGAGGGGGGGCCGGGGGGTGGCGCGCGCGAACGGGGACGCGTCATGTCCACCTCATGGTTCCAGGTGTGGGACCCGCGCCTGACCGGCGGCCCCCGGACCGGAACCGCGCCGTCCGCAGCCCCTCGGCAACACGCTCCAACTAGGACAGGATCTGTCCTGCTTGCTGGCTAGAGTCGGGCTTGGCCGTGACAGAGAACGCGGCCAGGACACGCGATTTCCGTGGCGGCGAAGGGGCAGGCAGGCATGTTGCGAGGACTCACCACCGTCAGTTTTTGGGCCGCCGACCTGGATGCGGCGAAGCGCTGGTACTCCGAACTGCTGGGCGTCGAGCCGTACTTCGAGCGCCCCGGCTACGCCGAGTTCCGGTTGGGCGACTACCAGCACGAACTGGGCCTGATCGACGCCCGCTACGCGCCCGGCGACACCGCGTCGGCAGGTCCCGGCGGGGCGGTCGTGTACTGGCACGTGGACGATGTGCGGGCGGTCTTCGAGAAGCTGCTGTCCATGGGGGCGAAGGAGTACGAGGCCCCGGTGGAGCGCGGACCCGGGTTCGTCACCGCTTCGGTGATCGACCCCTTCGGCAACGTCCTTGGCGTCATGTACAACGCGCACTACCTGGAGATCCTCGGCGAGACGGGAGCCGCGGACGCCTAGCGTCAGGTGCCCGCGGCCGCTCCCGGCATCTCCTAGCGCCTGACGCTCGTGACCGCCGCGCGGACGTGGGTCAGCAGGAGCTCCGGGAACCAGCGGGTCGCTGCCGGCGCACAGCTTGTCGTACGAGGAGCGCTGCGTCGAGGTCCACCGGCGCGGGTCGGAGCCCGTCGTCTCGACCGTCGCCACGTCCTTGGCCTTCCCGGCGGCCCGCAGCCGCACCAGCGTGCCCTGGTGGGCGGAGGTGTCCCGGCCTGCCTGCCGAGTAGAGCTCGGGGTGGTTGCGGGCCAGGCGGAGCCCGAAGGTCGTGCCGAGTGAGTGCGGCATCAGCGCCACCCGGTCCACGCGCATCCGGTCCAGGACGTACCGGGTGACCTCCAGGGCGTCCTCGTAAAACCGGGCGAAGGTGAGCGGCCGGCCGGCCGGCCCTGGCCTTCGGCGCCGCCGCGGGTGAAGGTCAGGCCGGCGCCGCGCATGTCCCACCGGACGAGGGTGAAGTGCTTCTCCCGCTCCCGGGTGCGGGCCCCGTAGGGGGGAGTCGGCGGCCCCGGGCCCGCCGTGCACCTCCAGGAGGACGGGGTCGGTCCGATCCTCCCGGAGGTGCGGATCGAGATCCACTGGTCGATCCCCGCCGATGCGGACGACCCCCTGCCCGTCGATGCCGTTCGGCGAGTCGATCCGCATCAGCCGCGCATGCGCGGACCGGCGCGCGGACCGGCGCACGGCGCGGTGGCCGACACGGTGGCCGAACACGGTGGCCGACCAGTCCGGCAGCGGGCGCGGCGGGCGCGGCGAGCGCGGCGGCAAGTGCCCAACCCCGCGTCCCGGAGGGTGGGTTGAGTGGAAGGGGGCGGCCGGGAAGCGCGCCGCGGCGACCGGGAGCGGGTCAGAGGACGGCGACCGGAGCCACCGGGGTGCCGGTTCCACCGACGAAGGGTTCCGGCATGGCGGAGAGGAGGAACGAGTACCGGTTCTCTTCTACACAGGCTGTGGACAACTTTTCGAGATTCCAGTTCTGGCCCTGGTGCATGCCCATCTCGACCAGGTCCAGGGCGTGGACCGGCAGCCACAGGTTCTCCAGCTCCGGCGGGAAGATCTCGAAGGTGAGCGTGTCGTTCGCGACCGCCGCCACGTCGCGGGCGTGGAACCACTGCGGCGTACGCACGGACAGCCCGGGCGACGGGAAGCCGTAGCCGTGCTTGTCGCCCGCCAGGTAGACCTGGATCTGGCCGGTGCGGACCAGCACGATGTCGCCGGCCCGGACCGTCACCCCGCCGAACTCCTCGGCCTCGGACAGGTCTTCCGGGGTCACCGCGTGCCCTCCGGGCAGCCGGTCCAGTCCCTTGGCGCGCGCCACGTCCAGCAGGACGCCGCGCGAGACGATGTGCCCCGCCTTGTCGATGCCGCTGTACTGGGCTCGGGTGTGCGGGGTGATCGACGAGGCCGGGCGGCCGTTGTAGATCTTCCCCGAGTGCGAGACGTGCGTGAGGGCGTCCCAGTGGGTGCCCGCCTGGAGGCCCATGGTCACGGCGTCGTCGCTGCACGCCACCGTGCCCGGGCCGAAGATCTCCTGGTTGATCTGCACCATCGTGTGCAGCGGGTTGATCCGGCCGGGGATCAGGCCGGCCTGCACCCCGTCCTCCTTCAGCGGGAGGGCGAGCGGGATGCGGCGGCCGCTGCGCACCTCGGCGGCGGCGGCCCGGACCACCTCGTCGGTGACGAGGTTCAACGTGCCGATCTCGTCCTCGGCGCCCCAGCGCCCCCAGTTGTTGACGCGCTTGGCGATGTCGTGGAACTCGGCGGGCAGTGACATGGGCCTCAACAGCTCCTTGCGTGGAAACGGCAACGAGGGCTTGTGCTCGCGTATCGAGGTGCCCATAGAATCTAACGGACCGTCAGAAAACGCGGGAAGGGGCCGGACGTGGGGAACTTCTTGGCAGGCAAGGTCGTCGCCGTCACCGGCGCCGGCCGGGGCATCGGGCGGGCCGTGGCACTCGCCGCGGCCGCCGAGGGTGCCAAGGTCGTCGTCAACGACTACGGCGTCGGCATCGAGGGCGGGGAACCCACCAGCGAGATCGCCGAGGGAGTGGTGAAGGAGATACTCGCCGCCGGCGGGGAGGCCGTCGCCGTCGCCGACGACATCTCGACGATGGCGGGCGGCCAGCGCATCGTCGACACGGCACTGGCCCGCTACGGGCGCATCGACGGCGTCGTGTGCGTAGCCGGCATCCTGCGCGAGCGGATGCTCTTCAACATGTCCGAGGAGGAGTGGGACCCGGTGGTCGCCACCCACCTCAAGGGCACCTTCACCGTCTTCCGCGCCGCCTCCGCCGTCATGCGCCGGCAGGGTTCGGGCACCCTGATCGGCTTCACCAGCGGCAACCACCAGGGCTCGGTGGCGCAGGCCAACTACAGCGCCGCCAAGGGCGGGATCATCTCCCTCGTCCGGTCCGCCGCGCTGGGCCTGGCCAAGTACGGGATCACGTCCAACGCCGTCGCCCCGATTGCCCGTACCCGCATGTCCGCGAACGTGCCCATGGAGCTCAAGGAGATCGGCGAGCCCGAGGACGTCGCCGCGCTCGTGACCTACCTGCTCAGCGACAAGGCCATGGCCGTCGGTGGAGAGAAGATCACCGGTCAGGTCTACACGATCGCCGGCCCGAAGATCGCCGTCTGGGCGCAGCCGCGCGAGCTGCGCGCCGGTTACGCCGAGGGCTCCTGGACCCCGGAGAAGATCGCCGACTTCCTGCCCGGGACGGTGGGCACCGACCCGATGCCGATGCTCGCGCAGCTGGAGGCCATGGCCAAGGCGGCGGCCGCCAAGGACCGCCCGAACGCGTAGAGGGGCGCAGCAGCGTGGACTTCAGCTTCGGGGCCGAGGACGAGGAGCTGCGCGGGCGCGCCCGGGCGTGGCTGACGGAGCACCTCGTGGGCCCGTACGCGCACGCCCTCGGCCTCGGCGGCCCGGGCAGCGAGCACGAGGGGGTCGACGTCCGGCGCGCGTGGGAGCGCGAGCTGGGCCGCGGCGGCTGGATCGGGCAGGGCTGGGAGGCCGAGGGGTTCGGGAACCGCCGGCTCTCCCTGACCGGGCAGGTGGTGTGGGCCGAGGAGTACGCGGCGCTGCGCGCGCCCGGCCGGGTCGGGCACATCGGGGAGAACCTCCTCGCGCCGACCCTCATCGCCTACGGCACCCCTGAGCAGCAAGGCCGCTTCCTGCCCGGCATCGCCCGCGGTGAGGAGCTGTGGTGCCAGGGCTACAGCGAGCCCGGGGCCGGCTCCGACCTCGCCGGCATCCGTACCGCCGCCGTACGGGACCCGGCCGACGGGCTCTTCCGCGTCACCGGGCAGAAGATCTGGACCTCGCTCGCCCAGGACGCCGACTGGTGCTTCGTCCTGGCCCGCACCGAGGCCGGCTCGCGCCGCCACCGCGGGCTGTCGTTCCTGCTCGTACGGATGGACCAGCCGGGCCGCATCGAGGTACGGCCCATCCGGCAGATGTCGGGGACCTCCGAGTTCAACGAGGTCTTCTTCGACGGGGCCGTCGCGGCCGAGGTCGTCGGTGCGGAGGGCAACGGCTGGACCGTGGCCATGGGGCTGCTCGCCCTGGAACGCGGGGTCTCCACGCTGGTCCAGCAGATCGGCTTCGCCGCCGAACTGGAGCGGATCGTGCGACTGTACGCGGCGTCCGGCGCGGCCGATCCGATCGTCCAGGGCCGCCTCGTACGCCAGTGGGCCGAGCTGCGCACGATGCGCTGGAACGCGCTGCGCACCCTCGGCACCAGGGACGATCCAGGTGCCCCGAGCGTGGCGAAGCTGCTGTGGGGCGGGTGGCACCGGCGGCTCGGCGAGCTGGCGGTGGAGGTCCGCGGCGCGGCGGCCTCGGCCGGACCGGCGGGCTGGGCGCCCGGGCTCCCGTACGAGCTCGGACTCGACGAGGGGCAGCGGCTCTTCCTGTTCACCCGTGCCGACACCATTTACGGCGGCTCGGACGAGATCCAGCGGAACATCATCGCCGAGCGCGTGCTCGGCCTGCCTAAGGAGTCCAGGTGAGAGGCGTCGTGTTCGACGGCAAGCAGGCCCAGGTGGTCGACGACCTGGAGATCCGCGATCCGGAACCGGGGGAGGTGCTCGTCGCGATAGGCGCGGCCGGACTCTGCCACAGCGACCTGTCGGTGATCGACGGAACGATTCCGTTCCCGTCGCCGGTGGTGCTCGGGCACGAGGGGGCCGGGGTGGTCGAAGCCGTGGGCGCCAGTGTCACGCACGTGGCGGCCGGCGATCACGTGGCCCTGTCCACCTTGGCCAACTGCGGTGCGTGCGCGGACTGCGACCGGGGCCGGCCGACGATGTGCCGCAAGGCGATCGGGATGCCGGGGCAGCCGTTCTCGCGGGGCGGGAAGCCGCTGTTCCAGTTCGCCTCCAATTCCGCTTTCGCCGAGCGGACGATCGTCAAGGCCGTCCAGGCGGTGAAGATCCCGGCCGACATCCCGCTGACCTCGGCGGCTCTGATCGGCTGCGGGGTGCTGACGGGGGTGGGCGCGGTGCTGAACCGGGCGAAGGTCGACCGCGGCGAGTCGGTGGTCGTCATCGGCACCGGCGGGATCGGGTTGAACGTGCTCCAGGGCGCCCGGATCGCGGGCGCGACGACGATCGTGGCGGTGGACGCGAACCCGGCGAAGGAGGCGGTGGCCCGGCAGTTCGGGGCCACGCACTTCATCGACGCGTCGGCGGTGGCGGACACGGGCGCGGCGGTCCGGGAGATCCTGCCGACCGGCGCCGACCACGCCTTCGAGTGCGTGGGCAGCGTGAAACTGATCCGCCAGGCGATCGACCTCCTCGACCGGCACGGTCAGGCGATCCTGCTCGGGGTGCCCGGCTTCAAGGAGGAGGCCTCCTTCCTGGTCTCGTCGATGTACCTCGACAAGACGATCATGGGCTGCCGGTACGGATCCTCCCGCCCGCAGCGCGACATCGCGCTGTACGCCGAGCTCTACCGGCAGGGCCGGCTGCTGCTGGACGAGCTGGTGACGGAGGTCTACCCGGTCGAGGACTTCGCCAAGGCCGCCGACGACGCCCACCACGGGAGGGTGGCGCGCGGGGTGCTCACGTTCTAGCCGGGGCGGGCGCAGGGAACGCCGCCTCACCCGGGTCCGGGTGGTCGTCACGGTCCTGGGTGGAGCGGTCCCGGTCTGCCGGGGTGCTGGGGCGCCGGGTCCGCCGGGCGCCGGGTCAGTCGGGCCTGCCGGGGCGCCGGGTCAGTCGCTGAAGCGGCCGAAGCGGCCCTTGTGGAAGAGGAGCGGGTCGCCCTCTCCCGCCGCGCCCATGGCCACGACCCGCCCGACCACGATGAGGTGGTCGCCCCCGGTGTGGACGGCGTGGATCCGGCAGTCGATCCAGGCGGGCACGGCGTCGAGCTGCGGGGACCCGGTGACCGGGGCCGGGGCGTGGGCCACCCCGGCGAACTTGTCCGCGCCGCTGACGGCGAAGGACCTGCACAGCTCGCCCTGCTCGGCGCCGAGGACGTTCACGCAGAACACCCCGGCGCGGGCGATCCGCGGCCAGGTGGTCGACGTACGGGCCACCATGAAGGTGACCAGGGGCGGGTCGAGGGACAGCGAGGCGAAGGACTGGCAGGCGAAGCCGGCCGGGCCGTCCTCGTCCTCGCCCGGCGGCGCGGTGATGACGGTGACCCCGCTGGCGAAGTTCCCGAGCACGGCCCGGAAATCGGCGGGAGAGACCGGCGCGCGCTCGTCCTCGCCGACGGCCCGCAGGTCCGGGCGCGGCGATACGTCCACGGGCTCCGGACCCGCCGCGGCGGAGGTGGGGGCGCCGACTGACCTGAGGTACCGGACGACGGTGGCCGCCATCCCTGCATGTCCCATCACATCGACGATTGAAGCTGACGGTTCGTCAGATTGGAAGGGGTGTGGCGTCCGCATCGCGTGGGACCCGCCCCCGCCTCTCGACGGTCAACTCCGTTGTGGCGAAAGAGACATGGCCCCCGCTCATGCCCGTGACGGTGCCTGTGTACAGTCGTCGCCAACGACAACGACGTCGGGGGCTGGGGTGGGCATGGGGAACGGTTTTCGCTACCGGGCCGAGCGGATCTCACTGGGCACGATGGCGGCGGCCGGCATCGCCGTCCTGGTCGCCGATCTCCTCGGGTGGCTCGACAAGATGGCCCCCGGGGGCACGCTCCCGAAGATCACGCTGCTCATCCTGAGCACGGTCACCCTGTTCCTCCTGATGGAGTTCGACCGCCTGAAGGTGCTCGACAACATCAACCGGCAGATCTCCGGGCTCACCATCGACGGCCTGACGGGCGACCTCCGGCGCCGGCACTACCTCGGCGTGGTCCAGGTGCACGAGTCCTTCCCCGAGCAGGCGTTCATCGGGCTCGTGCGATCCGCCCAACGCGAGGTGGCCGTTCTCCAGACCTGGATCCCCAACCTCACCAGCTTCAAGGACGAGCTGGCGCAGGCCGTCAGGGAGCGGCAGGTCGAGGTGAACATCTTGCTGCTGCATCCGTCGTCCCCCGTGGCGGGGCTGCGCGACGAGGCGCTGGGCAGCGAACCGAGCTCCGGGGTGGTGGACGTGGACGCGAGTCTGCGGATCCTCGGAGTGATCCACAGCCAGCTTCCGCCGGACCTCAGGGGCAAGCTGCGGGTGAAGGTCTACAACTCCCTGCCGTCGATCGCCGTGTACAAGGCCGATGAGCGCTATCTGGTCAGCTCGTTCCTGCACCGCCGGCTCGCGATCGAGTCCACCCAGACCGAGATCGAAGGGTGCGACACCGTGATGGGCCGGGAGGTCCAGAACGAGCTGAACACGTTGTGGGGCATCGGCAGCGATGTGGACCTCAGGGACTGGCACAGGTCGATCGAGAGCACCAATCAGTGATGCGGAAGAGGGGTTACGGTCGTGCGTGAACTGGACAGGTTCGAGGACGAACTGATCGAACGGTACGAGCAGCACCCGGTCCTGGCGAACATCGCGCTGCTCCCGGACGAGGACTTCGCCGCGATCCTGCTGCAGCGGCGCTTCCTCTCGCTGGCCTTCACGCCGGCCTACGACCTGGCGATCGATCTCCTGCGTGACGAGGTGGGGCTGCGGATCGCCCGGGTCATCCTGCGCGAGGAGTATCCGGACCGGCGCGGGAACACGCCCTCGCACCGCGAGGACATGACGCGGGACATGTCCGCACTCGGCGTCTCGCGGACCGATCTCGTCCACACGAGGCCGACGGCGGCGACGAAGCGGGCGATCGGCGACACCTTCGACCTGATCGCCGACGCGGGCACCCGTGACGACGCCGACCTGCGGCTGCTGACGGTCCTGCGCTTCTGGGGCGAGATCCTGGTGTCCGTCGAGTACGGGCGGCTGTGGCAGCGGATGGAACCCTCGCTGACCCGGGACGGCGAGAACCTCTCGCGCTTCTACCACCCGCACCACGTCCACGACGCCAAGACGCGCACGCTCACGGCCGGGGGAATGCTGTCCACGGCCCACCCCGACCGGCTGGCCACCCGGCTGAGGGAATTCCTGCTGAGCGGGGGCGAGGCGGCGGTCGACGCCTTCAAGGAGTCCGAGGAGCGGTCGCTCCAGGTCAAGGTGAGTTTCTACGACCAGTTCCTGCCGGCACTGGACCGCGTGGGGATCTGACGGACCCGGGGACGCACTCCGCGATCCCCACGCGGTCGTCCTCAGCCGGCCTCAGTCGATGCCGAGCACTCCGGCCTTCGCGAGGCTGTAGCCCAGCTCGGCCCTGCTGCGGCTGCCGAACAGCGACGAGGCGCGCTTGATGTGGGTGCCGATCGAGCGCGCGCTCAGACCGAGCCGCTTCGAAATGGCCTCGTCGGTGTGCCCCTTCACCATGAGTTCCAGAATCGTCCGCTGGATTTCATCGGTGAGCTGTGGCGGAAAATGGTGGGTCGCGTCGAACTCGATCGGGTCGGCCCGTTCCCAGAGCGCTTCGAACGTGCTGACAAGGTACTGAATCAAGCCATTATCGCGAATGGCCAGGGCACGCTGTTCATTTCCGTCGGACCCGAGTACCGGTATGAAGGCGACGGACCGGTCGCAGACGATCATCCGCTCGAAAGTCTCGCCGGTCGTACGTATTTCGGCCCCCGCGCTGGTGACTTGTTCCATGTAGCCGAGCGTCGGGCCGTGGGAGCGCACCGTGTGGCTGTAGAGGGTCCGCTGGTGGACGCCACGCGAGATCAGCGCCAGGTCGCGAGGAAGGGCGTCGGCGAGGGTCTCGGCCGGGCGGCCGCCTCGCGGGTGGGCGGTGAGCAGCTCGCCGTCGCAGGACTCCACGGCCAGCCGGATCGCCGCGCTGATCGTCTCGTGGCCGTGCACCGGCTGCACGTGGGTGTCCCATTGCTGCTGTTCGTGCTGGTAGACGGCTTCCATCGGGGCGAGTGAGGCGGTCACCGCGTCGAGCTCCGCCTGCAGCTTCTCAATGGCCTCGTCGATGGGCCGGGCCAGGGTGATGGCGGCGATCGAGGGTGGCACGGGGAGGTAGTGGTCGGGTGCCGCCTCCGCCGACGCGTCGCCCGGAGCTTCCGTGGCGCCTTGCGTGCGGCGTAACAGGCCGAGGTTGACCAGGCACCGGGGAACACGGCCCGACAGACCTCCTCTCCGCCACGCTTCGCGGTATTTGGCGACCCCCTCCTCGCAGACCGTTTTACAGGCCGTATCGTCCGAATTTGCCTCACAAATTCCCATTGTGAGCCCCCTTCTTGTTTCGGAAGTGCCGGATCATGATGCCTCGACTCGTTGATGCGGCGGGAGGGGGCAAGGCAGGATCAAATCCAGTCGGTGATCAAGAAGCGGCCCACGCAATCAATGGCGGGAGTGGCGACAGTGATGCGAATCATCTACTCGGGACCAAGGATTTCCTGTTTCCCTGAGATGGCCCTGTGGGAGATGGTCATGATTTCGGCCACCCGCGGTGGCGACTCCCGCCGGCCATGAGGAGCCCTGAAGCGGCCGCCGAGCGCATCGAACTCGATGCGTACCCGGCGTTGGGCGAGGTTCTGGCCAGGCTGGCGCAGGCGCGCCAGTTCATCGACGACGCGTACGACGCATACGGGCCGGACGGCCAACTGGCACGCGTCGCATTGCACCTGATCGACTGCGCGGCCGACGCCTCGGCCCTGCTGGGCAGCAGGGCCGGGGACCTGGAAGCGGCACGTGAGGCGCTGGGCACCGCCCGGTCCGCCGTGGTCGCCGCAACCTGCGCGGTGCGCCACACCCATGACGACATGAAAGCCACGACGCCATGAGCTGCCTGGCTGTTCACGTGAAGGGACGAGCATGATTACTGCGGGTCTGAAGCTGACCCAGAGCGGTGGTGTCGCGCTGCTGAACGGCGACAAGCTCGAGTTCAACGTCGAGATGCAGAAGCTGGACAACGGCCGCCGCTACAGCAACGTCGACGAACTCGACGACATCACCAAGATCCTTGCTCGCTACGGCTACGCCGTGGGCGACGTCGGCCAGTGGGTGATCGACGGCTGGGACGGCGCCGTCAACGGCCATGTCTCCACCCTCAGCGGCGGTGTTCCACTGGACCTGATGGTCGCGCCCTACCACGAGACCGGCAAGGTGCCCGATCCGGCCATGCCCGGCTACAGCGGGAAGATCGTCATCGCGGGCGAGTCCAAGGAGTACCAGAGCTACGTGCACGTGGCCAGCCACCTGGCGGCCGCGTACTGCACCAGCCCGTTCGCCCGTCGCGGCGAGCCGTCGATGGTCATGGTCTGGGACGGCGGCTGCTTCCCGAGGCTGTACTGCGTCGACGCGGACGGCCGGATCGAGCCGGGCGGCGAGGTCTTCCCGCTGATCGGCCACACGTACTCCATGGCCTCCCAGCACTGGGGCCCGTACGCCCGGAAGAACAAGTCCACGAACGTGGACGACCTTTCGGTGGCCGGGAAGATGATGGCGTACATCGCGCTGGGCACGCCCCGGGCGGAGATCAAGGCCGTCTTCAAGGAGCTGTTCCACGAGCACTTCGAGGCGGACACGCCCCGGGTGCGCGAGTACCGCGAGAAGATCATCGGCTGCGGTTCGACGGGCGAGCCCTCGCACGGCTACGTCCACGCCTTCCTCACGGAGGTGGCGGGGCGCACCGAGCAGATGGGCGTTTCCGACGAGGACGTCCTCGCGTCCGTCCACACGTTCATCGAGGAGCTCCTCCTGGAGCGGGTCGCCGCCAAGATCCGCGCGTGGAAGGGCGGCGAGGCGTGGAACCTGTGCTTCGCCGGCGGCTGCGCGCTGAACATCAAGTGGAACAGCGCGCTGCGCGCCCACCCGATCATCAAGGCCATGTGGGTGCCGCCGTTCCCCGACGACTCCGGCTCCTCGATCGGCACCGCCTGTCTGCGGGCCGCCGACGGCAAGGGCCTGCGGCCCCTCGAATGGGGCACCCGGCAGGGTCCCGAGCTGGTCCGCACCCCGCACGTGCCGCAGGGCTGGACCGTGTCGCCGTGCCGCCCCGAGGAGCTGGCCCGGCTCATCCACCACACCGGTGAGCCGGTCGTGCTGCTCAACGGCCCCGCGGAGCTCGGTCCCCGCGCGCTCGGGGCGCGCAGCATCATCGCGCCCGCCGTGGACCCGCAGATGAAGGTCCGGCTCAACGACGCCAAGAAGCGCGAGCACTTCCGGCCCGTCGCGCCGCTGTGCCTGGTCGAGCACGCGCCCACGATCTTCGACCCGGGCACGCCCGACCCGCACATGCTCTTCGAGCACCGGGTCCGCCCCGAGTGGGTCGACAAGGTGCCCGCGATCATGCACCTGGACGGCACCGCGCGGCTCCAGACCGTCAGCGTGGAGGACGACCCGACGCTGGCCGCGATCCTGCGCGAGTACCAGAAGTGGAGCGGCATCCCGGTGCTCTGCAACACCAGCGCCAACTACAACGGCCGCAGCTTCTTCCCCGACGTCGCCTCCGCGATCGAGTGGGGCCAGGTCGACATGGTGTGGTCCGAAGGCGTCCTGTACCGCCGGTCGGTCGGCCACGACGGCCGCCTCGGCAACGAGAAGTAGGAAGGGAGAGTCATGCCCCAGGCACCGCGCACCATGGTGATCTCCCTGCAGAAGGCCGGCACGCACCTTATGCAGGGACTCATGGTCAAGCTCGGCTACAAGATGACCGGTGTGCCCCGGCCCGTGCCCGGCAACACGCCCGAGTTCGACGACGCGCAGTTGCTGGAGATCGCCTCGATCACCCGCTCCCGCGAGGAGTACGAGGGGCTGCTCGGCCTCGACTCCGAGACGCTGCGCAAGGCGACCCGGGACGACTGGGCGGCCCTCGGCTGGCACTGGCAGCAGCGGCTCGGCCAGCGCGTCGTCAACCGGTACGGACAGACCCGCGTCGACTTCTCCCGCGAGGTCATCAGCAACCGGCACATCTCGTACTCGAAGTTCGCCGACACCCCGCGCGGACTGTGCTGGATCTTCCACGAGCTGGACATCGACAAGGTGGACGGCACCTTCCTCAGCGAGTGGGTGGCCACCGATGCCCCGCCGCTCGTCTTCAACTACCGCGACCCGCGCGACACGGTCATCTCGATGATCAACTTCCTTGAGGGACGCACCGCCGCCGGTTACGGCAACTTCTACGAGTTCGACGTCTTCCACAAGATCCTGGGATCCCTCCCCACGTGGGAGGAGAAGATCGACTACGCCCTGCGCGACCCTTCGTTCCTGGGCCGCGACCAGTTCGAGCGTTCCATGTGGCTGCTGCGCCACCCGGACGTGTGCAAGGTCCGCTTCGAGGACCTGGTCGGACCCAAGGGCGGCGGATCCCGCGAGCGCCAGGTGGACGCGCTGGGCCGGCTGCTCACGCACATCGGTTCGGGCGAGGACCCGGAGCAGGTCGCCGACAAGATCTACAACCAGGACTCCTGGAGCTTCTTCCGGGGCCGCTCCGGCGCGTGGCGCGAACACTTCACCGCGAACAACGTGGCGCGCTTCAACGAGCAGTTCGGTGATCTCCTCGAACAGTACGGCTACGAGTGATGGACGACGCCGCCCGTGACCGCCCCCGCGCCTTCGTCCTCCTCGGCGGGCTCCGCGTCATCCTGCGGAACTGGCGCTACCTGACCGAGCTGGAACAGCGAGGCATCGCACCCCTCGTCCTGACCTCCGAGCAGTGGCGCGAGGAGACCTCGCGCCAGATGGCGTCCGGGCTGCGGCCCGGCTCGCTCATCGCGGAGGCCGGATTCGTCACCGGCACGGTGGGGACGGAAGGGGGCTTCACGGGCGGCGTCGTCGCACAGGTCATGGCCTGGCGCGAGCGCTACGACATCGTCGGAGTGTTCGCGGCTGGCGAGATGCTCGTCGAGCAGACCGGCATCGTCGCCGACCTGCTCGGCCTGCCCTCACCCGGTCTGCGGGCCACGCGGGTCTGCCGCAACAAGTACCTCCAGCGCGCCTACCTCTCCGAGTGGAGCCCGCGCACCGTGGTGATCCCGCCCGGCGGGCGCGAGGGCGCACCGTACGACACGGTCCGCTTCCCGGCGGTGCTCAAACCGTCGGGCCGCCGCGAGAGCTCCGGCGTGCGGGTGGTCGAGGACCGGGAGCAGCTCCTGGACCTGATCTCCGGCGACGGCTACGCGCCGGCGGAGACCCTGCTCGTGGAGGAGCAGGTCACCGGCCAGGAGTACTCGGTCGAAGCGCTGATCCAAGGCGGGCGGATCGTCTTCGAGTCGGTGACGCACAAGCGCACCAACGAGGAGTCGACCGACTTCTTCGTAGAACTGGGCCACACCGTCCCCGCGCCCCCGTCCCCGGACAACGAGCGTCTGCTCGCCGCCAACCGGGCCATGGTGGAGCGCCTCGCCTTCGAGAACGGCATCGTCCACACCGAGCTGAGGCTGACCGGCGACGGCCGCGTCGTCCTGATGGAACTGGCGGCGCGCACGCCCGGGGACGGACTGCTGCCGCTGTACCACCTCGCCACCGGCCGGCCCGTGGAACCGGACATCCTGCGGATCGCGCTGGGCGAGCCGGTGAGCCGGACCGCGCCCGTACGGTACGCCCGGCAGGTGTACCTGGAGACGGCGCACGGCGTACTGGAGGACGTGAAGGTACGCCACCCGCAGGCGACCGACGTGACCTGGACCGCGAACGGCGAACCCTGGCCCGAGATCGAGCCGGGCGACCCCGACGGGCCCGCCGCCCTGCGGGCGGTGCTCGCGCTCAAGCGCCGCGGCTCACGCGTCGGCCCGCTCACCGAGTCCGGGGACCGCGTGGTCACCTTCCTCATCGACGCACCGACGGTGGCCGAACTGGACCGCCTGGAGGCTGACGTACGTGCTTCCATCGAGGTCTCGATCGCCCCGGCACAGCCGTGACGGCGACCGGGTCCGTCACGGTATGGAAAGGGAAAGCCAGACATGTGGATCGTTGAACTCGCCTTCACCCAGGCCCCCGAGCGGCTCGCCGCGCGCCCCGCGCACCGCGAGAAGCTGACCGCTCTGCACGAGAAGGGCCTGCTGAGGATGGCCGGCCCGCTCGCCGACGACTCGGGCGCGGTGCTCGTGTTCGACGTCCCGGACCGGCCGGCACTCGACGAACTCATCGCCGCCGACCCGTACTTCCGGACCGAAGGCGTCACCCTGCGGCAGTCGCGGGAGTGGCAGCCCTTCATCAACTGACGACGAGGACCACAGGAGGGGGAGGGGACCATGGAGGAGAACCGGCAGACCTCGGCGGCGGCGCACGAGCCCCGCTCACTGATGCGGCTCGGCGTCTTCCGCAGGCTGTGGATCGGGGACGCGGTGTCCCGGCTGGGATACCAGGTCGCCCTCTTCCTCTTCCCGCTGCTGGCGGTCGTCGAACTGCACAGCAGCGGCGCCCAGGCGGGACTGGTGTCGGCATCGCAGTTCGTGCCGGTGGTCGTCCTCTCCCTCGTCGCCGGAGTGTTCGCGGACCGCGCGCCCACCCGCACGCTCATCGTGGTGTGCACCGTGGTGCGCGGCGCCGCGCTCGCCCTGCTCGGCGTCGGATACGCCCTGTTCGGCCTGAACCTGTGGATGCTCCTCGCGATCGCCTTCGTCGTGGGATCGGCCACCGTCTTCTACGACATCGGATACCAGTCGGCCGTACCCAAACTCCTCAAGCCCGCGGAACTGGCGGAGGGCAACGGCATCCTCCAGGCCAGCACCTCCGCGACCCAGATGGCCGGGCCCGCGCTCGCCGGCGTCTTCGTCCAGCTCGCCGGGCTGCCGTTCGCGGTCACGGTGACCTGCGCCCTGTTCGCCGGCGCGGGGATCAGCTTCTGGTCGCTGCGGATCGCGGAGGACGCGGTGCCGCCGCCGTCCCGGCCGGGCGGCCGCGCGCTGCTCGCCGGGCTCAAGTTCACCTGGACCTGCCGGCCCATCCGGGACCTGTGCGTCCAGTCCGGTCTCTTCAACCTGCACGAACAGGCCTTCCTCACCGCCTTCATGATCTACGGGGTGCGGCAGGCGGACCTGTCCACCGGCGCCGTCGGCCTGATCATCGGCGTCGCCAGCATCGGCGCGCTGGCCGGCTCGGTGGGCGTGGGACGCCTGGCCTCCCGGCTGCACGCGGGGAAGACCCTCACGACCGGGCTGCTGATCGCCTCCGGCTCACTGCTGCTCGGCCCGCTGCTCTCGGGGCTGCTGCCACCGGTCGTGGCGTACGGCCTGGCGTTCCTCAGCAACGGCCTGGCGCTGGGCGCGTACAACGTCTACGTGATGAGCCTGCGGCAGACCATCCCGCCGCGGGAGTTCCTCGGCTCGGTGACCGCCAGCTACCGGCTGGTGGCCCTCGGGCCCAATCCGCTGGGGGCCCTGATCGGCGGCGCTCTCGCCGACGCACTGGGGGCGGGTGACGCGCTGCTGGTCATCGCCGTCTCGCTCGCGGTGTCCTCGCTACCACTGCTGGCCTCGCCCGTCAAAGGCGTACGCCGGGTCGAGGAGGCGGGGGCGGACCTGCGGGCCTACGTACCGGCCCCCGCCGCCCAGCAGCCGCAGCCGGTACAAGAACGGGAAGGGTGACCGGTGGACACGCACCTGTACGACAGCGCGGCGCACCCGACGACCGCGCAGTGGGAAGCACTGTACGGCCGCGGGCGCGCCGACCGCGGCCACGGATACGCCCGGTTCCGGGAACGCGTGGAAGCCGGCCCGCCCGCCCTCGTCACGGCCGCGGACGACACCGGGTGGTGCGCCGCACTGCACGGCGCGGTGACGACACCGGCGTCGGCGCTCTTCAGTCACCCCTGGAAACTGCTCACCGCCGAGCAACTGCGCCGGCCCGAGGAGTACGGCGGGCAGCAGGCGCGCGAGACCCACGCCGAACTGCTGCGGGCGGTCACCGGTGAGGCCGCCGGGCCGGCCGGTGCGGTCCCCGACGCCGCCGCGCTCACAGCCGCGCTCGGCGAGGCCGTCGTCTTCCGTGGCTTCGACTCGACCGAGGCCGGACTGCGCGAGGGCCTGGACGCACCGGCTCGGCGCCGCGCGCTGCACGCGCTGCTGGCGCACACCCAGGACGCCGTGCGGGGCGGGCTCGCCGGGGCGGTCTGCCTGCCCTACGTACGTCCGCAGGACACGGACCTGCGGACGGCCTTGGCAGAGCTCGGATTCCGCCCGGCCGTGCTGACGGGCGTCTCGGACTTCGACCTCAGCGCGGTCTCCTCGTACGACTCGTACCTGGACGCGCTCCCCAGCCGCCGTCGCCGCATGTACCGCAAGGAGGAGCAGGCCGTGGCCGACTCCGCCCTCAGCCTCGGCGTGTGGCCCCTGGACGGCAACGTGGAGCGGGTCGTGGAGCTGGAGACCCGCAACATCGCCAAGCACGGCGGGCGCCCGGACCGGGAGGCACTGATCGCCGCCCGGTCCGCCATGGCGGGCCTGCTGGGCGACCACCTCCGGGTCCCGGTCGCCGTCCGGACCGGCGCGGGGGACGGCGAACTGGTCGCCTGCGGGATCCACATGGCCGACGACGACAGCTACTGCATCCTCATGTACGGGGCGGACGAAACCGTCTCCGACGCCGGCCCCGTCTACCCGTGCCTGACCTTCTACGAGCCGCTGCGCCACGCGGCGGACCACGGGCTGCGCACCGTACGTCTCGGATTCGAGGCGTTCAGCGCCAAGCTGCGGCGCGGTGCGCGGCTCTCCCCTCGGGAGACCTGGCTCTGGACCCCCGACGCCGACCGGCTCGCCGCTCTGCACCGGGTCATGGAGTTCCTCTCCGCCCGGACCTCGACGCACTTCGAGCGTCTCACCGGTCAAACCGCCTAGGACAGAAAGAGGTCGACCGAACATGGTGGTACGTCATGGGCTGCAGCACGACGCCCGGCCGGACACGACCCGCGCCGCCTCGGCCAGGCCGTGCGACTGCGGTGTGACGGTGTGGCTGACCGGACTGCCGAGCGCGGGCAAGTCGACGATCGCGGAGGTGCTCGCCGAGCGGCTGCGCGCCGAGGGATGCCGGGTGGAGGTGCTGGACGGCGACGCGGTGCGCGAGACGCTGTCGCAGGGGCTCGGCTTCTCGCGCACCGACCGCGACACCCACGTGCGGCGGATCGGCATGGTGGCCGAGGTGCTGGCGCGCAACGGGGTGATCGTCCTCGTGCCGGTCATCGCACCGTACGCGGACAGCCGGGCGGCGGTCCGCGAGCGGCACGCCAAGAGCGACACCCCCTACCTGGAGGTGCACGTGGCCACTCCGGTCGCGACCTGCTCGGAGCGTGACGTGAAGGGCCTGTACGCCAAGCAGCGCGACGGCGAGATCTCCGGCCTGACCGGGGTCGACGATCCCTACGAGGTGCCGGTGGCGCCCGACATGCGCATTCCGGCGCACGCCCAGTCGGTGGCCGAGTCGGCCTCGATGCTGCTGGGCCTGCTGGCCGAAAGGCACTTCCTCCGATGACCCCGCCGATACCGGCGGCGGCCGCCATGGCGGGCCCGTCGTCCGAAACGCCGCGGCAGCTCGGTCACCTCGACGCTCTTGAGTCGGAGGCCGTGCACATCTTCCGTGAGGTGGCGGGTGAGTTCGAGAAGCCGGTGATCCTGTTCTCCGGCGGCAAGGACTCCATCGTTATGCTGCACCTGGCGCTGAAGGCGTTCGCGCCGGCGCCGGTGCCCTTCACGCTGCTGCACGTCGACACGGGTCACAACTTTCCCGAGGTGCTGGAGTACCGCGACCGCACGGTCGAGAAGCACGGGTTGCGCCTGCACGTGGCCTCCGTCCAGGAGTACATCGACGCGGGCAAGCTCCGCGAGCGCCCGGACGGTACCCGCAACCCGCTGCAGACCGTCCCCCTCACCGAGGCGATCCAGCAGCTGAAGTTCGACGCCGTGTTCGGCGGCGGCCGCCGTGACGAGGAGAAGGCCCGCGCCAAGGAACGCGTCTTCTCCCTGCGTGACGAGTTCTCCCAGTGGGACCCGCGCCGCCAGCGCCCCGAGCTGTGGCAGCTCTACAACGGCCGCCACGCCCCCGGCGAACACGTGCGCGTCTTCCCGCTCTCCAACTGGACCGAGCTGGACGTGTGGCAGTACATCGCCCGCGAGGGCATCGAGCTGCCGGAGATCTACTTCGCCCACGAGCGCGAGGTGTTCCTGCGCAACGGCATGTGGCTGACGGTCGGCGAGTGGGGCGGCGCCAAGGAGGGCGAGGTCCCCGAGACCCGCCTGATCCGCTACCGCACCGTCGGTGACATGTCCTGCACCGGAGCCGTCGACTCCGACGCCACCACGCTGGACGCCGTGATCGCCGAGATCGCCGTCTCCCGCCTCACCGAGCGGGGCGCGACCCGCGCCGACGACAAGATGTCCGAGGCCGCGATGGAAGACCGCAAGCGCGAAGGGTACTTCTAGAAATGACCTCCACCACCGAGCAGTTCGCCGATCTGTCGGCGACCACGCTGCTGCGCTTCGCGACCGCCGGCTCCGTCGACGACGGCAAGTCCACCCTGGTCGGCCGTCTCCTGCACGACTCCAAGTCGGTCCTGACCGACCAGATGGAGGCCGTCCAGGCGGTCTCCGCCCAGCGCGGCCAGGAGGCACCCGACCTCGCGCTCCTCACCGACGGCCTGCGGGCCGAACGCGAGCAGGGCATCACCATCGACGTCGCCTACCGCTACTTCGCCACCGCCCGGCGCCGGTTCATCCTCGCCGACACCCCCGGGCACGTGCAGTACACCCGCAACATGGTCACCGGCGCGTCCACCGCCGACCTGGCGGTGGTCCTGGTCGACGCCCGCAACGGCGTGATCGAGCAGACCCGCCGCCACGCCGCTGTCGCGGCCCTGCTGCGCGTCCCGCACGTGGTGCTGGCCGTGAACAAGATGGACCTGGTGGGCTACCGGGAGACGGTCTTCGCGTCGATCGCGCAGGAGTTCACCGCCTACGCCACCGGCCTGGGCGTCCCGGGCTGGGGGTCTGGGGGGCGCCCCCAGGAAGAGTGGTGTACCGCGATCCCGATCTCGGCGCTGGCCGGGGACAACGTGGTCGAGCCGTCCGCGAACATGGACTGGTACGGCGGCCCCACCGTGCTGGAGCACCTGGAGACCGTCCCGGTCAGCCACGACCTCACCGCCTGCCCGGCCCGTTTCCCGGTGCAGTACGTGATCCGCCCGCAATCCGCCGAACACCCCGACTACCGCGGCTACGCCGGCCAGATCGCCTCCGGCGTGCTGCGCGTCGGCGAGCCGGTCACCGTCCTGCCCTCGGGCCGCACCAGCACCGTCGTCGGCATCGACGCGCTCGGCGAGTCCGTGGACATCGCGTGGGCACCGCAGTCGGTGACCCTGCGCCTGGCGGACGACATCGACATCTCACGCGGCGACCTGATCGCACCCACCGCGAGCGCCCCGGCCACCACCCAGGACGTCGAAGCGACCGTCTGCCACGTCGCCGACCAGCCCCTGGCCGTCGGCGCCCGCGTCCTGATCAAGCACACCACCCGCACCGTCAAGGCCATCGTCAAGGAGATCCCCTCCCGGCTCACCCTCGACGACCTGTCCCAGCACCCCGATCCCGGACAGCTCGTCGCCAACGACATCGGCCGCGTCGTCGTCCGCACCGCCGAGCCCCTCGCGCTCGACGCGTACGCCGACTCCCGCCGCACCGGATCCTTCCTCCTGATCGACCCCGCCGACGGGACCACCCTCGCGGCAGGCATGGCCGGCGAATCCTTCGCCCCGAACCCCGGGGGTGGCGCCGGTGCGCTCTCCTAGCGGACGGACCGCAGCGGCCCGGATCGTCCTGACGGCGCTGCTGATCGCGGCGCTGGCAGGCTGCGGATACGGCTCGCGCGCCAAGGACCGCGCACGGCACGAGCCGCTCGCCGTGGCCGGCACGGGCAAGCCGCTGTCCGCGTCCGCCGTCAGGATCGGCTACTTCGCCAACCTCACCCACGCCACCGCCCTGCTGGGCACCCGCGAGGGCATGTTCGCAGCCGAGCTGGGCGGTACGAAGCTGAGTACCCAGGTCTTCAACGCGGGACCCTCCGAGATCGAGGCGCTCAACGCCGGGTCGGTCGACATCGGCTTCATCGGCCCGTCGCCCGCGGTCAACGGCTACGCGAAGTCCCGGGGAAAGGCGCTGCGCGTCATCTCCGGCGCGGCCTCCGCAGGCGTCTCCCTAGTCGCCGACCCGAAGAAGACCGAGCGGGCGGGCAACGGGCTCGCGGGCAAGAGGATCGCCACCCCCCAGCTCGGCAACACGCAGGACGTCGCGCTCCTCGCCTACCTCGCGGAGCAGGGATTCACCGTCGACGCCACCACCGGCCGGGGCGACGTGAACGTGGTGCGGGCGGACAACAAGGAGATACCCGGGCTCTTCGAGCGGGGCAGCATCGACGCCGCGTGGGTGCCCGAGCCGACCGCGTCGCTGCTGGTCGCCAAGGGCGGCAGGCGACTCCTTGAGGAGAAGGACCTCTGGCCCGGCGGGGACTTCGTCACGACGAACGTGATCGTCTCGCAGAAGTTCCTCGCCGAGCACCCCGACGTGGTCGAGGCGGTGCTGCGCGGCTCCATCCGTACGAACGACTGGATCGCCGGCCACCCGCAGGAGGCGAAAGTGCGCATCAACAGTGCCCTGGCGGAACTCACCGGCAAGCCCCTGCCCGAGGACGTGCTGGGCGCGGCGTTCGGGGGCCTGAGGTTCCTGCACGACCCGCTGGCTTCCACACTGCGCACCCAGGCGCAGCACGCCGTGGCGGTGGGCCTGCTGGAGGACCCCGACCTGCGGGGGATCTACGACCTGAGGCCGCTCAACAACGCGCTGCGGTCGCTGAACCGGCCGGAGATCGACGAGGCGGCGGCCGGTCTGGGGCCCGTCCGATGAACGAGGCCGCCGTACGCGTCGAACACATGTCGATGTCGTTCCCCGCGCCCGCCGGGGAACTGCTCGTCCTCGACGACATCAACCTCGCGGTCGCCGCCGGTGAGTTCGTCACCGTCCTCGGTGCGTCCGGTTGCGGCAAGTCCACCCTCCTGAACCTGATCGCCGGGCTCGACCGCCCGACGGCCGGGGCCATCGACGTGGTGGGCGAGCGCCCGGCGCTGATGTTCCAGGAGCACGCCCTGTTCCCCTGGCTCACCGCGGGCCAGAACATCGAACTGGCGCTGAAGCTGGCCGGCCGGGCCAAGCCCGCGCGACGGGCGGAGGCGCAGCGGCTGCTCGAACTGGTCCGGCTCCAGGACGCCTTCGGCAAGCGCGTGCACGAGCTGTCGGGCGGCATGCGCCAGCGCGTCGCCCTGGCCCGCGCACTCGCCCAGGACAGCGGGCTGCTCCTGATGGACGAGCCGTTCGCCGCGCTCGACGCCATCACCCGGGACGTGCTGCACGGCGAACTCACCCGCATCTGGGAGGTCGCGAACAAGAGCGGCTCCGCCGCGGGCTCGCTGTCCGTCCTCTTCGTCACCCACAACGTGCGCGAGGCCGTACGGCTCGGCCAGCGGGTGGTCCTGCTGTCCTCGCGGCCCGGCCGGATCGCCCAGGAGTGGGTCGTGGACATCGAGCAGCCGCGCCGCATCGAGGACGCCGCCGTAGCGGAGCTGTCCGTCGAGATCACCGAACAGCTCCGGAAGGAGATCCGCCGCCATGGTCAGCACTGACATCAGGCGCAGGCGCGAGGCCGGTGATCTCGCGGGCCTGGAGGCCGGACTCGACGCGCTGGAGACCGGCCTGGTCCCCGCTCGCCGGTCCACACTGCGGCGCACCCTGCGCACGCGGCTGCTGCCCCCGCTGATCGCCGTCGCCCTGCTCCTCGCCGTGTGGCAGCTGGCCTGCGAGGCGGAGCTCAAGCCCCGCTACCTGCTGCCGGCGCCGATCGACGTGTGGCGGGCGCTGCAGGACCAGTGGTACGAGGGAACGATCCTGGGGGTCGTCGGCGAGAGCGTCTGGCGCGGCGCGCTCGGCTTCGCCGTCGCGGCCGTCATCGCGACGCCGCTCGGCCTGCTGGTCGGCCGCGTCGCACCGGTACGGACGGCGATCGGCCCGATCCTGTCGGGGCTCCAGTCGCTTCCCTCGGTGGCCTGGGTGCCCGCCGCCATCGTCTGGTTCGGCCTGACGGACGCCACGATCTACGCGGTGGTGCTGCTCGGAGCGGTGCCGTCCATCGCCAACGGCCTGATCTCCGGCATGGACCAGGTGCCCCCGATCTATCTGCGTGCGGGACGCACCATGGGCGCGACCGGCCTCGCCGGGGTGCGCCACGTACTGCTCCCGGCCGCGGTCCCCGGCTACCTGGCCGGCCTCAAGCAGGGCTGGGCCTTCTCCTGGCGCTCGCTCATGGCCGCCGAACTCATCGCCAGCTCTCCGGACCTGGGGATGGGACTGGGGCATCTGCTGGAGAACGCCCGGGTCAACCAGGACATGCCGCTGGTCCTGGCGTCGATCCTGCTGATCCTGCTCGTGGGGGTCGGGATCGAGCTGCTGGTGTTCGCGCCCCTGACCCGCAGGGTGCTGCGCGGGCGCGGGCTGTCGGACGGATGACGGACACGAGAGGGAGCTCGATGACGTACGACGATCACGCCTGCGCGGCCGACCTGGCGGAGCGCGCGGGAGGCGTTCTCATGGAACTGCGGGCCAAGGCCGGATTCGCGGATCCCGCCGCCTTGCGCGGGGCGGGGGACCGGGCGGCGCAGGAGTTCCTCGCGCGGGAACTGGCGGCCCGTCGGCCCGGCGACGCGGTGCTCTCCGAGGAGGCGGCCGACTCCGCCGCCCGGCTCACCGCGCCCCGGGTCTGGATCATCGACCCGCTCGACGGCACCCGCGAGTACGCCGAGGACGGCCGGGACGACTGGGCCGTCCATGTCGCCCTCTGGGAGGGGGACCGGCTCGCGGCGGGCGCCGTCGCCCTGCCCGCCCGGGGCCGGGTGCTCGCCACCGGGACCGGGCTGTCGGTGCCCGCGCCGGTGTCCGGGGCGGCCGGCGCCCCGCTGCGCATCGCGGTGAGCCGAACACGGCCGCCCGCGTCGGTCGAGAAGCTCGGCGCCGCGCTGGGCGCCGAGATGGTTCCGATGGGCTCCGCCGGCGTCAAGATCTCGGCCGTCGTCCTCGGCATGGTCGACGCCTACGTCCACGGCGGCGGTCAGTACGAATGGGACTCCGCCGCGCCGGTCGCCGTGGCGCTGTCTGCCGGGGCCCACGCCTCGCGGCTCGACGGATCCCCGCTGCGCTACAACCGGCGCGACCCCCGGCTGCCGGACCTGCTCGTCTGCCGCAAAGGCCTGGAGGAGACCTTGCTGAAGGAGATCGCGCGGCTGGAGTGGTGAGCCTCGCGGTTCCCCCCAACGGGTGAATCCACCGCCCCGCCGGGGGAAGTGCGGGCGGGCGGCAGCGGACGGTCGGCATCGTGGCCCGGGTCGTCGTCCACCCCACCCGCAGGAGGAACCATGCTCGGCACCGACTTCCGTACCGGATCACCCAACTGGCTCGATCTCGGCAGCCCCGACACCGACGCCGCAGCGCGCTTCTACGGCGCCGTCTTCGGCTGGCGCTTCGAATCGGCCGGGCCCGAGGCGGGCGGGTACGGCTTCTTCAAGGCGGCCGGGAAGACCGTCGCCGCGCTGGGCCCCCTCACCGAGGAGGGGGCCACGTCCGCGTGGATGGTCCACTTCATGAGCCGCGACATCCAGGCCACCACCAAGGCCGTCAGGGACGGCGGCGGACGGGTGCGGATGGAGCCCATGGACGTCATGGGCGAGGGCTGGCTGGCGCAGTTCACCGACCCGCAGGGCGCCGATTTCGCGGCCTGGCAGCCCGGGAAGACCGGCGGGCTGGAGCTGGCCTCCGCCGAGAACTCCCTGGTGTGGGTGGAGCTGCACGTCCCGGACCCGGTCGCCGCCATCGCCTTCTACTACGGGCTGTTCGGGTGGCGTCACGAGGAGATGGAGGCGCCCGGGATGACGTACCGGGTGCTGAGCCTCGCCGAGGGCGACAAGCAGCAGACGTCCTTCGGCGGGGTCGCGGAGCAGGGTGAGGGCGCGGGTGGCGGGTCGGCCATGGTGCCGCGCTGGGTGCCGTACTTCCACGTGGGCGACGTGGACGCCACCGTCTCGGCGATCGAGGGCAACGGCGGGGCGGTGCTCATGCCCGCGGCGGACGTACCGGACGTCGGCCGCATCGCGTGGGCCTCGGACCCGGCGGGCGCCGTGTTCGCGCTGCTGAAGCCCAGCCCGCGGATGTAGCCCGCCGGGGCACGCTCAGCGGCCGAGGTACTTGGGCGTGCGGCGCTCCACGAAGCTGCTCACGCCCTCGTTGGCGTCGGCCGTGGTCATGTTGAGCTCCTGGGCGGTGGCCTCGGCGGCCAGCGCGGTCGCCCGGTCACTGTCCAGGGAGGCGTTGACCAGCTGCTTCGTCATGGCGAGGGCCCGGGTGGGGCCCTGGGCGAGGCGCTCGGCCCAGTCGCGGGCGGTGGCCTCCAGCTCCTCGGCCGGGACCACCTTGTTGACCAGGCCGAGGCGCTCGGCCTCGGCCGCCGGGACGGCGTCGCCGAAGAACATCAGCTCCTTGGCCTTCTGCGGGCCGACCAGGCGGGGCAGCAGGTACGCCCCGCCGCCGTCTGGGACCAGGCCGCGGCGGACGAACACCTCGATGAAACGGGCCGGTTCGGCGGCGATGACCAGGTCGCAGGCGAGCGCGAGGTGGGCGCCGATACCGGCGGCCGTGCCGTTGACGGCGGCGAGGACCGGCTTCTCGCAGTCGAGGACCGCGGTGATCAGGCGCTGCGCGCCGAGGCGGATCATGCGGGCGACGTCGCCGGCGACGCGTTCGCCGGCGGCGGGGCCGCCCCGCAGGTCGGCGCCTGCGCAGAAGCCCTTGCCGGTGGCGGTGATGACGACGGCGCGGACGTCGGGGTCGGCGGAGGCGTCGGCGAGCAGCGCGATGACGCGTTCGCGCTGTTCCCAGGTGACGGCGTTCATGGCGTCGGGGCGGTTCAAGGTGATCCAGGAGACGCCGTTGTCCAAGCGGTGCAGGACTTCGTCCGCAGGGGCGCTGGTCATGTTCCGAACTCCCGTTCTGCTTAGGGTGGTTGATGCCGCGCCATGGGTGCGGGTCGGCGCTGCGCGGAACACCGGTGGTGGCCCGCGCGGGGTCAGCGGCAGATGGCGAGCGCGTCCAGCGCCACCGCCCCCTGCCCGCGGGGAAGGACCATCAGCGGGTTGATGTCCAGCTCGGACAGCTCGTCGCCGAGCTCCAGCGCCATCCGCTGGATCCGCAGGATGACCTCCACCAGGGCGTCGACGTCGGCCGGCGCCGCCCCCCGTACGCCCTCCAGCAGCGCGTGCCCCCGGAGTTCCGTGAGCATCCGGCGCGCCTGGTCCTCACCGAACGGCGGCACGCGGACCGCCGCGTCGTGCAGGACCTCCACGAGGACCCCGCCGAGGCCGACGGTGACCGTGGGACCGAAGAGGTCGTCCTGGGTGACGCCGACGACCATCTCCACGCCCCGCTCGACCATCTGGCAGACCAGGATGCCGTCCAGCGGGATGTTCTCGTAGCGGGCTATGTCGGTGAGCTCGCGGTACGCGTCGCGGATCTGGCTGGCGGAGGTCAGGCCGATCTTGACCAGGCCGAGTTCGGTCTTGTGGCCGAGCTGGGGGCCCGAGGCCTTCATGACGACCGGGTAGCCGACCAGACCGGCCGCGCGGACGGCCGCCGCCGCGCTCGTCACCAGCTGCTCGCGCGGGACCCGTATCCCGTACGCCCGCAGCAGCTGCTTCGCCGCGTGCTCGCTGAGCTGCTGGCCCGGGCGCATCAGGGCCTGCGCCTTGCGGTACGAGGGGGAGGGCGTGCGCGGGGCCTCGTCGAAGGGGGAGCGGTAGGCCGCGGTGAAGCGGTGGTGGCCGAGGTAGGCGCGCACCGCGGTGATGCAGTTGCCGAAGGTACGGAAGGTGGCCACGCGGGAGGAGCCGAGCAAGGTGGTCCGGTAGGCCTCCTCGGTGCCGACCGGGGAGCCCCAGATCACGCAGATGAGCTTGTCCGTGGCTTCGGCGGCGTCCACCAGGTCCTGGGCGAGCTTGTCGCTCATGGGCGGGAAGGGGCCGGTGATCGGGCAGATCAGCACGCCGACGGACGGGTCGGCGAGGATCGCGTCGATGATCTTGCGGCCGCGCCAGTCGCCGACGGGGTGGCCGCCGTTGTCGACCGGGTTGGCGACGTTCAGGTACTCCGGGATCCACTGGTGGAGCTCGTCCTGCTTGGCCCGGGAGAGGGCGGGGAGGGTCAGGCCCGCCTCGGAGGCGAGGTCGGAGAAGTGGGCCCCGGTGCCGCCGGAGATGGAGTAGACGACCACGCCGTCGGCCTTGGGCTTGCGGGCGCGGGCCAGGAGCGCGGCCGTGTCCTGGAGTTCGTCCAGGCCGTCGACGCGGATCACGCCGAACTGGCGCATGGCGGCGTCCACGACGGTGTCCGCGCCGGTCAGCTTCCCCGTGTGGGAGGCGGCCATCCGGGCCCCGGTCTCGGTGCGGCCGACCTTGACGGCGACGACCGGGACCCCGTTGCGGGCCGCCCGGTCGGCGGCGAGCAGGAAGGACCGGCCGTCCTTGAGGCCTTCGACGTAGCAGGCGATGGCCCCGACCTCGGGCTGCTCGGCGAAGTAGGAGATGAAGTCGGAGGTCTCCAGGTCGGCCTCGTTGCCGGTCGGCGCCCAGTGGGAGAGGCGGATGCCCAGCTCCTGGAGGGTGTAGACGGGCCGACCCTGGTGCCCGGACTGGGTGATCAGGGCTATGGCCGGGCCGTCGAGGTCGTCGCGGAACTCCTCGAAGGCGTTGAGGTTCGTGTTGGGGCCCAGCAGACGCAGGCCGGAGCGGCCGACGGCGGCCGCGAGGCGGTCCTGGGCGGCGGCGCCCGCGTCGCCGGTCTCGGCGAAGCCGGAGGCGAAGGCGACGGCGAACTTCACCTTGGTCTCGGCGAGCTCCTCGATCACGGGGAGCGGGTCGGCGACGAGCAGGACGGCGAGGTCCACCTGTTCGGGCAGGGCCGCGACCGAGGGCGCGCAGGGCAGCCCGAAGACGCTCTCGCGGGTCGGGTGCACGGGGTGGATCCGGGCGCCGACGCGCTGCGCCCAGGCGATGAGCTGGCGGGTGATGCCGGTGTTCGGTCTGCCCTCGGCGTCGGAGGCGCCGACGACGGCGACCGATTCGGGCCGGAAGAACCGGTCCAGGTCGGGGGCGTCGGATTGCAGGGGCCGCCCGCTGACGTCCACGGCGACCGCGTCCTCGGGGGTCGGTGCCGCGGTCGAGTGGACGGCCGTCCTGGGGGACTCCCCGCAGGCCTCGACACGTGCGCGGAAGTCGGTGGTGAGGGTGCCGTGAGTAGATCCAAGCATCGTTCCGCCCGCTCCTGCTCGATGAACCTCGATGGAACCTCAATAACTGACGCGTAGTCAGATTACTGAACTGACGTGCCGTCAGGAACAGGGCTGCGCAGGAAAGCTGGTGGAGGTGGTGTGTAAAACGGTGGCAGATTTCCTCTGGTGGGGTCCAGAGTGCCGTTCAGGCCGCCCTGCGCAGATGCCGCTGCACGGCCTTGGCGATCTTCTCGGCGTCCAGGGCGAGCTCCCGCAGCATCCCGCTGATCGGGTTCGTGAACCCGGTGAAGTACAGGCCGGGGGCCTGGGCAGGGGTGCCGGCGCCGTGCGTCCGGGGCCGTCCGCGCTCGTCGAGCACGCCGTCCAGGTGGCCCACCAGGCCCTCCAGTGCGCGGCGGTATCCGGTCGCCGCGACCACCGCGTCCGGGGTGATGCGCGAGCCGTCCGCGAGTACGACCTCGGCGCCGTCGAAGGCCTCGACGGCCGCGACCGGCTCGACCCGCCCGGCGCGGACCGCCTCGATCAGGCCGACGTCCTGGACCGGGATCGCCCCCTCCTTGACCCTGCTGTACAGGCCGGGGCCGGGGCGCGGGAGCCCGTACGCCGACAGGTCGGGGACGGAGGCCTTGGCGACGGGCACGCACAGCCGGTCCACGAGCCGCACGGGCAGCCGGCGTACGAGGATCCCCGTGCGCTGGGCCGGCCAGCCCGCGGTGGAGCGGCGCACGATGTGCGGCGCGGTGCGTACGGCGAGCCGCACCCGGGCGGCCCCGCCCTCGGTGAGGTCGACGGCTATCTCGGCGCCGGTGTTGCCGACGCCGACGACGAGCACGTCCTGGCCGGCGTAGGGCTGGGGGTTGCGGTAGTCGGCGGCGTGCAGCAGCCGTCCGGTGTAGGTGTCCCGGCCCGGCAGGTCGGGCAGCACGGGCGTGTGGTTGAACCCGGTGGCGACGACCACGGCCGCTGCGGTGAGCACCCGCCCGCCGCTCGCGTGCAGGGTCCAGCCGCCGTCCGCCTCGCGCTCGATCCGGCTCACTTCGACGCCGGTGACGATCTCCAGCTCGTGGAACTCGGCGTACTTCTCCAGGTACCGCACCACGTTGTCGCGGGCGACCCAGCGGCCGAAGCGGCGCGGCATGGCCAGACCCGGCAGGGCCGAGAGCCGTCGCGTGGTGTGCAGGTGGAGCCGGTCGTAGTGACGCCGCCAGGAGGCGCCGACCTCGTCGGACTTCTCCACGACCACGGCGCGGACCCCGCGGGCGCGCAGCGCGGCGGCGGCGGCGAGACCGCCGGGACCGCCGCCGATGACGTACACGGGGCGGGGCTGGGTGGTCATGTCGGGTGCTGTGGGGACTCCTGGCATGAGGTGTGATCGTATCGCCACGCTGGGTTGATGGGTCTCGGACGAGGAGGGAATCGATTGCGGATCGGTCACGGACCCCGGCGTGCCGGGATACTGCTGCGGTGCTTCTGACGTACATCGCGGAAATAGCGGACGAGCCCCTCGTGCTGGACCCGGCCGACCGGCGGGCCGAGAGGGACACCAACACCTGGTGGCTGAGCGCGCAGGACGAGGACCGGCGGTCCCTGTCGGTCGCCGACGTGGCCGCCGCCTTCGAGCGGACGGCCGGAGCCATCCGGCGCCGCGTCCTCGAACGGGGCTTCGTGGGGGCGGCGACGTTCTACGTCTGGCACGACCAGCAGGCCGGCCAGCTGCGCTGCTCGACCGGGTCGGTGGCCGCGGACGAGCTGCCGTTCGGGGGCGCCTACCTGCCCGTCACCGACCTCGGGCCCGTCGTGGAGGGCTTCCTCGCCGACGAGGATCCCGGCCTCATCGCCTGGTCGGAGCTCGACGACGTAACGGATCACGCCGAGCCCGAGTTCCCGCCCTTCCCGGTCTGGGTCCGTGATGTCGCGGCGCCCGACCCCGGCCGGGCCCTTGCGTGATCGCCTCCGATCCGCTGAACTGACGTACCGTCAGATCGATTGGGTGGGTGAGGGTGGGATGCAGACCATCTGGCTCAGTGGGGCAGAGTGGCTCGCCGTGCTCCGGATAGGCCTCGGCCTGTGGTGGCTGGAGAGCTGGCGGCACAAGGACAAGAAGGGCTGGTTCGAGCGGGGCACCGGCATCGCCTGGGCCGCCGACGTCGCGGGCAAGCACCGCTGGACCTTCGTCAAGGGCGGCTTCGAGCTGGTCGTGGGGCCGCGGCCGAAGGTGATGGCGTACATCGTCGTCTACGCGGAACTCGCCCTCGGGCTGGGCCTGGTGTTCGGGTTCCTGACCCCGGTCGCGCTGATCGGCGGGCTGCTGCTGAACCTGCTCTACCTCGTCCTGATGATCCACGACTGGGCCGAGCAGGGCCAGAACGCCATGATGGCGCTCATCTCGCTCGTCGCGCTCTTCGCGATGGCCTGGCAGACCTGGTCCCTCGACGCGGCGATCGGACTGTTCCTGTGAACGCACCCGCGAGCGCCGTACGGTACGACCTCCCCGAGGCGGACGACTTCACCCGCCCCTATTGGGACGCGGCCGCCGAGGGCCGGCTCCTGCTGCGCCGCTGCGCGCAGTGCGGGCGGGCGCACCACTACCCGCGGGAGTTCTGCCCGTTCTGCTGGGCGGGGGAGGACCGGGTGGCGTGGGAGGCGGCGAGCGGCCGGGCGACCCTCTACACCTGGTCGGTGATCCACCGCAACGACCTCCCGCCGTTCGGCACGCGCGTCCCGTACACGGCGGCGGTCGTCGACCTGGCCGAGGGCCCGCGGATGATGACGGAGGTCGTCGGCTGCGGGGCGGCGGACCTGCGCATCGGCATGCCGCTCACGGTCACCTTCCGCGAGGTGGCGGACGGGGTGTGGGTGGCGGTCTTCCGCCCGGCGGACTGACCCCGGGGGCCAGTCGACGGGGTCAGTCGACGGGGTCAGTCGACGGGCCGTAGCGCCCGCTCGGACCGCAGCGCCGCCCAGGCGGCCACGGCGGCCAGGGCCGCGACCGCGGCGAGGGCGAGGCCTCCGGTCAGGGGCGAGGGATCGGGCGGGGCCTGGTTCCAGAGGTACAGCTGGTACTGGGCCTCGGCGGGCAGGTTCAGCAGATCGGCGATCCAGCGGTGCGGCAGGAACGGCGCCGCCGGAAGCAGCACGAGCGGAGCGGTCACCAGCAGGGGTCCGACCCCGAGCGCGAGGGTCCCGATGACGCTGCGCAGCAGGGCCGCCGCGAGCCCGGCGAGGGAGACGAAGAGGACCTGGACCAGGAGGGCGGCGGCGATGGCGCCGATCGCCTGGCCCCAGGTCGCGGACTCGACGGGCAGGGGAGGCGGAGTGTGGACGGCCCCGCCGCCGAACCCCGGGGGCACCGCGCGGGGCCGCACCGGCCACAGCCGGGCGAGCGCCGAAGCGGCCAGCCACAGCAGCACGCCGGTGACGATCTGACCGGCGAGCGACAGGGCGAGTGCGGCGCCCGCCTTGCGCGCCCACAGCACCCCGACGCGGTTCTCGAACAGGCGCAGGGCGCTCCAGGTGCCGCCCTCCAGGGTCTGGCCGAGTCCCGTCGCGACGACCACCGCCGTGAGGACGAGCCCCAGCAGGGTCGCGAACTGCCAGGCCGCCGCCCGCAGTGCGGACGGTAGCGAGGTGAGTGCCGACACCGAGGGGTCGAGCACCCCGTACGAGGCGCCCGAGATCCAGAGCCGGCCGACGAGCGCCAGGGCCAGCAGCACCACGGCCGCGGTCACGCCCCACACGGGAACGGTCCACAGGGCCCGCAGCTCGCCGGCCCAGGCGGCCCCTTCCCCGCGCACCGGCCGCCGCCGGGTACCGGCCATCAGGCGCGGTCCCGGGTCCGGTTGAGGCGGTCCAGCCCGAGCCAGAGCAGGCCGATGAGGGCCAGGGTCGGCAGGACACGGAGCAGGACGGGGACGGTGGAGGGGTCGGTCGAGATCCAGAAGTGGTCCCAGACCCCGTCGACCGCGCCGAAGCCGACGAGGTCGGCCAGCGCGCCGCCGGGAAGCCAGGCGCCCAGCCCCGGGGCGGCGGAGGTGCGGACCACCAGGACGAGCAGCAGCATCCCGGCGAGGAAGGTGCGCATCGGCTGGCGCAGCAGTGCGCCGAGGGCGACCGCGACGGCTGCGGCCCCGGCCAGCACGGCAGCCCCGGCCAGTACGCCGAGTGCGGTGTCGGCGAGGACGGTGCCGAGGGCGCCGGGCGAAGGCAGCGGATAGGCGCCACGGCCGTACAGCAGGCCGAACGCGGCCGTCACGGCGGCGGACGCGCACAGCAGCGCGAGGCTCCACACCCAGACGGCCAGGGCCTTGGCGGCGAGGAGCCGGCTGAGGCGGGACTCGTAGAGGAGCAGCGGCACGATGCTGCCCCGGGTCCACTCGCCCGCGACGGAGAAGGCCGCCAGCATGACGAGGAGCGCGAGCCCCGGGACGGACGTCATCAGCCGTACGGTCCACAGCAGGGCACCCGCGGGATGCTGGGCCTGCGCGGCACGCACCCCTTCCGCGACGAAGCGGTCCTGGATCCGCTCCAGCCCGACGGCCTGCAGGGGCACCTCGGCGAGGCACTTGGCCTTCTGCTCCGGGGTGTTCCGCTTGGACTCGCACGAGGCGGGGAGGAAGTCGAGGTTGGACTGCACCTGTTGGATGTTGTACGAGGCCATGTTCTGGCTCACCCAGGCGCAGTAGAGGGAGCCGAAGACGAACAGCGCGGCGAGGGTGAGGGCCAGCGGGTGCCGCAGCAGCCGGCGGGTCTCGGCCCGGACGAGGCGGTTCACCGGCGGCCGCCGTCTCCGACGAGCCCGAAGAACCAGTCTTCGAAGGCGGCCGGACCGCTCTCGGGGTCGTAGCCGAGTGCGTCGAGGGTGCCGGCGGCGACGATACGTCCCTGGGCGAGCATGATCACGCGGTGGCAGATGCGCTGGATCTCGTCGAGCTGGTGGCTGGAGACGAGGACGGCGGCTCCGCGGGCGGCTTCCTCGGCCACGATCCGCCGCACCATGCGCAGTCCCTCGGGGTCGAGCCCGTTGGTGGGCTCGTCGAGGATCAGCAGATCGGGCTGCTTGAGCAGCGCCGCGGCGATGGCCAGCCGCTGCCGCATGCCCTGCGAGTACGTCCCGAGCCGCCGGTCGGCGGCGCCGCTGAGCCCGACGCGGTCGAGCGTGCGGGCGATGCGCCCGCCGTCGGGAAGCCCGGCGGTGTCGAGCAGGGTGCGCAGCATGGCGCGTCCGGTGGACCACCGGTGGAAGGCGGGAGCGTCGAGCGCGGCCCCGAGCCGGTCGAGCTGCCGCGGCCGCATCGGCAAGGCCTCCCCGAACAGCCGCACCTCACCGGAATCGGGGGTGGACAGCCCGGTGATCACCCGCATCAGGGTGGTCTTGCCCGCGCCGTTGAGCCCGAGGAGGCCGACGATCTCGCCGGCCTCCAGGCTGAGATGGACCCCTTCCAGCACGGAGTGCTTCCGGAAGCTCTTGGTCACTTCGTGACAGGAAAGGACGCTCATCGTCTGAGATTACTTCCAGTCGTAGACGACGCGACCCGACGAGTGGACGAAGGCCGGGGCGTTCGCGATCTGCATGTAGTAGCTGCCGGCGGGGGCGTTGTTGAACTCCTTCCAGAACGTGCCGTTGTCGCAGGACCAGTCACGCCAGGCGACCCACTGGTCGGGCTGCCAGGACTTGTCGATCTTGAAGTCGTAGCCGACCCGGCCCTGAGCGCCGTTGCTCGTGGCGCACGCGTCCTGCGATGCCGCCTGGCTGTTGCCCGGGGCCGACCAACGGCCGGTCTCCGCACCCACGCCCTCGTCGGTGAAGGAGAAGTACTTGGTCTGCGTGTACGCGGCGAAGGCGTTCGGCGCGAGTGCGCCAACGAGTCCTGCTGCGAGCGCGGCCGTCATCGCGGCCGACTTCATGCGAGTACGCATGGGGTTCCCTCCCGATTGCTCCACCTTCCCCGGTGGAGTCTGTGCACTGCGTGCCGTCATCGACACCCAGCAGGAGATGATCTTGATCTTTTCTTTGGATTTGGTCAACTTGCGAAAGGAACACGCCAATTCATCGACGTTCGGGTTTGTTCTTCCTGTGGCCTGATCTCATCCCCGATGGGAGCGTCCGGGTGAGACCGGTTCGACGCGCGACTCCTTGCGGGAAGCGGTCAGGGGGGCTGCACCCGCGCCTCGGCAGGTGGACATTGCGGGCACCTCAAGTCCCCGGCTCGTGGCGTGAAATCGCCTGACTGAGCATCAGTCGGCCGTGATGCGGGCGTGTTGGGCCAGGACCAGGCTCTTGCCGGGCCGCCGCGCCGATCGCTCTCCCGGGCAGGTCCTACGGCCAGAGCAGTTCGCGGACCCAGGAGCCGTCGGCGGTGCGGCGGTAGCGCAGGCGGACGTGGCGGCGGGCGGCGTCGCCCTGGAAGAACTCGACCTCCGCGGGGTCGAGCACGTAGCGCGTCCAGGTCGGGGCCGGGGCGTCCGGCTCGGCCCCGGCCCGCTCCCAGGCGGCCGTCGAAGCCTGCGTCAGCTCCTCGGCGGAGCCGAGGACCTCGCTCTGGTGGCCCGTGAGCGCGGCGGCCAGCGCCCCGCGCGACCGCACGGCCAGGTCGGCCCGGCTCTCCTCGGGTCCGCAGGCGGTCACCCGCCCCCGGATCCGCACCTGCCGGGCCACGGCCGGCCAGTAGAACCCGAGCGCGGCCTCCGGCTGCCCGGCCAGCTGCCTGCCCTTGGCGCTGGTGGCGTGCGAGGCGAAGTGCCAGCCGCGCTCGTCGGCGTCGTGCAGCATCAGCGTCCGTACGTCGGGCCGCCCGTCGCCGTCCACGGTCGCCAGGCTCATGGTGTGCGGCTCGGCCTGCCCCGCCCGCGCGGCGTGCGTGAACCACTCCCGGAACAGCGCCAACGGCTCCTCGGGCGCCTGCCCGGCATCGAATCCGGGAAGCGGGCCGTCCCACACCCGCAGGGAGTGCAGGGTCTCGCGGAACTCGTCGGTGCCGATCTCACGGGTCATGCCACCCATGGAACACCACGAGGCGGCCCGACGGATCAAGGCCGTCCGGGTCGGCCCGGGCCACGGGAGCGGGCTCCGGGAGCGGGCCACGGGAGCGGGCCACGGGAGCGGGCCACGGGAGCGGGCCGGGAGCGGGCCACGGGAGCGGGCCACGGGAGCGGGCCACAGGAGCGGGCCCCTCACCCCCGCCCCAGGATCACCGTCCCCGACGAGCAGAACCAGCCGCCCGTGCCCGAGGCCAGGGCTACCTCCGGGAGGCGGTCGCCGGGCTTGGTGACCTGGCCCGGGCCGGCCTCGCCGCGGAGTTGGCGGACCGCCTCGACGAGCAGGAACAGGCCCCGCATGCCCGGGTGGCAGGCGGAGAGGCCGCCGCCGTCCGTGTTGACCGGGAGCTCCCCCCCGCGCAGCAGGCGGCCCTTCTCCACGAAGGCCCCGCCCTCGCCCTTCGCGCAGAAGCCGAGGTCCTCCAGGGTCACCAGGGTCATGTACGTGAAGGCGTCGTAGATCTCGGCCACATCCACGTCCGCCGGCGTCAGGCCCGCCCGCTCGAAGGCGGTCCGGCCCGAGACCGCCGCCGGGGACACCGTGAAGTCCTCCCACTCCGACATCGTGGTGTGGGACACCGAGGTCCCCGTCCCCAGGATCCAGACCGGTGCCTTCGCCGTGTCCGGTACGTAGTCCTCCGCCGCCAGCAGCACCGCGCAGCCGCCGTCCGAGCGGATGCAGCAGTGCAGCTTCGTGAACGGGTCCGCGATCATCTCGCCCGACAGGACATCGTCCACCGTGATCGGGTCGCGGAACATCGCGTCCGGGTTCGTGGCCGCGTTCGCGCGGGCCTGCACGGCCACCGCGGCGAGCTGTTCCAGCGTCGTCCCGTACTCGTGCATGTGGCGGCGGGCGGCCATCGCGTACTTGGAGACCAGCGTGTGCCCGTACGGGACCTCGAACTGCAGCGGTCCCCGCGCCCCGAAGGAGAGGTTCGAGGTCCGCCGCCGGGCCTTGATGTCCGCGCGGGCCGTGGATCCGTAGACCAGCAGGACGGCGTTGGCGTGCCCTGCGGCGATCGCGTCCGCCGCGTGGGCGGCCATGACCTCCCAGGTGGAGCCGCCCACCGAGGTGGAGTCGACCCAGGTGGGGCGCAGGCCCAGGTACTCGGCCACCTCGACCGGCGCGAGCGTGCCGAGGCCGGCGGAGGCGAAGCCGTCGATGACCGAGCGGTCCAGGCCGGAGTCGGCCAGGGCGCGGCGGGCGGCCTGCGCGTGCAGGGCGTATGGGGTGGGTCCGTCCACCCGCCCGCAGTCCGAGAGCGCGACGCCGACCACCGCGACCCTCCGGCGCGGGCGGGGTGCACGGCCGGGGACGGGTCCGGATGCGGGTCCGGAAAGGGGTCCGGGTGTGAGTCCAGGCATGAGGGGACGGTACATCTGACGCATCGTCAGAAGCTAGCCCGCGACGCGGCCCGTTCCGTCCGCCCCCTGTGCATCTGACGCCGCCCGCCCTAACATGACGGCCCGTCAGATACCCCCGGCTGTCGCTGGGAGGTGCCCTCGGGAGGAGCCCGACGATGGATGCCGCCTTCACCGCGGAGCAGGAAGAGATGCGCCGTACCCTGCGCGAGATCCTGGGCAAACGCTGCGGTCCGGACGAGGTCAAAGCCGCCGTCCGCACCGCCTGCGGACACGACCGCGAGCTGTGGCAGCAGCTCTCCCAGCGGCTCGGACTGCCGGGCCTCGCCGTCGCCGAGGAGTACGGCGGCGTCGGCTGTACGCCCGCCGACCTGGCCCTGGCCTGCGAGGAGACCGGGCGGGCGCTGCTGCCCTCGCCGCTGTTCGCCACCGCCGCGCTCTGCGTGCCGCTGATCATCGCGCTCGGCACCGCCGCCCAGCGCTCCGCGCTGCTCCCGCCGCTGGCCGCCGGCGGCCTGACCGCCGCCCTCGCCGTCCCCGGCCCGGCGCTGGCCACCGCCCTCGCGCTGACCGGCGACAACACCGTCGGCCCGTGGTCCGGCGGCGGCCGCGCGGGCGGGGTCCAGGCCCGCCCCGACGCGGACGGCGACGGCTGGCGGCTGTACGGGGAGGCCGCCCAGGTGCTCGACGGGCACAGTGCCTCGCTGCTGCTGGTCGCCGCGCACACGGGCGGTTTCGCGCGCAGCCGTACGCTGCTGTTCCTCGTACGGGAGGACGCGCCCGGACTCGTCCGGTCGAGGCAGGCCACCTTGGACGAGACCCGCCCCCAGGCCCGGATCCAGCTGAGGGACTCCCCGGCCGAGTTGCTGGGCGAGGCGGGCGCCGACGACGGTGCCGGCGTACCGGGCGCCCTCGCCGCCACCGGCGCCACCGCCAGCGCCGTGCTCGCCGCCGAGGCGGTCGGCGCCGCCGCCCAGGCGCTCGCCCGCACCGTGGAGTACGTACAGCAGCGAGAGCAGTTCGGCCGGGCGATCGGCTCCTTCCAGGCGGTCAAGCACCGCCTCGCCGACCTCTACGTACAGGTGCAGGCGGCCCGCTCGGCGGCCTACTACGCCGCCTGGGACCCGCGGCAGGGCGGCCTCGCCCTCGCCCAGGCCCTGGAGGCGCTGCGCGTGACCGCGGGCGAGGCGATCCAGCTGCACGGCGGCATCGGCTTCACCTGGGAGCACGACGCGCACCTCTACTTCAAGCGGGCGGCGGCCGACGAGCTGCTGTTCGGCCCTGTCCACCGGCTGCGGGCGCACGCCGCCGACCGCGCGGGCCTGTTCGCGTCCCCGACCGCACAAGTGAAGGTGGCCGTCTGATGGCTCGCACCGACCGGGTGCCCCCCGGCGTCAAGCTGATGCAGAAGGTCTCCTCGACCATGCTGTTCGCCAAGATCGCACCGCACTTCATCCCCGCCATGGACAAGGCGGTGCACAAACTGACCCGCGGCAAGGTCATGCTCAGCGCCCAGATGCTGCCGGGCGTGATCCTCACCGCCAAGGGCGCCAGGACCGGCGAGCCGCGCACCACCCCGCTCGCCTGCATGCCGGAGCACGACGGCGCGAGCTGGCTGCTGATCGGCTCCAACTTCGGGCGGCCCGGGCACCCGGCGTGGACCGGGAACCTGCTCAAGCACCCGGACGCGTCCGTGAGCTGGAAGGGCCAGGACATCGCCGTACGGGCCCGGCTGCTGGCAGGTGACGAGCGCGCTGCGGCGTGGCAGGCGGTGCTGGGGTTCTGGCCGCCGTACGCGACGTACCAGGCGCGCATCGAGCGCGAGATCCGGCTGTTCCGCCTGGAGCGTCGCTGATCGCAGGCGTACGGAAGCAGTACCGGGGCGGCGGACCCTGGAGGGGCCCGCCGCTACTTGGTGGGCTTCTTGCCCGTGATGCCGAGGTGGACCAGCAGCGCCAGGTTCGGCTTGAGTTCGGCCTGCTTGACGCCCCAGGTCTGGAAGCCCTTCTGGTGCGAGGCGACCGCGGCCAGCATCGCGACCAGCGAACCGGCCATCGCCGCCGGGCTGATGTCCTTGTCGACCTTGCCCTTGGACTGGAGCTCCTTCACCGACTCCGTGAGGGAGTTGGTGACCGAGTTCAGGATCTTCATGCGGATCTTGTAGAAGCGCTTGTCGCCCTCGGCCGCGCCGAGGTCGACGACCCGCAGGATCGCGTCGTTGCGCCGCCAGAACTCCAGGAAGCCCTCGACGAGTTCCTCCGCGGCGGCCCAGCCGGCCTTGCCGACCCAGTTCCGGCCCTCGACCAGTGCCGTCAACTGGGCACCTTCGGTGGCCATTTGTTCGGCGATCTCCAGGACGGCGCCTTCGACGTCCGGGAAGTACTGGTAGAAGGTCGCGGGGGAGGTGCCGGCCTTGCGTGCGACATCGATCACCTTGACGTCGCGGTACGGCGAGGAGCTGAGCATCTCGCCGAGGCAGTCGAGCAGCTTCTGCCGCGTCGCCTGGCCGCGCCGGCCTGCGACACGCCCGTCGACGGTGCGTACTTGTCCTGTCATGCCGTCAGCTTACCGAGGGGTGATGGGCGCGCTATTCGGCCGCCTGCAAATGGGGTTACGGGGTCCCTGGCCTGGGCGGAAGTAGATCCCGTGCGGTCGCGGCGGCGAAATCCGGCCACGATCCAGCCGTGATCCGGCCGCTGTCCGGCCGTGGTGCGACCGCGGTGCGCCCGCGCGACCGGCTGCGGGGCCCGGTCCGGGCGTGTCGCCCGGTTCCTCAGCGTTTCCCCCGATTAGTCTTATCAACAGGCTGTGGACAAGTTTTCGGGCGGATCATGGCTTGGAGAGGTGAGAGGGTACACACCCCCGCACAACGGAAGGAACCGGGCCCATGGCGGCATTCGCGGAAGGCGCACCCTGCTGGGTGGACGCCTCGCTCCCGGACGTCGAGGCGGGCAAGCGCTTCTACGGTGAGCTCTTCGGGTGGACCTTCTCCCAGGGTGCGGGCGCCGAGTACGGCCACTACACGCAGGCCTACAGCCGCGGTCGCAACGTCGCCGCGCTCGCCCCCAAGCCCGACGGCCGTATGCCCACCGTATGGGGGATCTACCTCTACACCCGCGACGCCTACGCCTGTGCCCAGCGCATCCGCGCCGCCGGGGGCCAGATGGTGATGGACCCCATGCCGGTCGGCCCGTACGGGACCGCAGCCATGGCCGCCGATCCCGGCGGGGCCGTCTTCGGCCTGTGGCAGCCCGGCACCCACCACGGCTTCGAGGCCCAGCAGGAGCCGTACACGTACTGCTGGACCGAGGTCTACACGCGCGCCCGCGACGCCGTGGACGTCTTCTACGCCAAGGTCTTCGGCTACGTCCCGCAGGACCAGGACGACGCGGGCGTGGAGTACCGCGTCTGGTCCCCGCCCGGCAGCGCCCCCGGCACCGACACCGCCGTCATGGGCCGCAGCCTGATCACCGACGCGTTCCCGGAGATCATGCCGGCCCACTTCCTCGTGTACTTCGCCGTCCCGGACTGCGACCGGTCCGTGGCCGCGGTGCAGCGGCTCGGCGGCCGGGTCACCGCCGACCCCTTCGACACCCCGTACGGGAGGATCGCGGTCGTCGCCGACAATCAGGGGGCCGTCTTCGGGCTGCTGTCGGAACCCGGCACCGAGCTGGCGGACCAGTCCTGAACCACGCCTGAACCGTGCCCCGGGCCGCGCCCGGGCCATGCCCGGCCGGCGCCGGACGCGAGCGTGACCTAGACGACAGGACCCGGCGTCCGCCGTGCCGGGGCCGGACCGGGCGCGGGCCTGACAGAATCGGGGTGCGCGACCCGGGCGGCGTCCGGGGGTGAGACGCTGCACGGGGCACGACCAGGGCCCCGTACCGGTGCGCGCACTGGTGGAAGCGGGCCCGGCGAGGGCTCGTACGGGGAGGTGTGGAGGCGAGTGGTGGAGCAGCTGACGCAGCACGACCCGAGACGGATCGGCCCCTTCGAGGTGCTGGGACGGCTCGGCGCCGGCGGCATGGGGCTGGTCTATCTCGCGCGGTCCGCGTCCGGACGGCGGGTCGCGATCAAGACGGTGCGCACCGAGCTCGCCGAGGACCAGCTGTTCCGGGTCCGCTTCACCCGCGAGGTGGAGGCGGCCCGCGCCGTGTCCGGCTTCTACACCGCGGCCGTGGTCGACGCCGACCCCCGTGCCGCCGTGCCGTGGCTGGCCACCGCCTACGTCCCGGCGCCCTCCCTGGAGGAGATCGTCAACGAGTGCGGGCCCATGCCCGCCCAGGCCGTACGGTGGCTCGCGGCCGGCATCGCCGAGGCGCTGCAGTCCATCCACGGCGCCGGCCTGGTCCACCGCGACCTGAAGCCGTCCAACGTCCTCGTCGTCGAGGACGGGCCGCGCGTGATCGACTTCGGCATCGCGAGCGGGGTCTCCAACACCCGCCTGACCATGACGAACGTCGCCGTCGGCACCCCCGCGTACATGTCGCCCGAGCAGGCGAAGGACTCGCGCAGCGTCAAGGGCGCCAGCGACGTCTTCTCGCTCGGTTCGACGCTGGTCTTCGCCGCGACCGGGCATCCGCCGTACCACGGGGCCAACCCGGTGGAGACGGTCTTCATGCTGCTGCGCGAGGGACCCAACCTGGAGGGGCTGCCCGAGGAGCTGCGGCCGCTGATCGACTCCTGCATGCAGATGGACGCCACGCTGCGGCCGACCCCGGCCGACCTGCAGGCGCAGCTCGCCCCGCACCTGTTCGACGGCGGCGACGACAGCGGGACCGCCTCGGCGTGGCTGCCCGGGCGGGCCGTCGCGATGATCGAGGCCCGGCGGGCGGGCAACCGTACGCCGGCCGCCGCCGTGGTGCCCGCGCCCGGCCCCGGCCGGGACGGCGGGAGCGGCTCCGGCGCCTCCCGCGGGCCGGGTTCCGGACCCGCCACGCACCGCCGCCAGCGCGGCGCCGAGGCGTGGGTGGACCCGCGCACCGGCCAGGCCGTTCCGCAGCGCCCGCACCACCCGCCGATGTCCCCGGCGCCCTCGGGCGAGCCCGTCCGGCTGGGCGGCTCCCCGGTGCCGATCGGCCCCGGGCCGCGCGCGAGCGCCGCGGCGCCCGCCGCGCACGTCTCCGTGGACTCGGCGACCGGCTGGGTCCGCCCGCCCGGCGGCGCGGCGGCCGCCACCCCGTCCGGCTCCGCCGTGGCGTCCGTACCGGGCCCCGGTCCGGCCCCGGACAGCGGCCGCTGGCGCCCGTGGCGCTTCCGCATGTCCAACGAGGTCTGGGGCACCCCGACCGTCGCCGGCGACCTGCTCTACGTCACCTCCTTCGAGGTGCACGCCCTGGACGTGGCGAGCGGCCGCCGCCAGTTCAAGACCCGGGACGTCGCCTGGTCCATGGCCGTCGCCGACGGCCGCATCCACGCCTCCGACGGCCCCTCCCTCTTCGCGCTCGACGCCTCCGACGGCTCCGAGCGGTGGCGGCTGGCGTCCGACGCCTGGGTGTACGCCCTGCGCGCGGAGCGCGGCACGGTCGTCACCGCCACCCGCGGTGGCGGCGTACAGGGCTGGGAGGCGTCCAACGGCCAGAAGCTCTGGGAGCTGACCGGCGCGCAGACCGACTTCGAGACCCCGGAGGCGGCCCCCGTCCTGCACGACGGCACGGTGTACGTGTGGGCGGACGCCCGGCTGCGCGCGCTCGACGCACGCAGCGGCCGCGAGTCCTGGTCGTACCCGGTCGGCGACGCCGCCTCCTGCGGGAACGTCCCCGTACGGGTCACCCCGGCGCCGGACGGCAACGTCTACGTCGCGGCCGGCACCCGGGTGCTGTCCGTGGACCGGGCGTCGGGGCGGGTCCGCTGGCACTTCGAGGCCCCCGCGGTCTTCCTGGCGCCGCCCGCCTTCGCGCCGGGCGCCGCCGTCACGGGCGGCGGGGTCTACCTCGCCGACTATCTGGGCACCGTGTACGCGCTGGACGCGGCCACCGGGCAGGACCGCTGGCGGATCGCGACGGAGGCGCGCTCGTCCGCGGACCCGGTGCTGGTGGCGAACGGCAACGTCCACCTGGGCGCGGGCAGCGCGCTGTACACGCTCGACGCGGTCACCGGCACCCCCAAGTGGCGGTTCGCGGCGGGTGGCGAGATCACCGGCCTGCCCGCGGTCGCGGACGGCCGGGTGCACTTCGGCTCGGCCGACCACTGCCTGTACACGCTGGACGCGGCGGGCGGGCAGCTGCGCTGGAAGCTGGCCACGGGCGGTGAGATCACGGGTGCCCCCGTCGCCGAGGCGGGCGTGGTCTACGCGTGCAGCAAGGACCGCTGCGTGTACGCCCTGGACGCGGCCAAGGGCACCGGCACCCGTACGAGCGGCTGACCTGTCCGGGGCGGGGCTGCGGCCCCGCCGGGTAGCGCACCGGACGGGGAGTGACAGGATGGACCCCATGAGCAACGTCTACTTCGACATCAACATCAACGGCGAGGCCGCGGGCCGCATCGTCTTCAACCTCTTCGACGACGTCGTCCCGAAGACCGCCCAGAACTTCCGCGAGCTGGCCACCGGCGTGCACGGCTTCGGCTACGCGGGCTCGCCGTTCCACCGCGTCATCCCCGAGTTCATGCTCCAGGGCGGCGACTTCACCAACCAGAACGGCACCGGCGGCAAGAGCATCTACGGCGAGAAGTTCGCCGACGAGAACTTCCAGCTGAAGCACGACCGCCCGTTCCTGCTGTCGATGGCGAACGCCGGCCGCAACACCAACGGCTCGCAGTTCTTCATCACGACCATCCCGACCCCGTGGCTCGACGGCAAGCACGTCGTCTTCGGCGAGGTCGTCGAGGGTTCGGACCTGGTCAAGAAGATCGAGTCCCTGGGCTCCCAGTCCGGCGCCACCCGCGCCAAGATCGAGATCGCGGCCTCGGGCGTCGTCGACGCCGCCTGATCACCTCTCCGCCAGTACGGCCGGTCGGCCCCGCCCCTCCCCGGGGGCCGGGGCCGCCGCCGTTTCCGGCGTGCGGCCGGGCGTGCGTCCGGGCGGGCGTCCGTGGGACGGCCGTCGTGCAAGGCACGGAAGGGGCTCGGACGGCGGCCGCCGCTTCGATGAGACCCATCGGCGGGCCGCGTACGCCGTCGCGGACATGCCCGGCCCTCCACTGTGGGCCTCGGTCCCGACGCTACGCCCGGGCTCCGGCCCGCGCACGCGGGGACGCGTCCGAGGCCGCGTCCGGCTCGCGGTTCAGCGGCAGCCCCTCCTCCCGGGCCGCCGGGCCGCAAGGCTGGTGCCTGTCCAGGGGGCGCCTGGTAGCGTGACGCGCCGTCTGTCCAACGGGAGGGGTCAGGGCCATGGTGGCTGGACGTCGAATCAGATTCACCGCGGTGCTCGTCGCCGTCGTGTTCGCGCTGACCGGGTTCTCGTCGCACGGCGGGAGCAGCAGCAGCGGAAGCAGCGGCAAGAGCAAGAGCAGCGGCGGTGGCGGCTGCTCCAGCTCCAAGACGAAGAAGAAGTCCCACAGCAGCGGCAACGGCAGCTCGGCCAGCCCGACGCCCTCGCCCAGCAGCACCGCCCCCGCGCACGCCGAGGTCGTCAGCTGCGCCGGCGCCGGGAAGCAGGAAGCGACCCTCAAGGTCACCTCCGACATGAACACCGAGCGCGCGGTGGAGGTGCCGGTGGTGTTCGAGGGGACGAACGGCGCCGCGGTCGACCGCAACACCATCCGGCTCACCCTCAAGGCCAACGAGACCCGGACCGTCACCGTCTCGATGACGCAGACGGACAAGGCGGCCGAGGTCAAGAACTGCCGGCTCGGCCGGATCACCCGCTCCTAGGGTGTCTGACGGATCAGGGCCGGGCCCGGCTCGCCCGGCAACCGCGGCTTGCTGCGTTGTCGTCGGTCGCCGACGTCCCCCAGCTACCGCTGGGAGGTGCCCCCACCGCGTCGACTCCCTCCTCCGCCTTGCAATCCACGGCACCAGCCGACCCGGGCTATCCGACCCTGATCCGTCAGACACCCCTAGGCCTTCTCGCGCTCGGCCGGGGCCCTCACCGCACCCGCGGCTCCGGCGCCCGCCGCCGCCCCGCGAACAGTTCCGCCTGCCGCTCCGGCGCCAGGTTCCCCAGTGCGATCAGCGCCGGAGCCTGGGCCAGCGCCTGCTGCAGCGCTGCCTGCTTCGCCGACCACAGGGCCCGTACGGTGCCCTGCACGGCCTCCGTCGGGAAGCCGGCCAGCGTCTGCGCCGCGCGCAGCGCCGCCGGGAGCAGGTCCCCGGGCTCGGTCAGCTCCGACACCAGGCCGATGTCGTAGGCCCGCTGCGCGGAGAGCCGTTCCGCCGTCCCCATCAGGGACATCCGGGCGGCCTCCCCGAAGGGCATCCGCTGCGCCATGTAGACGGCCTCGTAGGCGCTGACCATCCCGTACGAGGTGTGCGGGTCGAAATACGTCGCGGACGTGGACGAGATGATGAACTCCGCCTCGCCCAGCAGGTAGAAGGCCCCGCCGCACGCCATGCCGTTCACGGCCGCGATCACCGGCTTCCACAGGTCGCCCGCCTTCGGGCCGATGGAGAGCAGCGGATCGTCGGCCGAGTACGGGGAGCCCGGCTGGGGGACGTCCACGCCGCGGTCGATGCCGGTGCAGAAGGCCGCCGTCCCGGCTCCCGTCAGCACCACCGCCCGTACGTCGTCGGCGAAGCGGAACTCCCGCCACGCCTCGCTCAGTTCGGCCGCGGTCTCCAGGTCGACGGCGTTGTGCCTGCGTTCCCGGTCCAGGGTGACGACCGCGACCCCGGTCGCCTTGTCCCGCTCCACCCGCAGGGTCATGACCGCTCCAGGATCCAGCGCGGCACGGCCATGCCGCCCGTCCCGGTGAAGACCACCTGCACGCGCGCGCCGATGCGCAGCCGGGCCGGGTCGACCGAGTTCAGCGGGGCGTCCGCCGAGGCCACCAGGTTCCCGGCCAGCCGGATGTGCGGGGCTTCGGCGAGCTCCACGAGGATCACGTTGTACGGGGCCTGCGCGGCGTACGCGGGCAGCAGCGGCGGGTGCGGCCGTACGTAGGACCAGATCCGGCCGCGGCCGGACATCAGGCGCCACTCGGAGTCGAAGGACCGGCAGTGCGGGCAGCAGGGGCGCGGCGGGAAGCGGAGTCTGCCGCAGGCGGCGCATGCCTGGACGCGGAGTTCGCCCCGGGCGGCGTACTCCCAGAAGGGGGCGCCGTCCTCGTCGGGGACCGGGAGCAGCAGATCGTCGGTGGTGGGTGCGGTCATCGGTCGGCTCCTCAGGCTCGCAGCAGGATCGCGGACGTCGGGACGCCCTCGCCCGCCGTCACCAGGCAGGTGGCGGCGTCGGGCACCTGGGCGGTGGAGACGCCGCGCAGCTGCTTGACGCCCTCGTTGATCAGGTTGAAGCCGTGCACGTAGGCCTCGCTGAGGCCGCCGCCGCCCGTGTTGATCGGGAGCCGGCCGCCCATCTCCAGGGCCCCGCCCTCGGTGAAGGCGGCCCCCTCGCCGCGCCCGCAGAAGCCGTAGCCCTCCAGGGAGAGCGGGATCAGCGGGGTGAAGGCGTCGTAGATCTGCGCGACGTCCACGTCCTGGGGCCCGAAGTCGGCCCGCTTCCACAGGTGCCGGGCCGCGGTCCAGGCGGGCCCGGACAGCGGGTCGTCGTTCCAGTAGTTGACCATGCCGTGGTGCTGGGCGGGCAGGCCCTGGGCGACGGAGTGCACGTACACGGGCTTCTGGCGGCAGTCCCGGGCCCGCTCCGCGGAGACGATCACGCAGGCCAGCGCCCCGTCGGTCTCCAGGCAGTTGTCGAAGAGGCAGAGCGGGTCGCTGATCATGCGGGAGCTCATGTACATCTCGCGGGTCAGCGGGCGCTCGTACATCATCGCGGCCGGGTTCTCGTTGGCCCGGTTGCGGCAGGCCATCGCCACGTTGAAGAGGTGGTCGCGGGTGGCGCCGTACTCGTGCATGTAGCGGCGGGCCAGCATGCCGATCTCGTCGGCGGGGCGCAGCAGGCCGAAGGGGCGGGTCCACTGTCCGGGGGTGGGCAGCTGGACGGCGGTGTTCTTCCAGGGGCGGGGGCCGGAGCCGCGCTTGCGGGAGCGCCAGGCGACGCCGACGGTGGCCTGGCCGGTTGCGACGGCGGTGGCGAGGTGGCCGACGGTGGCGCAGGAGCCGCCTCCTCCGTAGCCGACCTTGGAGAAGAATGTGACGTCGCCGGCGCCGATGGCCTTGGCGACCTCGACCTCGTCGGTCTCCTCCATGGTGTACGAGGCGAAGGCGTCGACCTCGGACGGTTCGATGCCCGCGTCGGCGAGGGCCGCCAGGACGGCCCGGCAGGCCAGTTCTTTCTCGGACTGGGGCAAGTGTCTGGCAAAGGCGGTCTGGCCGATGCCGACTATCGCCGTAGCGTCCTTGAGCGTTGCCGCCATCGCCACCTCCGGGGTGCGCCAGTACTGACAGCCGCGAAGGCTACAGCTAATCTGACGGATAGTCAGCTACTGGTGCCGGGGAGGGGCGGACGATGGACGAGGACGCGCACGGGGACATACACGGGGACGCACGCGAGGTGCGGCGCGAGGACGAGCACGACGACCCTCGCGGGGACCTGCGCTGGGGCAGCATCGCCGGACTGGTCCGGGCGTCGGCGGCACGGTACGCCGAGCGCGAGGCCGTCGTCGACGGCCGCGTCCGGATCAGTTACGCGCAGCTCGGCGAGCGCGTCGAGCGCGCCGCGGCCGCCTGCCTCGCCGCCGGGGTCGGGCCCGGCGACCGGGTCGCCGTCTGGGCCCCCAACACCCTGGAGTGGATCGTCTCCGCGCTCGGCGCCGTCTCCGCGGGCGCGGTCCTCGTCCCCCTCAACACCCGTTTCAAGGGCACCGAAGCCGCGTACGTCCTGCGGCGCAGCCGCGCCAGGCTCCTCTTCGTCACCGGCACCTTCCTCGGCACCTCGTACGTCGCCTCCCTGCGCCGTGCCGCGGCCGAGGGCCCCGGCACCGGGCCGCTGCCAGGGCTGCCGCACCTGGAGCAGGTCGTCGTCCTCGCCGAGGACGCCCCCGAGTCCTTCCGCACCTGGAAGGACTTCCTCGCGGGCGGGGACCCCGTACCGGCGGAAGCCGTCCGCGAACGCGCCGAAGGGATCCGGCCCGACGACCCCTCCGACATCATCTTCACCTCCGGCACCACCGGCAGCCCCAAGGGCGCCGTCATCACCCACGCCCAGTCCCTGCGCTGCTACGCCGTCTGGAGCGAGCTCGCCGGACTGCGCGAGGGCGACCGCTACCTGATCGTGAACCCCTTCTTCCACACCTTCGGCTACAAGGCCGGGATCATCGCCTGCCTGATGCGCGGCGCCACGATGGTCCCCCAGCCCGTCTTCAACGTGGACACCGTCCTCGCCAACATCGCCGCCGAGCGGATCTCCGTACTCCCGGGCCCGCCCACCCTCCACCAGTCACTCCTCGACCACCCCCAGCGCGACCACCACGACCTGACCGCCCTGCGCCTGGTGGTCACCGGCGCGGCCGTGGTCCCGCTCAGGCTCGTCGAACGGCTCCGCGGCGAGCTGCACATCGCCACCGTCCTCACCGCGTACGGGCTCTCCGAGGCCAGCGGCATCGTCACCATGTGCCGGCGCGGCGACCCGGCGGAGGTCATCGCCGCCACCTCGGGCCGGCCCATCCCCGGCACCGAGGTCCGCATCGCCGGACCCGAAGGCGGCGCCCTGCCCGCCGGCACGGCCGGCGAGGTGTGGGTCCGGGGCCACCACGTCATGCGGGGCTACTTCGAGGACCCGGCCGAGACCGCCGCGGCCGTCACCGCGGAGGGCTGGCTGCGCACCGGCGACGTCGGAGTGCTCGACGAGGGCGGCAACCTGCGCATCACCGACCGGATCAAGGACATGTTCATCGTCGGCGGGTTCAACGCCTACCCCGCCGAGATCGAGCAGCTCATCGGCCTCCACCCGGACATCGCGGACGTGGCCGTGGTCGGCGTCCCGGACCCGCGGCTCGGCGAGGTCGGCAAGGCGTACGCGGTCCGCCGCCCCGGCTCCACCCTCACCGCCGACGACCTGATCGCCTGGTCCCGGCGGGAGATGGCCAACTACAAGGTGCCGCGCGAGGTGGAGTTCGTCACCGAACTGCCGCGCAACGCGAGCGGGAAGGTCCTCAAGCGGGAGCTGCGCGCGCGTTGAGGCCCGCCGTCCGGAACAGGCCGATCAGGGGAGGAGCGCGCCCAGGTCGATGGCCACGGGGAAGGGGACCGCCACCTTGAGCCACTCACGGTGGATCCCGGTGGCGACGTACGACCGGGTGACCGCGTCCAGCTCGTAGACGTGGACCGCGGGTCCGCTCGCCTCGTCCTCGACGCGCCAGAAGTGGGGGATCCCGGCCTGGGCGTACTTGAAGGGCTTGATGGAGCGGTCGCGGTCGGCTGACTCCTCGGACACCACTTCGATCACCAGGGCGACCTCGTCCGGGAGGTAGCGGGTGCGGTCGGGGTCGTAGGTGACTGCCGCAGCCAAGATGGCCGGCTCGGGCCGGCTCCTCTTGTCGAGGCGGACGGTCATTTCCCGTGAGACCTCGATGCCGTCGGGCGCGGCCTGCCGCAGGCTGAAGGTGAGGTTCTCCACGAGCCGGGAGTGCCAGGACCGCTGCGGGGACACCCTGAAGATCAGCGCTCCGCCGATGAGTTCCGTGTGCCGGGGAGCCTGGGGCAGGTGATCGAGGTCGTCTGCTTCCCACCCGCTCGGGCGGGGCGGGATCATCCATTCGGGGAGCTCGGCGGCCATGGTGCCCTCCAGAGGGTGCTGAGCCAGCCTACTCGTCCGCGCCCTGGTGGACGGGCGCTTGGCGGGGCTGCTCGGCTCTCCGGGCCAGGACCAGCCGCCAGCGGGGTGCGCCCTGGGGGGTGCGGCCGAAGTGCTCCAGCGGCACGGTCTCCACGGTGAAGCCGGCCGCCCGCAGGTCGGCGCGGACCCCGCCCAGCGGGAAGGTCCGGTAGTACATGACGAAGGGCGGCCGCCACACCGCGTTGCGTACCCGCATCACCGCGTCGAAACCGGCCACCGCCCACCACAGCGGTGAGCTCGGCGGGATCGGGGCGCCGATCGGGAAGGCGAAGACCCCGCCCTCGCGCAGCGCGCCGTGGATCCCGGAGAAGAGGGCGGGCCGCTCGGCCGGCAGGAAGTGGCCGAATGCCCCGAAGCTCACGGCCAGGTCGTACGAGTCCCCGAGCGCGGGCGGCAGGGCCCGCGCGTCCGCCCGTACGAAGTCCACGCGCTCGTCCGGGTACGCCCGCGCGGCCTCGGCCAGCATGCCCTGGCTCAGGTCCACCCCGGTGACGCGCTCCCGGCACAGCCGCCGCAGCATCCCGATCGCTGCTCCGGTGCCGCAGCACACGTCCAGCCCGGCGCCGAAGGAGCCCTCCCGCTGGGCGAGGGTCTCCTCGACGGCGTCGAGCATCCGGTCCGGGGTGCGGAACGGCGTGAGGTCGAACTTCGGCGCCAGCAGGTCGTAGCCCCGCTCGACGGAGGAGAGGCCCTGCACGGCGAGTTCTCGGACGCTCGGCCCTTGGGTGGTGAACACACACCCAGCGTATGGGCACGCGGACGCACGCGTGCGGCGGCCGCGGTGGCTCCCCCTCCAGGCCACCGCGGCCGCCGTTCCCCCGTTACTTCCCCCGTGCTTCCCCCCGCTGATCCCCCGTACGTCTTGCGCTGTGGGTCGTACGTCGTGCCGTGTACGTCCTACGGGCGCGGGCCGGACGCGTGGTTGTCCAGCGTCTGGATCTCCTCGCCCGAAGCGTGGTTGTCGAGCGGCTTGATCTCGATGCCGGAGGCGTGGTTGTCCATCGGCGTGATGTCGACGCCCGGAGCAGGGCTCTCCAGCGGCTTGATCTCGATGCCCGAGGCGTGGTTGTCGAGCGGCTTGATGTCGCCGTCGGTCGGCAGGATGTTCTCGTTCGTCGTCATCGGATCTCCTGATGGATGGGTCGGGCCCGTTCGGCGATTCCCCCGAGGATCGCCGAACGGGTAGTCCTCCAACCGACCCGGATGCCCCCCGACGCGCCGGGTCGATGCACTAATACTGTCGTGTGGCGATAAACGAACGATGAACGCCTCATTCATCGGGCGTCGACCTGCTCCGTCGCAGGTCAGCGCCCTGCGGAGCGCGCCAGGCGGAAGCCCACGTCGTCGACCCGGAAGGTGGGGTGGCTGCGGCGCCGCGCCGAGGCCCGGCAGCTCCAGTGCTCGTCGAACCAGCCGCCGCCGCGCAGCACCCGGTAGGTGCCGTAGACCTCGGGGTCGTAGACGTCCCAGCACCAGTCCCAGACGTTGCCGAGCATGTCGTGGAAGCCCCACGCGTTGGGCCGCTTGCCGCCCACCTCGTGGATGCGCTCCTGCGAGTTGCCCCGGTACCAGGCGATCTCGTCGAGCGGTCCGTAGTGCGGTCCGGTCGTACCGGCACGGCAGGCGTGCTCCCACTCGGCTTCGGTCGGCAGCCGGTACCCGTCGGCGGACGCGTCCCACTCGACGCCGGCGCCGGCTCCGATGCCTTCGCCCTCGCCCTCGGCATCGAGCCGGTACGCGGGCGTGAACCCGTCCTGCCGGGAGAGGGCGTTGCAGAACCGGACCGCGTCCCACCAGGAAACGCCCTCGACCGGCAGCCGGTCCCCCTGCCCGCTGCCCGGCCGCTCCCCGGTGACCTGCGCGTACAAAGACTGGGTGACCGGGAACGCCGCCAGCCGGTACGGCAGGACCTCGACCGTCCAGCTCCGCTGTGTCCGCCGGTCCGACAGCGTCACCCGCCCCGGCGGGACGGCGATCAACTCGTTCATCTCGTTCCTCGTGCTCGGGCTCGTGCTCGGGCTGGTGCTCGTGTTCGTGCCGGTGCCCAAGGGTCAGGCCGCGAGCTCCGAGGCCAGCAGGGCCTGGACTTCCGCCAGTTCGGCCGACCCCAGCTGCCTGAACACCGTCTCCGCCTCACGCCAGCACGCCCGTGCCCGGTCCGTCTGCCCCAGCTGCCGCAGCGCCCTGCCCAGCACCGTCAGTACGGTCGCCCGCCGCCACTCGCCGCCGATCCCGCGCAGCGCGATGGCCTGTTCGGCGTGCGAGGCGGCCAGGGTCGGCCGGCGCGCGGCCAGATGGGCCTCGGCGAGGCGGAAGTGGGTCACGCCCTCCCACAGGGGCTGGCGGTTGTCGTGGAACAGCGACAGCGCCTCGGCGAGCTGCGCCAGTGCCTCGCCGAGCCGGCCCGCCTGGGTGAGGGCGATGCCGAGCGCGTAGCGGCCGTTGGCCAGGCGCAGGGTCAGCCCCATCCGGTCGTAGATGGCGATGCCCTGCTGGGCGAGGTCTATCGCGCTGGCGAGGCGGCCCAGCTCCACGTGGATGCGGGAGAGGTTGCACAGCGCGCTGGCCTCGCCGATGTTGTTGCCGTCGGCGCGGAAGTTCTCGATGGCCTCCAGCAGGTACCGCTCGCCGTCCGCGTGCCGGCCCTGGTAGAGGGCGATGATCCCGCGGTCGTTGGGCGCCCAGCAGCGGGGCAGCGGGTCGCCGGCCTCGCGGGCGAGCACCGTGGCCTGGCGGGCCTCGTCGTCGGCCTCGGTGAAACGGCCGGTGAAGAGGTGGACCATGGTGAGGGTGGTACGGGCCCGCCCCTCCGAGCGCGGGTCCTGCGCGGCGTGTGCGGCGTCGCGCAGGGCCATGGCGGCCGACTCGTACTGCTTGGAGTTGGCCCCCGACTCGGCGAGGTCCTTGGCCGCCCACAGCAGGTCCACGGCCCGGCGCAGGACCTCGGTCTCGTCGGTGCGCGCGGCGGCCTGCCGTACGCACGCCAGCAGCGGGTCGGCCTCGGCGTACAGCCAGTCCAGGGCAGCGCGGGGCTCGCCGAAGACCAGCCCGGGGTAGTTGGTGTCGGACAGGTGCGCGGGGAGGCGGTCGCCGGGGCGTTCCAGGGCGTAGACCCCGGAGGCGGTGGCCAGGTAGAAGTCCAGCAGCCGGTCCAGGGCGGCGTCGCGCCCGCCCGGCGGCTGCTCGTCGCGTTCGGCGCACGCACGCGCGTAGAGGCGTACGAGGTCGTGGAAGCGGTAGCGGCCGGGGGCGGCCGATTCGAGGAGGGAACAGTCCACTAAGGCTTCGAGGAGGTCCTCGGTGTCGTACTCGGGCAGGTCCAGTACGGCGGCGGCCGCCGAGAGGGAGATGTCGGGGCCGTCGGCGAGGCCGAGGAGGCGGAAGGCGCGCTGCTGGGCCGGCTCCAGCTGGCCGTAGCCGAGCTCGAAGGTGGCCTTGACGGCGAGGTCGCCGGTCTGGAGCTCGTCGAGGCGGCGGCGTTCGTCGGCCAGCTTGGCGGCGAGGATCGACACGGTCCAGGTGCGGCGGGCGGCGAGGCGGGAGGCGGCGATCCGGATGGCGAGCGGCAGGAACCCGCAGGCGCCGACGACGTCGAGGGCGGCCTTCCGTTCGGCTCCTACGCGCTCGGCCCCGACGATCCGGGTGAAGAGCTGGAGGGCCTCCTCGGGGCTCATCACGTCGAGGTCGACGAGATGGGCCCCGGCGAGGCCCGCCATGCGGACCCGGCTGGTGACCAGCGCGGCGCAGCCCGCCGTGCCCGGCAGCAGCGGGCGGACCTGGGCGGCGTCGCGGGCGTTGTCGAGCAGGACCAGGACGCGGCGGCCGTCGAGGGTGGATCGGTAGAGCGCGGCGCGGTCGGCGGGGGAGTCGGGGATGGCGGTGTCGGGGGTGCCCAGCGCGCGCAGGAACGAGCCGAGGACGGCCTCCGGTTCGGCGGGGCGGGCCTCGGTGCCCTGGAGGTCCACGTAGAGCTGGCCGTCCGGGAAGTGCGGGCGGGCGGCGTGCGCGACGTGCACGGCGAGGGTGGTCTTGCCGACGCCGCCGATCCCGGCGAGCGCGGAGACGGCCATGACCTGGCCCTCGGCGCCGCCGGAGAGGATGGCGCCGAGTTCGTCGACGAAGCTGGTGCGGCCCGTGAAGTCGGGCACGGTGGCGGGCAGCTGGGCCGGCCTCACATGGACGGCGGCGGCCGCCGGGGCCGGGTCCTCGGCGCGGGCCAGGTCGGCGTCGGCGTTGAGGATGCGCTGCTGGAGGGCGGCGAGTTCGGGGCGCGGGTCCACGCCGAGCTCGTCGGCGAGGAGCCGGCGGGTGTCGGCGTAGACGGCGAGGGCCTCGGCCTGCCGGCCGCTGCGGTAGAGGGCGAGCATGAGCAGCTCGCGCAGGCGCTCGCGCAGCGGGTGGGCGGCGGTGAGCGCGGTGAGCTCGGAGACGGCCTCGGCGTGGTGGCCGACCTCCAGGTCGAGGTCGAGGCGGGTCTCCAGCAGTTGCAGGTGCCACTCGGCGAGCCGGGTGCGCTCGGTGGCGGCCGCGGGGCCGGGGACTCCGGCGAGGGGTTCGCCGTCCCACAGGTCCAGGGCGCGGGCCAGGAGCGTACGGGCGAGGGCGCGGTCACCGGCTTCGCGCGCCGTCTCGGCGTCGGTGACGAGGCTGCGGGCGACGCCGAGGTCGAGGGTGGCGGTGGAGCGCAGCCGGATGGCGTACCCGCCGGACTCGGTGACGAGCAGCCCGGGGTCGAGGACCTTGCGCAGGCGGGAGGCGTACGTCCGGATGGTGGCGAGGGCCTGCTGCGGCGGGTCCTCGCCCCAGATGGCGTCGATGAGCTCGGGCGCGGTGGCGGTGCGGCCGTCGCGCAGCAGGAGCGTCGCGAGCAGGGCCCGCTGCTGGGGGGTGCCGGAGGGCAGGGCGTCGGCGCCGCGCCAGGCGCGGATGGGGCCGAGGACGGCGAAGCGGGACCCTGCGGGGGCGGGGGCCGCGGCCGCGGCCGTGGAGGGGTCGTCGGGGAATGTGGCGGCCGGTTTCGCGAGGGCTGCCGGGTCCGTGGGGGCGGCCGCGCGTGCGGGGGCTGCGCTCTTGCGGGTGGTCCGGGATGCCTCGGGGTGGTTCCGCGGGTTCCGCGGGTGCGGGATGGCCGGTACGCCGTCCATCTGTCGTCCCCCCTGCCTTCCGTCGGTGTAATGGTCAGTCTGCCCTGTCTCGCGCGTACACGTCAGCCCGTCCCGGGCCGATCGGCCCCCAACTAGCTGACGGTTCGTCAGATCGGCGCTACCGTATGAGTCATGGAGACCTTCCCGAAGATCATCTCGGTGGACGACCACACGGTGGAGCCCCCCCACGTCTGGCGGGACCGGCTCCCGTCCAAGTACAAGGACACCGGCCCGCGGGTCGTCCGCGCCCCCTTGAAGGAAATGACCTTCCTGGGCGGCAAGTTCGCTCCTGTCATGGGGGCCAAGGGTGACGACGGCCCGATCGGCGACTGGTGGGTGTACGAGGACCTGCACCGGCCCCTCACCCGCCTCGACACCGCCGTCGGGTACGACCGCGACGAGATCAAACTGGAAGTCATCACCTACGAGCAGATGCGCCCGGGGTCGTTCTCGGTTCCCGACCGTCTCGCGGACATGGACGTCAACCACGTCCAGTCGGCGCTCTGCTTCCCCACCTTCCCCCGCTTCTGCGGCCAGACCTTCACCGAGGCCGCCGACCGTGAGCTCGGGCTGCTGGGCGTACGGGCGTACAACGACTGGATGGTCGAGGAGTGGTGCGGCCCGGACGCGCGGGGCCGGCTGATCCCGCTGACCCTCATCCCCCTGTGGGACGCGCGCCTCGCCGCGGCCGAGGTCCGGCGCAACGCGGCGCGCGGCGTCCGGGCGGTCGCCTTCTCGGAGATACCCCCGCACCTGGGCCTCCCGTCCATCCACACGGACGAGTGGGACCCGTTCCTCCAGGCGTGCGACGAGACCGGCACGGTCATCGCCATGCACATCGGCTCCTCGTCCCGCATGCCGTCCACCTCGGCGGACGCCCCGCCGGCGGTCGGATCCACCATCACCTTCGCCAACTGCTGCTTCTCGATGGTCGACTGGCTGATGAGCGGCAAGTTCGAGCGCTTTCCCAACCTGAAGATCATGTACGCGGAGGGCCAGATCGGCTGGATCCCGTACATCCTGGAGCGCGCGAACGTGGTCTGGGAGGAGAACCGCGGCTGGGGCGGAGTGGCCGACAAGGTCCACCGGCCGCCGTCGGAGCTCTTCGCGGAGCACGTCTTCGGCTGCTTCTTCGACGACGCCTTCGGCCTGAAGAACCTGGACTCGATCGGCGTCGGCAACGTCCTCTACGAGACGGACTACCCGCACTCGGACTCGACCTGGCCGAAGTCCCGCGAGGTCGGCGAGGCCCAGATGGGCCACCTGCCCCCGGACGTGATCGACCGCATCGTGCGCGGCAACGCGATCGACCTGCTGGGCCTGACGCCGGAGGGCCTGTGGGCGGGGCCGGGGGCGTGACCGGGCAGCCCGGGCAGCCCGGGCGGAGCGGCCGGCACCGGCCCTGAGGTACGCGGCGCCCCACTTCCGGTGGGGCGCCGGTGTCGCGGCCCTGTTCCCCGGCCGACTCGGCCACGGCCCGTCGGCGCACCTGGAGGCGGCGATCGGCTGCCGGGCCCCTTGCAACCGCACCCGCCTCCGGGGCATGCTTCGCCGGGGCAAAGCGGAAGGATCATCATGCCGGTGGACAAGCGGACCCTGGTGACAGCGGTGCTGTGTGCTGCGGCGGCTCTGGGAGCCTCCGCCGCGGTGGCCGAGCTGGTGCCGCCGCCCGACGGGGCCCAGTCCGTGCGGGTGAAGGCGGGGCCGACGGGTTCACCGACCACGCCGTCGCGTTCGCAAGCGGCAAAGCCTCAGCTCTCCACCCCGCCCGGGGGTGCGTTGCCGCCTGCCGTCACGCCCCCGCCCGGTGGGCCCGCGGCCTTCACCGGCGCTCTCTTCACGGACGGTCTGGACAGTGATCACTTCTGCACGGCCACGGTGGTGCACAGCCCGGGCCGGAACCTGATCGTCACCGCCGGGCACTGTCTGCTCGACGGACAACAGGGCAACGGCACGGCCGTCTTCGCACCTGCGTACGCGAATGGCCAGGCCCCGTACGGCACATGGAAGCTGGAGGAAGTCTTCGAGGACGGCCGGTGGGCCGAGGGTACGGACGACGACTACGACCTCGCCTTCGCCCGCCTGGCTCCCGACGCCAAGGGCCGCAGCATCGAGAGCGTGACCGGTGCGGCCGTGCTGGACACCAGCGGCCGCGCGGGCGAGGAGGTCACCGTCACCGGCTACCCCGCCGACCGCAAGGTTCCCCGTACCTGCACGGCGGTCGCCGTCCGCGAGAGTGAGACCGAACAGCGCTTCGACTGCGCGGACTTCCCGGGCGGCACCAGCGGCAGCGCGTGGATCGCCCGCGACGGAAAGATCATCGGCATCCTGACGGGCGGCGACACCGACGACGTGTCGACCAGCACCGTCCTCGGTGACTACGCGGCCGCGCTGTACGCCAAGGCCACCGGCGCCAAGCGCTGACCCCGGGCATCCACTCGGCAGAATCGTCCGCATGCAGAAGAAGATCGAGGACATGGCCCGCCGCCTGGCCGAGGTGCCCGGGGTCGTCGCCGTGCTGCTCGGCGGCAGCCGGGCGCGCGGGGAGCACCGGCCGGACTCAGACTGGGATCTCGGCGTCTACTACCGCGGCGAGCTCGATCTCGCCGCGCTCGGCGCCCTCGCCGGGCCCGGGGTGGAGGTGGCCGGACCGGGCGGCTGGGGGCCGTGGGTCAACGGCGGCGCGTGGCTGACGGTCGACGGGGTGGCGGTGGACTGGATCCTGCGGGATGCGGACCGGGTCGCGCGGGTCTGGGAGGACTGCCGCGAGGGCCGGTACGAGGTGGGCGTGCAGGCGGGGCATCCGCTCGGGTTCTGGTCGCCCTGCTACGCGGGTGAGGTGGCGCTCGGCCGGGTACTGGCCGACCCGGGCGGTGAGCTGACGGACCTCCGGCGGCGGACCGCGGACTACCCCGAGGCGCTGCGGCAGGCGCTCACGGCGGGTGCCTGGGAGGCGGAGTTCCTGGTCGCCGCCGCGGCGAAGGGGGCGGCCCGGGCGGACGTGCTCCACGTCTCGCTCTGCCTGTCCCGGGCGGTGGGCGTCCTGGTGCAGGCGCTGTATGCCGAGGACCGGCGCTGGTGCCTCAACGAGAAGGGCGCGCTGGCCGTAGCCGAGACGCTGCCGGGCGCGCCGCCCGGCTTCGGCCCGCGGGTCCGCGCCCTGCTGGGGGCGCCCGGCGCGACGGCCGAGCAGCTGGTGGCGACGGTGGCCGAGGCGCGGCTCCTGGCCGAGGAGACCGTCGCCGCACTACGGGGCCGCGCCACCCCCGAAGCCGCTCCCTCGACCGCCACCTGAGCCACCCCTACGCGAGCAGCCCCAAGTGGACCGGATCCGCCGGTGCGTTCGCCAGGAGGTCAGGCAGGCTCGGCGGCCAAAGCGGTTCGCCGAGGGTGGCCAGGCGCTCCTGGGACAGCCACTGCCAGTGGATGCCGGGGTACTCCAGCACCGGCTCGCGGCGCGGGCCCGTCGTGAGGTAGATGTGCTCGTGCTGGCGGACGGGGATCCCCTGGTGCGTGAAGTCGTGCTCCCAGGTGCACAGCAGCCGCCCGGGCTCCAGGTCGGTCCAGCCGGTCTCCTCGCGGAGTTCGCGGCGTACGCACTCCTCGGGGCTCTCGCCTGGGTCCATCCCGCCGCCGGGCGGCAGCCAGTGGATGCCGACCTCCACGTTGTCCTCGCGGAAGAGGAACACCGACCCGACGGGGGACAGGATGACAACACGCGCTGCGTGACGTGGAGTTCGCATCGAATCAGCGTACGCCGGTGATCCTCCCAGGGGCATGCCCTGCGCGGACGCCGACGAGCACCCGATCGGGTCGCTGCCCTCCTCACGGTGGCGGAGGAGGGGCTGGAGTCACCTGTTCCGGAACCTGCCGATCAATGCCGTGCGTCACAACCGCGCGGGCGGCCGGCTCGCCCGGGCCGCTTCCGCCGAGAAGGGGGGCTGACGGTGTCGGACACCGGCCCGGTGATCGATCCGGCCGGTGCGCCGAGGCTCCTGGAGCCCTTCCGGCGGCGCGCGCAGCGGCAGCACGCCGCAGGCGAGGCCGCCGGGTTGGGGCTCTCGATCACCGCCTCGACCGCGCGGGCGCACGGGGCGGAGCTGACCGCACGGGCCAACCCGGCGCCGGGCGGCGGCCTGACGGTACGGGTCGGATTCCCGGTGGGAAACGCCCGATACGGCAGGGCAGCGTTCAGCCGCACGGAAGACCTGCTGATGTACGGTCGGTTCAATGAGCAAGCACCGCCGAGCCCGCTCCCGTACCCGCACGCCCGCCCGACCCCGTAAGACGTCGGGCTCGTCCCGCCGGGTGGTCCTCGCCGCCACCCTCGGCCTGGTGACCTTCGCCGCGGGCTGGGTATACACCGTCGACCAGAAGGCAGTCGGCAGCGCGCCGCAGGCGTGGGCGGACCACCGGCCGCCGGCGGCGGACCGCGCGGCGCGCGACGCCCACCGCGACATCCCCCGCGACGCCCTCCAGGGCCTGACCGGCATCAGCGAGCAGACACGGGCGCAGATCCCGGCCGAGTCCCGTCAGCTCGTCCTGGTCACCGGCAAGGCCCCGGACTCCTCGGAGTCCACCGCCACGCTCTACACCCGCCCCGCGGCCGGCGCCGACTGGGCGCGAGCCGAGAGCTGGCCGGCCCGCAACGGTGCGAAGGGCTGGTCCACGACCGCGGAGCGCACGTACGGCGACCTGACCTCTCCGCAGGGCGTGTTCGCGCTGACCGAGGCGGGCGGCCTGCTGGCGCCGCCGCCCGGCACCCGGCTCCCCTACGACAAGGACCGCGCCTTCGTCGCCTCGGGGCGCGGGGTGAACGGCGAGTCCCTGGCGGGGTCCTTCGACTACGTCGTCGCCATCGACTTCAACCGTCGGCCGGGCCGCTCGCCCCTGGACCAGGCCAAGCCCGAGGGCGAGGAGAAGGGCGGCAACATCTGGCTCCACGTGGACCACGACGGTCCCTCCCAGGGGTGCGTCGGCATCCCGAAGGAGGCGATGAAGAAGGTCCTGGAGACCCTCGATCCGGCGGCGAAGCCGGTCATCGTGATGGGTCCGGAAGGCTTCTGACCGGAGCGGGTGCCGGATCCGCGGCCCCTGCCCCTGTCCCTGCCCCTGTCCCCGTCCGGTCCGGTCGGCGGCGGCCGCTGAGCAGCAGCCCGATGTAGACCAGGTCGAAGACGCTGCACAGGAGACCGAGCCCGAGGATGAAGGGCGAGTGCTCCAGCACGCCGAACAGCAGGGTCGGGGCCAGCGTGCCCAGCCACTTGGCGACGGCGATGGTCGGGGACTGTCCGCGCGGCCCTTGCCGGGCGGCGTAGAGGCCGATGAACAGACCCGACATCAGCAGGTTCTGCAGGAACGCCGAGTAGCGGGAGGCGTCGTGCGCCCCGAAGTGGGCGAGGAGCAGCCCCTGCACGGCGAACCCGGTACCGAACACCAGGATCGACCAGGCGGCGAAGAGCGGCCGGGTCACGAACCGCGGCAGTTCGGCCCGCCCGAACCGCAGATACGTGGCGATGATCACGATGTCGGCGGCCGCCCACACCACGTTCACCACGCCCTGCGGGGAGACCCCGGTCGCGAGATCGCGGACCGCGTAGACCGACTCCCAGGCGAAGTTCAGCGCGAGGGCGGCCAGCGGCATCGAGTACGTCCGGTCGCGCAGCCCGACGCGGATCGCCTCCACGTACACGACGGTCCAGGCGATCCCGCTGACCAGCGTGAGAATGAGGTCCATCCGCCGCACCCTAGGCGGTCTCGTAGCTCTGGAACCAGTGGGTATCGAAGTACCGGGCCGTCGCGAAGGGGTGCCGCCGGTCGGTGAGCAGGCGGTGGACGAACTCGGCGGTCGTCCCGTCGAACCGCCGCCACGAGTCGGGGACGTCCTCCTTCATGAGGATGGGCCACCGGTCGGGGTCCGGGTCCTCGGTGAGCCAGAAGAACTGGTCGGCCTGCTCGGAGGACGCCCACTCCAGCAGCCCGCCGGGGGCCGGGTACACCTCGTACGGTTCCCACAGACCGCTGTCGTGCGCCTTGGCCCACTCGCCCAGGAACTGTGTGTGCAAGGCGATGTCGTCGCTCCTGAAAGGGGCGTCGGGTATGTGGAGCCGGAGGTATCCGTCGAAGGCGCCGTACCCGAACAGCTCGGCGAGCTGCTTGTAGTCGCCGGGCAGCGCGGTCCCGATCCGGGCCTCGACCGCCGCCCAGTCGACCGTACGCGCGCGCGTCGTGTCCCATCCCGTGACGGCGACGACCCCGTCCACCCAGGACGTCACCTCCGCCAGGTCCGCCGCCGGGTCCTCCCGTTTCGCGACCAGCGCCACGAGCCGCACCCGGTCGTCGAAGCGGGCGGCGCCGCAGCCGATCCACCGGCCCGCGTGTGCCCACGCGCGCATCTCCACGATCCGCTCGCCGAACGGGGCCAGCAGCGGCAGCCCGGTCCGCACGCTCACGGTCGGATCGGCGTACCCGCCCGTGGCGAGGTCGCGCGGCTGTCCGTACCGCCCGCTGAGCGCCTCCTGGAGCGCGGCGAGGTCGTTCTCGTCCGAGAGCGCCAGGCACACGTGTCCCGCCGGATGTCCTGCCTCGTCACACGCCAGATCGCCCGTACCCGGCCAGAGCAGGTGGTGGACGGCCGAGAGGAGTTCTTCCTGTTCGTCCATGACGGGCATTGAACCGGACGCCACCGACATCGGCGGGGCCGGGCCGGTCGGACCCCTTGCCTGACGGTCCGTCAGCTACGACGATGGCCCGGCACCGAATGACGAATCGGCAGACGCAGCAGTCGAAGCCGACGAAGCAGACGACTAGTCGAAGGCGAGGCGGGTCCGCCATGGCGCGCGTGTTTCCGGAAGGTCGGCTGGTCCACGGGATGCAGCTCCCGGTCCAGTCGCAGAGCACCATCTACGCCGAGCCCTGGGAGGCGTCGGCCACCGCCGCCGATCTCGCCGAGGTGGCGCGGGCCGCCGACCGGGCCGGCTTCGGCTACGTCGCCACCTGCGACCACGTCGCCGTCCCGCGCCGGCTCGCCGGACCCATGAGCACCGTCTGGTACGACCCGGTGGCCACCCTGTCCTTCCTCGCCGGCATCACCGAGCACGTGCGGCTGCTCAGCCACGTCGCGATCCTCGGCCTGCGCCACCCGCTGATCAGCGCCAAGCAGTACGCCACCCTCGACCACCTCTCCGGCGGACGGCTGATCCTCGGCGTCGGCGCCGGGCACGTGCAGGAGGAGTTCGAGATCCTCGGCGTGGACTTCGCCCGCCGCGGGGCCGTCCTCGACGAGACGCTCGACGCGCTGCGGGCGGCGCTGGGGCCCGAGGAGTACCCGGAGTTCGAGGGCGAACTGTTCTCCTTCAAGGACCTCGGCCAGCTGCCTCGGCCCGCCCAGGAGCGGATCCCCGTCTGGGTGGGCGGCTCCTCGCCCGCCGCCGTGCGCAGGGCCGCCGTCCGCGGCGACGGCTGGCTCCCGCAGGGCGACCCGCGCGACAGGCTTCCGGCGCAGATCGCCCGTATCAAGGAGCTCCGCGAGGCGGCCGGAGTCACCGCACCCGTCGAGATCGGCGCGATCACCGAGCCGCTGTACGTCGGCGAGCCCGGCTGGGACACCGGCCGCCGCGCCCTCACCGGCAAGGCGGAGGCGCTCGCCGAGTCCCTGCGGGAGTACAAGGCGCTCGGCGTCGACCAGATCCAGGTCCGGTTCCGCAATCGCGACCGCGCCGAACTCGTCGACCAGATCACCGCTTTCGGGGCCGAGGTGGCCCCGCTTCTCAACGACTAGGAGTCGTGACCATGGGCAAGCTGGACGGGCGCGTCGTGATCATCACCGGCGCCGCACGGGGCCAGGGCGAGCAGGAGGCCCGCCTCTTCGCCGCCGAGGGGGCCAAGGTGCTCCTCGGTGACGTGCTGGACGAGCAGGGCGCCGCCGTGGCCAAGGAGATTGGCGAGGACCGGGCCCGGTACGTACGCCTCGACGTGAGCCGCGAGGAGGACTGGGCCGGGGCGGTCGCCGCCGCGAAGGAGGCCTTCGGCCCGGTCGACGGCCTGGTCAACAACGCGGGCATCCTGCGCTTCAACGAGCTGACCGCGACCCCGCTGGAGGAGTTCCAGCAGGTGGTCCAGGTCAACCAGGTGGGTGCCTTCCTCGGTATCAAGTCGGTCGCCCCCGAGATCGAGGCCGCCGGCGGCGGCACCATCGTCAACACCTCCTCGTACACGGGCCTGACGGGCATGGCGTACGTCGGCACGTACGCCGCGACCAAGGCGGCCATCCTCGGCCTGACCCGGGTGGCCGCGCTGGAGCTGGCCGGCAAGGGGATACGGGTCAACGCGATGTGTCCTGGCGCCGTGGACACCCCGATGGCCAATCCCGGCCTGCTGGACCCGGCGAACATGACCGACGAGGCCAGGGACGCGATGGCGGAGCTGTACAAGCGGGTCGTCCCGATGGGGCGGGTGGGGCAGCCGGAGGAGATCGCGAAGCTCGCCCTCTTCCTTACCGGCGAGGACTCCTCGTACATCACCGGCCAGCCGTTCGTGATCGACGGCGGCTGGATGGCCGGCGTCAGCATCCTCTAGCCGCCCTCCAGCCATATCTGATGGAGCGTCAGGTATTGACGCTCCGCCCCCGCCGATGGAACAGTCGAGACATCGAATCTGACGCAACGTCAGAAATCAAAGGACGGTGAACCCCCTTGGAATTCGGGCTCTTCGTGCAGGGATACGTGGCCGAGTCACGGTCCAAGGTCGACCCCGAGGCAGAGCACAAGGCGCTGATCGAGGAGACCGACTACGTCATCCAGGCAGACAAGTCGGGCTTCAAGTACGCCTGGGCCTCCGAGCACCACTTCCTGGAGGAGTATTCGCACCTCTCGGCGAACGAGGTCTTCCTCGGGTACCTCGCGCACGCCACCGAGCGGATCCACCTCGGCTCCGGCATCTTCAACCCGCTCGCGCCGGTGAACCACCCGGTGAAGGTGGCCGAGAAGGTCGCCATGCTCGACCACCTCTCCAAGGGCCGCTTCGAGTTCGGCACCGGCCGCGGCGCGGGCAGCCACGAGATCCTCGGATTCCTGCCCGGCATCGAGGACATGAACGGCACGAAGGAGATCTGGGAGGAGACCATCGCGGAGTTCCCCAAGATGTTCCTCCAGGAGGAGTACGAGGGGTTCCAGGGCAAGCACTGGTCGCTGCCGCCGCGGAAGGTCTTCCCCAAGCCGTACGGCAAGGCGCACCCGGCCATGTGGTACGCCGCCGGGTCCCCGTCCTCGTACGCGATGGCTGCGAAGAAGGGGCTCGGGGTCCTCGGCTTCAGCGTCCAGAAGGTCTCGGACATGGAGTGGGTGCTGGATCAGTACAAGACGGCGATCCAGGAGGCGAAGGCGATCGGCGCCTTCGTCAACGACAACGTCATGGTCACCTCGACCGCGATATGCGCCGAGACCCACGACAAGGCGGTCGAGATCGCGGTCAACGCCAACATGAACCGCTTCCAGTCGCTGGTCTTCCGCTACCACGACACCTTCCCGCGGCCGGAGGCCATCCCGCAGTGGCCGGAGCTGCTGCCGGAGTACAACGCGGAGATCATCGAGCTGCTGATCGCCGAGGAGCTGCTGATCTGCGGTGACCCGTCGGAGGTCCTCCAGCAGTGCAAGCGCTGGGAACAGGCGGGCGCGGACCAGCTGTCCTTCGGCCTGCCGACCGGGGTGTCGTACGAGGACACGATGACCACGATCAAGCTCATCGGCGAGCACGTGATCCCGGAGATCGACACGGACCCGGTCCACCGCACGACGCGCTTCCGCCAGGCCGTCTGACCCGGCGGGGAGAACGGGGACGGCGTCTTCCCGGACCGCCGTCCCGCACCGGCCCCGGCCGGAGGCCATGCCGAGGCCGCGGTCGCCCGGCGGCCTCTGGCCGGGGCACGAGCCCAATCCAGCCTCGCCGGCGTTTGAGGCGCGGGGTCTGGGGCGGAGCCCCAGGAAACCCGGCTCCGCCGGGCATCGGGCTCTGCCCGGACCCGCGCCTCAGACGCCGGCGGGGCTCAAAGTGCGAAGGGACGTCATGCTCGACCACCTGATCAAGGGCGCCACCGTCGTGGACGGCACCGGCGCCCCCGCCCGCGTCGCAGACATCGGCCTGCGCGACGGCCGGATCGCCGTCATCGCGGCGCCCGGCACCGTCACCGAAGAGGCCCGCACCAGTGAGGACGCCACCGGCCTCGTCCTCACCCCCGGCTTCGTCGACCCGCACACGCACTACGACGCCCAGCTGTTCTGGGACCCGTACGCGACCCCCTCCATGAACCACGGCGTCACCACCGTCGCCGGCGGGAACTGCGGCTTCACGCTGGCCCCGCTCAACCCGGCCCGCCCGGAAGACGCCGACTACACCCGCCGCATGATGAGCAAGGTCGAGGGCATGGCCCTCAAGGCCCTGGAGGAGGGCGTCGACTGGACCTGGTCCACCTTCGGCGAGTACCTCGACGCCCTGGAGGGCCGGATCGCCGTCAACGCCGGCTTCATGGTCGGCCACTGCGCACTGCGCCGCCACGTCATGGGCGAGGACGCGGTCGGCGGGCAGCCCACGCCCGAGCAGCTCCAGCAGATGATCGACCTCTTCCACGACGCCATGGACGCCGGCGCCTGGGGCCTGTCCACCACCCAGTCCTCCACGCACTCCGACGGCGCCGGCGCCCCCGTCGCCTCCCGGCACGCCGGGCCCGGCGAACTCCTCGCGCTCTCCAAGGCCGTCGCCGAACACGAGGGCACCCAGCTGGAGGCGATCGTCGCGGGCTGCCTCGACCAGTTCTCCGACGAGGAGATCGACCTCTTCGTCGAGATGAGCGCCGCCGCCGGACGGCCCCTGAACTGGAACGTCCTCACCATCGACGCCTCCGTCCCCGAGAGGGTCCCGCGCCAGCTGATCCCCAGCGAACGCGCCCGCAAGGCCGGCGGCCGCATCGTGGCGCTGACGATGCCGATCCTCACCCCCATGAACATGTCGCTGGGCACCTTCTGCGCGCTCAATCTCATCCCCGGCTGGGGCGAGGTCCTCGCCCTGCCCGTCCCCGAGCGGATCGCGAAGCTGCGCGACGCGGACGTGCGGGCCGAGATGCTGCGCCGCGCCGACAGCAAGGAGGCCGGCGTCTTCCGGCGCCTCGCCAACTTCGGCCGCTACGTCATCGGCGACACGTACAGCAAGGAGAACGAGGGCCTCTCCGGCCGCGTCGTGCGCGACATCGCGGCCGAGCGCGGACAGGACCCGTTCCACTGCCTGGTGGAGATCTGCGCCAACGACGACCTCCGTACGGTCCTGTGGCCGATGCCCACCGACAACGACCCCGCCAGCTGGGCGCTGCGCGCCGAGACCTGGCAGCACGAGGACGTCATGCTCGGCGGCTCCGACGCGGGCGCGCACCTGGACCGGATGTGCGGAGCCCCGTACACGACCCGTTTCCTCGGCGACTGCCTGCGCGGCCGCAAGCTGGTGCCGCTGGAGCAGGCGGTGCGGATGCTCACCGACGACCCGGCCCAGCTGTTCGGGCTGCGCGAGCGCGGCCGCATATCCGAGGGCTACCACGCGGACCTGGTGCTCTTCGATCCGGCGCGCATCGATGCCGGACCGGCGACGCTGGTCCACGACCTGCCCGGGGACAGCCCGCGGCTGGACGCGCGGGCCATCGGGATCGTCTCGGTACGGGTCAACGGCGTGGAGACCATCCGCGACGACGAGGTGACGGGCGCGATTCCGGGCGTCGTGCTCCGGTCGGGCCGGGACACGAGGACGGTGAGCACACGGTGACCGGAGCGCAGAGGCTCTTCATCGGCGGCGAGTGGGTGGAACCCGACGGCGGCCACTACGAGGTGATCGACCCGGCGGACGAGTCGGTGGCCGGGCTCGCGCCCGAGGCCTCGCGAGCCCAGGTCGAGCAGGCGGCGCGCGCCGCGGCCGAGGCCTTCGGCGCGTGGTCCCGTACGAGCCCGGAGGAGCGGGCGGCCATCCTCGACCGGGCCGCGGACATCATCCAGCGGGAGTTCGAGCCGTGGGCGGCCCTGGCCCGGGCGGAGACGGGCGCGCCGACGGGCATCGCGCGCGGGATGCAGGTCGGCGTCGGGGTATCGCGCTTCCGGCGGTACGCGAAGGGGGCCCTGGAACCGGTCGAGCGCGGGCTGCCGCCGCAGGTCACGGAGGCCGGCCCGATGGGGAAGGCGTCCATCCTGGGCGCGCTGGAGGTGCGCCAGCCGGTCGGCGTGGTCACCTGCATCACTTCGTACAACAACCCGTGGGCCAACCCGGCGGGCAAGGTCGCCCCGGCCCTGGCCATGGGCAACACGGTGGTGGTCAAACCGGCCCCGCAGGACCCGCTGTCGGTGTTCAAGATGGCCGAGGCACTCGCGGAGGCCGGGGTTCCGGCGGGCGTGGTGAACGTGGTCGGCGGGCAGGCGGTGGAGGTCGGCGAGGCCGCCGTGGACTCCCCGTACGTGGACATGGTGTCCTTCACCGGTTCCACGGGCGTCGGCCGGCGCATCGCGGAGGTCTGCGGCCGGACGATGAAGCGGCAGCTGATGGAGCTGGGCGGCAAGGGCGCGGCCGTCGTCCTGGAGGACGCCGACCTGGACGCGGCGGTGATGGGGATCGGGACGACCTTCTCCTTCTACTCCGGGCAGATCTGCACGGCTCCGACGCGGGTGATCGTGCACCGATCGGTCTACGAGCAGCTGGTCGAGAAGCTGACCGGTTACCTGGCCTTCATGAAGGTCGGCGACCCGAAGGTGCAGGGCACGGTGGTGGGCCCGGTGATCTCGGCGGCGCACCGGGACCGCGTGGAGTCGTACGTCGAGCTGGGCCGCAAGGAGGGGGCGCGGATCGCGTACGGCGGCGAGCGCCCGGTCGTCGGGGACGGCCGCGGTTTCTACGTGGCGCCGACCCTGCTGGTGGACTGCACGAACGACATGCGCGTGGTCCGGGAGGAGATCTTCGGCCCGGTCGTCGTGGTCGTGCCCTTCGACGGGGGCGAGGACGAGGCCGTCGAGCTGGCCAACGACAGCGACTTCGGCCTGCTCAGCTACGTGTGGTCCGGCGACTCCGCACGCGCGTTCCGCGTGGCGCGGCGGCTGCGGTCGGGCGGGGTGGGCGTCAACACCATCGGCCGGAACATGGAGGCGCCGTTCGGCGGCTTCAAGAGGTCGGGCGTGGGCCGGGACGTGGGCTCGTACGCCTTGCACGCGTACAGCGAGATGCAGTCGATCGTCTGGAGCGGCTGAGGGTGATGGCCGGGTCGGGGGCTCGTCCGCTCTCCCCGACCGGGCCGTTCTCCCCCGACCGGGCCGTCGTCAGTCCTTGTAGTAGTCGGTGAGGACGCAGCCCTTCACCAGGGCGGGTTCCTTCCGGTAGCCGCTCGGCGGGTTGAACTCCGCGTGGCAGTTCAGCATGAGCAGTCCGCTCTGCGGGGAGAGCATGGCGCTCATGGCTTCCTCGCTCTCGGATCCGGCGGCGAAGTCCTGGCCGATGATGGGCCCGCTGTTGACGTTCCCGCCCTCTTTGCCCTTGTCGACCTCGGCCTTGTAGGCGGTCTGGAAGGTCTTGGCGTCCTTGATCATGAAGATGGAGGTGACGTTGCGTCGTCCGCAGTAGCCGCGCTCGGTGACCGAGAAGGTCGCTCCGTACTTGGCGTCCGGGGCCTCGCTCGAATTCTTCTCGGGGCTGACCTGGTCGCACTTGGTGAATCCGTTGATGAGGCGGGCGGCGCCGGCCATGGACCCCGCCTTGGGCAGCCCCTTGAAGCCCGTCCCGCTCTTGGGGACCGATCCGTCGACCCCGCCGTTCTTCTGCGGGACGCCGTCGTTACCTCCGCTGATTCCGCCGAGCGCCGGGTTGTCGCTCCCCTCGCCTCCGCAGGCGGTGAGGGTGAGGAGAGCCGTGAGGGCAGTGACCGTGGTGACCAGTGACTTGATGCGCACGGCTGGGACTCTAGGGCGATGATCATGAGCACGGCAAGCCGGTGGAGGGGGAGTGGCCGCGGTCACACAGGAAAGTTGAAAGGGTGCGAAACGGACAAGGGTACGGTTTCCGCATAACGGAACCCCGCGTCCGGTGCCTGTTGAACCGCGGCTGGATCTCCGAGGGAACCTTGTATTGCGCGTTCATCAACCGAATCCACCTCCGGATTCCAAGGGGTTCGGCGCTCTTCTGATGCGGACTTAAGTCCTCCATATGTGGAAAACGCACCGTCTAACGTCCTGGCACATGACTCAGCTGGACGTCCGGCCCCAGGCCGGAGACACGGTGGACGGCATCGCCCGGGGCGAGGGCGACGTGCGCGGCAAGGGCCTCGGCAAGGGGTCCGTCGGGCTGGTGGGCAGCGCCGTCATCGGCATCTCCACCGTCGCTCCCGTCTACTGCCTGACCTCGACCCTCGGTTCCACGGCGGGTGAGGTCGGCGTCCGGATGCCGGCGGTGTTCCTGGCCGGCTTCCTCCCGATGCTGCTGGTCGCCTTCGCGTACCGCGAGCTCAACAAGGCCATGCCGGACTGCGGCACCTCCTTCACCTGGACCGTCAAGGCCTTCGGCCCGCGGATCGGATGGATGTGCGGCTGGGGTCTGGTGATCGCCACGATCATCGTGCTCTCCAACCTGGCCGGCGTCGCCACCTCCTACTTCTGGCTGCTGGCCGGCGAGATCACGAGCGATCCGTCGATCGCCGCCCTGGACGACAACAAGCTCGTCCACATCGCCACCTGCCTCACCCTGATCGCCGTCGCGACCGCCATCAGCTACCGCGGCATGACGGCCACCAAGGGCGTCCAGTACGCGCTGGTCGGGCTCCAGCTCCTGGTCCTCGCCGTCTTCGTCGCGATGGCTCTCCAGAAGGCCTCCGCCGGCACCTTCGACACCGGCCTGGACTTCTCCTGGTCCTGGATGAACCCCTTCGCGGTCGAGTCCATGGCGGCCTTCACCGCCGGACTCTCGCTCTCGATCTTCATGTACTGGGGCTGGGACGCGTGCCTGGCCACCAACGAGGAGACCACCGGCTCCGCCAAGACCCCGGGCCGCGCCTCCCTCATCGCGATGGTCGTCCTGGTCGGCTCCTACCTGGCCACCGGCGTCGCCGCCCAGATGGCCGTCGGCGCCGGGGGTGCGGGCCTCGGCCTCGCCAACGAGGAGACCTCCGGCAACGTCTTCGCCGCCCTCGCCGGTCCCGTCATGGGCCCGCTGCTCGGCATCCTGCTCTTCGTCGCCGTCCTCGCCTCGGCCGCCGCCTCCCTGCAGACCACCTTCATCCCGGTGGCCCGTACGGTCCTGGCCATGTCGACCTACGAGGCGCTGCCGGCCTCGTACGCCAAGGTCCACGAGCGCTTCAAGACCCCGGGCCGCGCCACGGTCGTGGCGGGCATCGCCACCGGCGCCTTCTACACCGTCATGAGCCTGGTCAGCGAGAACGTCCTGACCGACACGATCTTCGCGCTCGGTCTGATGATCTGCTTCTACTACTCGCTGACGGCCTTCGCCTGCGCCTGGTACTTCCGCGGCGACCTGCGCCGCAGCGCCCGCGACCTCTTCTTCAAGGGCGTCTTCCCGGTCCTGGGCGGCCTGCTGCTGGCCGCGGTCTTCTTCAAGACCCTGTACGACGCCTGGGACCCTTCCTACGGCTCCGGCTCCACCATCCCCGGCCTGGGCGTCGGCAACGTCTTCGTCATCGGCGTCGGCCTGCTGGCCCTCGGCCTGGCCGTCATGTTCGTCACCGAACGCCGCAGCCCGGCCTTCTTCCGCGGCGAGGTCCTGACGAAGTCCACCCCGGCCCTGGTGGTCGAGGACTGACCCACCCCCGCCCCACCCGCCGAGTCATCCCCGCGGCCCCGGATCGGACCCCCGATCCGGGGCCTCGGTCGTTCCCGCCGCGACCGCGCGTCACCCGAGGACGTACTGCTCGTCCCCGAACTCGGCCACGATCTTCAGCTTGCCGCCCAGGGCGCGCACGTAGGCGGCGAGCGTCTCGACCTCGCTGCGTTGGAGCTCGCCGTTCTCGATCCGCGAGACCCGCGCCTGGGTGACGCCCATGGCCTCGGCCACTGGTACCAGCCTTGCCAGTCACCGGCCTTGTTTTCGCCGACGAGGAACACTGCTCACCTCAGTGGGTCGAAGACGAACAGCAGCCGGACTTCGCTGCTGCCGGCCGACCCGGGGCGCAGTTCCTTGAGATTGGCCAGACGGGACCCCTTGACGGTGTCCACCAGTGGGCGGCCCATCGCCGGGCCTTCTTGCCTCAGGGCCGTGATGGCCTTGCTGATCTGGATGAGCGTTGGGCGGTCCTGGAGGGTGAACAGGTGCGGTCTCACTCGGAGGTGGGGGTGAGCGGTGACCCGAGGTGCGGCGGGGTCGTTGGGCCGGGCATGAACGCCATGAAGCGAACCCTTTCTGCCCTGGTCCTCACCGGCGGCGCCGCCCTCGCACTCACCCCCGTCGCCGCCCACGCCGACGAGCCCGCCGTCCAGGGTCCCCCGATCGCCCAGCGCCTCGGCGAGATCGTCGACCACCCGGCCCAGACCGTCCAGGACACGAAGCTGGCGGTGGGCGCGACGACCGCGGCGGCCGGCTCCGCCACGGCGGGCGCCGGTACGGCCCTGTCCGGGCTCCCCAAGACCCCCAAGGTCGGCTGACCCCAGCCGGTACGGGCATCTCACGGCCGACCCGGAGAGTGACCGCCGGGTCGGCGGGGCTTTCGGGTGGGGGCGCTCGTTGAGCAGCGCATGATCCTCTGGTTGCTCAATCACGTCAGCACTCTGGTCATCGCCGTCCTCCTCGTCGGCGGTCTCACGGGCCTTGCCGCGGCCGGGAGCCTGACCGCCCGGCGCCGCTTCCCGCACCTCGCCAAGGGCGAGCACAACGAGATGGTCGGAGTCGCGCTCGGCATGTTCGGCGCGATCTACGGCATCATCCTCGCCTTCGTCGTCGTCACCCTCTGGACCCAGCTGGAGAACACCCAGAACATCGTCGCGACCGAGGCCACCGACCTGGCCCTCGTCGTGCGCAGCGCCGACACCTTCCCGCCGGCCGACCGCGCGCGGGTGCATCAAGCGGTGAGCGCGTACACGCACGCCGTCGTCGAGGTGCAGTGGCCGCTGATGCGCGACGGCCGGCCGAGCTACGAGGCGACCGCGCCGCAGACGCACGACCTCTACCGGGCCCTCCAGGCGTACGAGCCGGCCGGCACCCGCGCCGAGACCTTCTACGCCGAAGCGGTCACCCACCTCAACGACGTCGCCGCGCAGCGCCGGGCCCGCATCACGATGGCCGAGACCTCTCTGCCGGTCCTGCTGCAAGTGCTCGTGTACGGCGGGGCACTGGTGATCCTGCCGCTGACGTTCCTGTTCGGGCTGCGCAGTCTGAAGATGCAGCTGCTGTTCGTGTCGGCGGTGGCGGGGCTGATCGGCTTCAGCCTGCTGCTGGTGGTGGCGCTGGACCGCCCCTTCGCGGGCGACCTGAGCGTGAGCCCGGCGCCCTACAAGGAGGCGGCCCTGTCGCAGTTCTGGGCCGCCCCTCAGCCCCAGGAGCGGGAGCAGAGCACGAGCCGGTAGCCGTCGGGGTCCTCGACGGTGACCCCCCACTCGTCCCAGTACGGGTTGTGGGCGGCCACGCGCGTCCCGCCGTGCTCGACGAGCCGCCGCACGAGGGCCTCGTCGGGCTCCTCGCCGAGGTAGATCACGAACAGGTCGTCGACGGTGGGCGTGGGGAGCACCGGGTTCTGCGGGTCCCGGGTGAGCTCGAAGTGCCAGGCGCCCCCGGCGGGCCCGACCATCAACAGGTCGTGCGCGCCGGGCGCGCTCGCGGCGCTGCGCCACTGCACTTCGAGTCCGAGCCCGTCCACGTAGAACCGCTCGGCGGCCTTGAGGTCGAGGGACGGCCGGGCGACGCGTACGTGGGCATGTGAATCGATCATGCGTCGCAGCCTACGGCGGCCGCGCCGGACGTCAGATCCAACAGGGCGACCAGTAGCAGATGTTGCGGGTCGCGGTCGTTCCCGTGGCGGGCCGGTTCAGCCCGAACTGGGTGCTGTGCTCGCCGTCGGTCGCGCACCCCCACTTCACCGTGACCGTCATGGTGGACGTCGGCACCCGGTTGAACTGGAAGCTGTAGGGCCGGGTCATGCCGCCCGAACCCAGCGCCGCCCAGCCGCTCTCCCCGTTGCTGCCCGAGACCCACGCCCACTTGACCGTGTTGGACGCCGCGTAGTTGCAGCCGATCTTGCCCTGCAGGCGGACGCTTCCGCTGGTGGGCCAGGCCTGCGCCGATGTCGCCGCGAGCGGCACCAGTGCGGTGGCCGCGAGCACGGCGGCCGACAGGACGGCCTTGAGCCGAAGGCTGCGGTTCATATGAGTTCCTCCCCTGTGGTCCCCGGCTCCCACCGGGGGCGCTGACGTTGCCATGCCCCGAGGGGGAGCAGAAAGGCACGTTCGGGGGCGCTCGGAACGCGTGGAGCGCGCGACGACCCGACCGCGCGCCCCCAGCGTCCGGGCGGAGCCGCGCCACGATCGTGAGATCGGCCGGGCCCCTCGGCATACCGGTCAGGCCGATGCCCCGGACCGCCAGGGCGGGCCGTGCTTGCGGCGGTGTTCCTCCAACAGGTCCCGGTCCGAGCGGCGTCGCATGCCGCCCGAGAACATGGACGCGCCGACCAGGAGGAAGAGGCCTGCGCTGATGCTCGGGCCGAGGGGGTCGAAGGTGCGGTCGCCGGTGGCCTCGACCCTCGGGTCGAGCATGCCGAGCGGGTCCTCGAACAGGACGACGTGCTGGCCCTTCTCGAACTTGCCGAAGCAGTTCTGCTGTTGGCCGAGCTCCCGGACCGTGCCCGAGGCGTCGGCCACGCGGCAGAAGGACAGGGCGTCACCCTTGAGGCCGGGCCGCTCGCCGGTTTCGACGACCACCGCGTCGACCCGCTCGCCGAGCTGCGTCGCGTAGGCCTCGTACAGGCTGGGACCGGCGAAGACGCCCAGTGCCATGGTCCCGAAGCCGACGACCGTGGCGACTCCCGCCCGGTTCCAGCCCGTACCCGCCACGCCCGCGCCGATCCCGGCCGCGGCGAGCACGAGGAGCACGCCGAGCCAGAGCAGGCCGTACGGGTACTGGGCGAGGAAGCCGCCGACCGTGGCCGTCACCGGAATCAGCGCGGCCCAGACCAGGCTGCTGCGGGTCCGCGCCGGACCCGGCGGAAGGCCCTCGAAAGCCTGCTTCCTGCGCTCGGCCGTCCGGGTTTCGTCCACCCCGGCACCCTCCACCCACGTCGTGTGCGATTCGCCCCCACCCTATGCAGGCGCGGGGACGAAGACGCTGACGCGGTAGGTGTTCGGGTGCTGCAGGCGGCCGCAGAACTGGTCCAGCCGTACGAGGTGCGGGTCGGTGGCGAGGCCCTCCGCGTACATGCGGTGGACGAAGGTCCGGAACTCCTCGTGGTCCTCGGTGGAAAGGAGCGTCTCCCACCGGCCCGGTCCCTCCACGATTGACCGCCGGGCCGTCTCTTCCCGGAGGCGTCGCTGCTTGCGTTTGCGCTGGCCTGGCATGCCGGCCATGGTCGGTGAGGAGGAGCCGCGCCGTCGAGCGGGTTTCAGAGGTACTGGGCGAAGCCCCTGACACTGGGCCGCAGCTTGCGAAGATCGACGGCGCCCCCCGTCGCCTACCGCCGGGCGGTCGTGACGCCGCCGAGGAAGGCGGTCCAGGCCGTGGGGGCGACGGCCAGCTCGGGACCGGCCGTCACCTTGGAGTCCCGGACGTGGACGGCATCCGTGCAGGCTGCGACCTCGACGCAGCTGTCGCCCTGGCTGCCGCTGTACGTGGACTTGTGCCAGGAGAGGGCCACCTCGACGCAGTCGTCGCCCTGGCTGCCGCTGTAGCTGCTCTTGAACCACCGCAACGGTGAGCTGTTCACAGGGATCCTCGCATTCGCATCAACAGGCCCGCGCTGTCCGCAGGATTGAGGGCCTGGATGCGAAGTTTGGCATACCGCTGGTGGAGGAGGCTGATGGCTTTCGGGTCCGAGATCACATGGCCGGACTCCTGTCCCTCGGTGTACCCCAGCCACTCGTGTTCATCGGTTTCGAGGAGTCGGAAGGGGCCGTCGGTGCCCGCGTGTTCCGGGCTGACCGTCGGCATGATCTGGATGTCGACGTTGGGGAGCTTCCCGCACTCCAGCAGGCGGTCGATCAGCTCCCGCGTGACCTCCGGGCCGCCCGTCCGCCGCTCGATCAGTGACTGCTCGATGACGAAGCTGAAGAGGACGTACGGGGTGCGGAGCAGCAGCTTCTGGCGCTCCATGCGCACCGCCACACGGGCGTCGGCCTGCTCGGGCGTGGCCAGCGGTGGCACGTTGCCTATGAGGGCGCGGGCGTACGACTCGGGCTGAAGAAGTCCCGGAATCGACCGGCACTCGTACGTATTGAGGGTGACGGCCACCTCCTCCAGCTCGGCCCACCGCCGGAACCAGGACGCCAGCCCCCGCCTCCGCGCCAGCTGCCTCGCCGCGATGCCGATGACGCCGAAGCTGTCCAGTACCGCCTCGGTCTTGTTGATGAAGTTCCGGGACGGATGGCGGCGGCCCTGCTCGACCGAGCCGACGTACTGGACCGAGTACCCGATCCGGGGGGCCAGTTGTTCCTGGGTCAGGCCGGCGCGTTTGCGCGAGGCCTTGACCGTCTCGCCGAAGCTGCGCAGGGTGTCATCCGGTTCGACCTCGCCGTCACCGCTGTCGGCACTCACCATGGCGGTCACCTCCCGGAGGAATGCTCACGCACGGTGACCCCCACTGTCCAGGGAGTGGACTCGTACAGTTGCCTTGTACGAGTCCACGTGGTGGTGAACGAGCCTGGTCCGCCGGGATGTTGGCATCATGACCGCACCTGCCGGACCAACCCCGGCCCTCGTACGCACGTTCACTCAGCGTTTCAGCTCCACCCGCCGCGGGGCCCGGCTCGCCCGCCTGCTGGCCCTGATCGAGCTGCACGCATGGGGGATCCCCGAGTCCACCGCGCTCTCCGCAGACGTCGGGCTCCTCGTCGCGGAGCTCGCCGCCAACGCGGTCACGCACGGGCGCGTCCCCAGCCGGGACTTCGAGCTGCGGATGACCCTGCTGGAGGGCGTCCTGCGCGTGGAGGTCTCCGACGGCCGCCGTGACCGCCGTCCCGCCGTGCAGCCGCACGCCTACCAGGCCGAAACCGGCTACGGTCTGCGCATCGTCGATGCCGTCGCCGCCGACTGGGGGGTCGTGGACCGGGTGATCGGCAAGACGGTCTGGGCCGAGCTGGGGCGGTAGCCGCGGCCCTCAGGGCCGCTCACAGGTACTGGGCGAAGTCGTCCAGCGCGCGCAGCACCTCCGCCTCCCGGGCCGAGGGGAGTTGGAGGACGACCTCCTCGATGCCGAGGTCGGCGTAGTGGGCCATCTTGCCCGGGTTGGGCTGGACGGCGTACGGGACCACCTGGAGGGTCTTCGGGTCGCGCCCGGCGGTCTCCCAGACCTGGCGCAGCACCGGCAGGGACTCGGTGAGGCCGCCGCCGCCGATGGGGAGCCAGCCGTCGGCGTGGTCGGCGACCGCGGCGAACAGTTTCGGGCCGGCCTGGCCGCCCATCAGCGTCCGGGGGCCGTACAGGGGCACGCCGGGGCCGAGTTCGCGCGGCGCCTGGGCCGGCTTCGGGTGGGCGTGGCTGGCCTGGACGGAGGAGTACTCGCCGACGTACGCCGTCGGCTCGGGCGCCCACAGGGCGCGCATCAGCGCCATCCGGTCCCGGACGAGCTCGCGGCGCGTGCGCCACTCGACGCCGTGGTCGGCGGCCTCCTCGACGTTCCACCCGTAGCCGACGCCGAGGGTGACGCGGCCGCCCGAGAGGTGGTCCAGGGTGGCGACCTGCTTGGCGAGGTCGATCGGGTCGTGCTGGGCGACGAGCGTGATGCCGGTACCGACGTGCAGCCGCTCGGTCACCGCGGCGGCCTGCCCGAGGGCCACGAAGGGGTCGAGGGTGCGCCCGTACATCTCGGGGAGCTCACCGCCCATCGGCGCGGCGGTGTCCCGGGAGACGGGGATGTGGGTGTGCTCGGGCAGATACAGCCCGGAGAACCCCCGCTCCTCCAGACTCCGCGCGAGACGCACGGGCGAGACGGTGCGGTCGGTGAGGAAGATGGTCGTGGCGATCCGCATGGCTTCTGGCACCTCCGAGACGTGGGACAGTCAAGGTACGGCGTTCCCCCTGCGCACGGCAGAGCGCCTCGGCCTCCAAGTCCTCGGGATCGAGGTCGAATTCGGCCGGGCGGCCGAGTGGGGCCGAGTGGCGGCTGAGTGGCGGCCGAGCGGCGGCCTGGCCGCGGGCTAGCCGCGCGGGTAGCGGGACAGCCAGCCGGGGGATGCCAGGGAGGGGCCGTGGAGGGCCGGGCCCTGGGTCATCTCCAGGGCGAAGTCGTCGGCGAGCTCCAGGACCGTGGGGCGGCCTTCGAGGTCGGCGAGCCAGGGGGCCGGTAGGGCCGTCTCGCCGTGGAGGGCGCCGAGCAGCGCCCCGCACAGGGCGCCGGCCGCGGTGGAGTCCCCGCCGTGGTTGACGGCGAGGCGCAGGCCGTGGGCGATGTCCTCGGCGACCAGGGCGCAGTAGACGGCGATGGCCAGGGCGTCCTCGGCGTCGTGACCGGCGCCGGTGGTGAGGGCCTCGACGACGTGGGAGCCCGGCACGCCCTGGGTGACCGCCGACAGCGCGTGCTGGAGGGCGTCGGTGACGGGCTGGTGGCCGGGGCGGGAGCCGAGGAGGCCGAGGGCGCGCTGGACGGCGGAGTCGAGGGATTCGCCTCGGGTCAGGCCGTGGACGATCACGGCGAAGGCCCCGGCCGAGAGGTACGCGGTGGGGTGGCCGTGGCTCTGCGTCGCGCATTCGACGGCGAGCTGGAGGACCAGGGCGGGCTCCCAGCCGACCAGCAGCCCGAAGGGGGCCGAGCGGGCGGTGGCGGCGGCGTCCCGGGCGGTGGGGTTCTTCGGGTGGGCGAGGGTGCCGAGGAGGCCGTCGGCGAAGCCCGTCATGCAGGCGCGGGCCGGGTCGCGGCGGGCGTAGAGCCACTCCTCCTGCGCGAGCCAGCCGTTGTCCGAACGGCGTTCGTCTGGGCCCCAGTCGTGCTGGGTGGCCGCCCAGCGGAGGTAGGCGCGGTGGACGTCGGTGGGCGGGTGCCAGGCGCCGGTGTCGCGGCGCACGTGGGCCCGTATGAGGCCGTCCACGGTGAAGAGGGTGAGCTGGGTGGCGGCGGTGACGGCGCCGCAGCGGCCGTGCACGGGTACGGGGTGGAGCAGGCCCTGGGGGCCGTGGGTCTCGCGGATCGCGTCGAGGGAGCGGCCCGCGAGGGGCGCGCCCAGGGTGTCGCCCAGGGCGGAGCCGAGGAGCGTGCCGCGGACGCGGCTGCGGAAGTCCTGCTGTTCGGCGCGGCCCCACAGGCCGGTGTTCGAGGAGACGGTGCGCATGCCGCGGCCGTCCGTGGGCCCGGAAGGCCCGGCCTGGCTCATCTGTCCGGCCTGGCTCATCTGCCCCGCCGGGTGCATCAGCCCCGCCTGGACCATCTGCCCCGGCGGGCCCGGCCGGCTCGCGAAGGCCGGTCGGCCGGGTGCGTCCGCACCGCCCGCCGCGCCATGGATGACCACCGCACCAGCCCCGATCGACTCGTCCACCGACCCCACCGTCCCCCGCCCGTGCGGGCCACCGTCCCCGCGACAGTACTGGCGCGCACTGTAGTGGACGCCTTCGGCCGAGTCCGGCGGGAGTCCGTCAAGCGGCCCGGATGAGAGCGCAGAACGGCTGGAACCCGAATACTTCCGGCCGCCACCCCGGCCGATGGCACGTTTTGCCACTTGCCTTCGGAGTGGCTGTTTTCGGCCACGCGTCGTTCATCCCGCGTTCTCCGTGCCCGCCCACAAGGACCTGCTCGTCGGCTGACCGGCCCGGCGCAGCGCAGGAGCCCGGCCGGGACGCCCCCGGCGGGCTCCTGCGCGCAGCGCCCGGCCCCGCCGGCCCGGTCAGTCCAGCAGCGGCAGCAGCTCCGGGAGGTGCCCGTCCGAGGCGCGCGCCGCGTCCTGGCGCTCCCGCGGCACCTCCCCGTACAGCGTCGTACGGGCCCTGGCGGGCCGCCCCGCCGCCTCCGCCACGGCGATCAGGTCCTGCACCGACTTGTACGAGCCGTAACTCGACCCCGCCATCCGCGAGATCGTCTCCTCCATCAGCGTCCCTCCGAGGTCGTTGGCCCCGGACCGGAGCATCTCGGCCGCGCCCTCCGCCCCGAGCTTGACCCAGCTGGTCTGGATGTTGGGGATGTGCGGGTGGAGCAGGATGCGGGCCATCGCCGTCACCGCCCGGTTGTCGCGGACCGTGGGGCCGGGCCGGGCGATGCCCGCCAGGTACACGGGGGCGTTGGTGTGGATGAACGGGAGGGTCACGAACTCCGTGAAGCCGCCCGTCCGTTGCTGGATCCGGGCCAGCGTGCGGAAGTGGCCGAGCCAGTGCCGCGGCTGGTCCACGTGCCCGTACATCATCGTGGACGAGGAGCGGATCCCCAGCTCGTGCGCCGTGGTGACGACCTCGATCCAGTCCGCCGTCGGGAGCTTGCCCTTGGTCAGCACCCAGCGGACCTCGTCGTCCAGGATCTCCGCCGCGGTGCCCGGGATGGAGTCCAGCCCGGCCTCCTTGGCCGCCGTCAGCCAGTCCCGTACGGACATCCCCGTACGCGTGGCGCCGTTGACGACCTCCATCGGGGAGAAGGCGTGCACGTGCATGCCGGGGACGCGCTGCTTCACCGCGCGCGCGATGTCGAAGTACGCCGTCCCGGGCAGGTCCGGGTGGATGCCGCCCTGCATGCAGACCTCGACCGCGCCGACGTCCCAGGCCTGCGCGGCGCGGTCGGCGACCTGGTCCAGGGAGAGCGTGTAGGCGTCGGCGTCCGTGCGGCGCTGCGCGAAGGCGCAGAAGCGGCAGCCGGTGTAGCAGACGTTGGTGAAGTTGATGTTGCGCGTGACGATGTACGTGACCTCGTCGCCCACGACCGACTTCCGCAGGTCGTCCGCGATCCGGCACAGGGCGTCCAGTGCCGGGCCGTCCGCGTGCAGCAGGGCCAGGGCCTGCGCGTCCGTCAGCTTCGTCGGGTCGTCGGCGGCCTGCGCGAGGGCGGCCCGTACGTCGGTGTCGATGCGCTCCGGCACCATGCCCGGCGCCGCGGCCTCGCGCAGCGCCTCCCAGTCGCCGTAGACGTCGTCGAAGTCCTCCCGGCGGTCACCGGTGCGGCCCTCGGTGTCGATGGTGGCGTGCAGATCGGTGCGCCCGTACGCGGTGAAGCCCTCGTCGGGCTCCTGCCACGGCCGCCCCACGACCTGCGCCGACTCGTCCGCGAGCCCGGTCTGTGCGTCGGCCAGCGCGCGTACGTGCGGCAGCAGCCGGGGGTCGAGCCAGGGCTCGCCGCGCTGGAGGAACTCGGGATAGACCGTCAGGCGTTCGCGCAGCTCGAAGCCGGCGGCGGCGGTGCGCTCGGCCAGCTCCTCGATGTGCGGCCAGGGGCGCTCGGGGTTGACGTGGTCGGGGGTGAGCGGGGAGACCCCGCCCCAGTCGTCGATGCCCGCGCCGATGAGCAGCGCGTACTCGGCGTCCACCAGGTTCGGCGGCGCCTGGATCCGGGCGCTCGGGCCCAGGATGTGCCGGGCGACGGCGATGGCCGCGGCCAGTTCCTCCAGCTCCGCGTCCGGCATGCCGCGCATGGCGGTGTCCGGCTTGGCGCGGAAGTTCTGGACGATGACCTCCTGGATGCCGTGGTAGCTGCGCTGGATGCGGCGCAGCTCGAAGAAGGCGTCGGCGCGCTCCTCGTAGGACTCGCCGATGCCGATGAGGACGCCGGTGGTGAAGGGGACGTTCGAGCGTCCGGCATCCTCCAGCACCCGCAGCCGCAGCGCCGGCTCCTTGTCGGGGGAGCCGTGGTGGGGGCCGCCCGGCTCGGACCACAGACGGGTGGCGGTGGTCTCCAGCATCATGCCCATGGACGGTGCGACGGGCTTGAGGCGCTGGAGGTCGGACCAGGTCATGACGCCCGGGTTGAGGTGCGGCAGCAGGCCCGTCTCCTCCAGCACGCGGATGGCCATGGCGCGCACGTAGGCGAGGGTGTCGTCGTAGCCGTGCGCGTCGAGCCACTCGCGGGCCTCGGGCCAGCGGTCCTCCGGGCGGTCGCCGAGGGTGAAGAGGGCTTCCTTGCATCCCATGGCCGCGCCCTGGCGGGCGATGTCGAGGACCTCGTCCGGGGAGAGGTACAGGCCGTGCCCGCTCTTGCGCAGCTTTCCGGGGACGGTGACGAAGGTGCAGTAGTGGCACTTGTCGCGGCAGAGACGGGTGAGCGGGATGAAGACCTTGCGGGAGTAGGTGATGACACCGGGCCGCCCGGCGGCGGCGAGCCCGGCGTCCCTTACCCGTGCGGCGGAGGCGGCGAGGTCCGTGAGGGCCTCGCCGCGCGCCTGGAGGAGTACGGCCGCCTCGGTCGCGTCGAGCGCGACGCCGTCGCGGGCCCGCCGGAGCGCGCGGCGCATCGCGTTTTCGGTCGGAGCGTCACTCGGAGTGGTCATGGGCCGAGCATACGATCCGACGTTCCCGGGGCGGGGCGGCTGTGGGATGGCTCATCTCATCAGCTCACCGGCGTTGACCAGCAATGACTGGCCGGTTATCGCCCGCGCCCGGTCGGAGGCGAAGAAGACGGCGGCGTCGGCGACGTCCCCGTCGGTGGCGAGGTCGGGCAGTGCCATGCGCTCGGTGAGGCGGGCGTGGACCTCGGCCTCGGGGACGCCCTCGGTGTGGGCGGAGAAGGTGACGAAGGCCTGCACCGGCGGCCCCCACATCCAGCCGGGCAGCACGGTGTTGACCCGGATCCGGTGGGGGCCGAGCTCGCGTGCCATGGAGTACATGGCGGAGGTCAGGGCCCCCTTGGAGGCGGCGTAGGCGGCCTGTTGGACCTCGTTCGGCGCGGCCACCGCGGACTGCGTCCCGATGATCACGACGGATCCGCCGCGCTCCTTGAGCGCGGGCAGGCAGGCCCTGGTCATGCGCAGGGTCCCGAGCAGGTTCACGTCGATGACCTGCTGCCAGGTCCCGAAGTCGGCGTCCTGGAGGCCACCGAAGTACGAGTCCAAGGCGGCGACGTGCACGACGGCGTCGATCCGGCCGAACCGCGTCCGCGCCAGCTCCGCCAGGGCCTCGCACTGCCGCTCGTCGCCGATGTCCGTGGCCAGATGGGCGGTGTGCGCGCCCTCGGGGTCGATCTCGGCGGCCGACTTGGCCAGATTGGCCTCGGTGCGCGCCCCGAGGACGGCGTTCCCGCCGTCACGCACGACGGCGGCGGCCACTTGATGCCCGAGCCCGGCCCCGACTCCGGAGACGATGACGGTCTTCCCTTGCAGCAGCATGACGAGCCTCCAGGCGGGCGCACTGATCTGACGGCCCGTCAGGCTACGGGGACGGCGCGATGATGTGAAGGGGAGGGGCGGCGGCGGTCCCCCCGAGGAGGCCGGGGGCGGCCCCCTCCATCCGGTTGACTGCCGGGCGGGTCGGCCCTGCGGCCCCACGGACGGCTGGAAGCATGCGTCCATGGCATCCCGGGCAGGCACGGCCGAGAGTTCGGCCAAGGCGCGACTGGTTCTGGCGACGCTCGCGGCAGGCCAGTTCCTGATGGCCCTCGACAGCTCCGTCATGAACGTCTCCATCGCCACGGTGGCCGAGGACGTGGGCACGACCGTGACGGGCATCCAGGGCGCCATCACCGCCTACACCCTCGTGATGGCGATGTTCATGATCCCCGGCGGCAAGGTCGGGGCGCTTCTCGGCCGCAGACGGGCGTTCGTGATCGGCTGCTGCATCTACGGGGCCGGCTCCCTCACCACCGCGCTCGCACCGAACCTTCCCGTGCTGCTGCTGGGCTGGTCGTTCCTGGAGGGAATCGGGGCGTCGCTCATCCTGCCCGCGATCGTGGCGCTCGTCGCCGGCAACTTCGCCGTCGAACGCCGCCCCGCCGCCTACGGACTCGTCGTGGCGGCAGGGGCCGTGGCGATCGCGGTCGGGCCGCTCATCGGCGGGATCGCGACGACGTACTTCTCCTGGCGGTGGGTCTTCGCAGGCGAGGTCCTGGTGGTGCTCGTCATCCTCGTGTTCGCGCGCCGCATCGCGGACGCCCCGCCCGGCGAGCGCCGGAGCATCGACTACGTCGGCGCCGTCCTCTCCGCGCTCGGGCTCGGGCTCTTCGTCTACGGCGTGCTCCGGTCCGACGAATGGGGCTGGTTCAAGCCGAAGCCCGACGCGCCCTCGTGGCTCGGGATCTCCCTGACGGTGTGGCTCATGCTGGCGGGCCTGCTGCTGATCAGGCTCTTCCTCCACCGGGAGGCAAGGGTCGTGGAGCGGGGCGGGGATCCGCTCGTCGATCCCGGCATGCTGCGCAACAGGCAGCTCAGCGGCGGGCTGACGATGTTCTTCTTCCAGTACCTCGTACAGATGGGCGTGTTCTTCGTCGTCCCGCTCTACCTGTCCGTCGCCCTGGGCCTGTCGGCACTGGAGACCGGCGCCCGCCTCCTGCCGCTCTCGGTGAGCCTGCTCGCGGCCGCGACCCTGATCCCGCGCTACCTCCCGAACGTCTCGCCACGGCGGGTGGTGTGGCTCGGGATCGTCGCGCTGCTGGCGGGCGCGGTGGTCATGATGGCCGCCCTCGACCTGGACGCCGGCGCGGAAATCGTCACCGTCCCGCTCCTGCTGATCGGGCTCGGCATGGGAGCACTCGCCTCCCAGCTCGGGTCGGTCACCGTGTCCGCGGTGCCGCAGGCGCAGAGCGCGGAGGTCGGTGGCGTACAGAACGCCGTAACCAACCTCGGTGCCTCGATCGGTACGGCACTCGCCGGCTCGGTCATGATCGCCGCGCTCGCCACGTCCTTCCTGACCAGCATCACGGCGAATCCGGCGGTCCCGGACAGCGTCAAGAGCCAGGCGACCGTCCAGCTCCAGAGCGGCGCGCCGTTCCTGTCCGACGCCCAGCTCCAGACCGCCCTCGACGAAGCCGGCGTGAGTGCGGCGGTCTCCGAGGCGGCACTGGACGCGAACGCCGAGGCCAGGCTCGACGGCCTGCGTGTGGCACTGGCCGTCCTCGCCCTCGCCGCGATCGTCGCCCTGTTCTTCGTGAAGCGGATCCCGTCGACCCAGCCGCGCTCGCCGGAGCCGGAGCCGGAGCCCGAGCCCGAGCCGGAGCCCGGGTCGTAGCCCGCTGCCCGCATGGGGTGCGGGGCGAGGGCCGGGCGCGCAGCATGGAGGCATGGCCGTACCGGCGCCCCGTACGTCCCGCCGTCCGCTGCCCGGGCCGCCGCGGACGGCCCTAAGCGGCCTCGGGGACGTGAGGCACGTCCCCGCGCCGCCCGGTACGGCACCTCGCCGCGTTGTCGCAGCATCCGAGTACGTCCAGTACAAGGGCGCTGCTCCGCCTTGCGATGCACCACACCGGACGACGCGGAAACGCACCCCACTTCCCCGAGGCCGCTTCGCGGCTGTCGCGGCCTTCTTCGCGGCCGCTCTGGCCCTCGTGCCGGCCGGTCCCGCTCATGCCTTCACCGGCGACAACCACGAGGACATCACCCGGGCCGCACTGCCCTGGCAGCCCAGCACGCTGACCGCGATGGCCGGCGCCCGCGACGGGGCGATCAACGCCAACGACCGCCGTCCCTACTTCGACGTCGGCCCCCTGCACTGCGACAACGCCGACTACCTCGATCCCCGTAACGCCCCCGGCTACCCCCGCACCCGGGACGAGGCCACCACCGAGCTCCTCGCCTGCGTCCGCACCTCGGTCGCCCGCTTCCGGAGCGCGGTCCGGGCCGCCGACGGCCTCGTCGACGCCGACGGCACGGTGCGCGCCGACCAGAGCGACCTGTCCTCCCCCTGCACGTGGGAGGAGAAGCCCGGGCGGGCCAAGTGCGTCCTCATCGAACAGCTCGGCCGCGGCTGGCACCAGATCGAGGACTTCTACTCGCACTCCAACTGGAGCGACCGCTCGGCCCCCGGCCCGGTCGGCCCCGCCAACCCGCCCGGCCTGGCGCGTACGGACGTGGCGCCGTTCCTCGACATCCGCCGCTACAGCGCGATGGAGGACGCCGACTGGACCCGGGAGGCGCGGGAGCACATCCCCGCGGACCTCGCCACCGGCTGCTACCCCGACTTCGATTCCACCGGCGTCAAACCCGCCGACTGCGACGGCCGCGTCTCCCACCGCGACCTGAACAAGGACACCGCCGCTTCCGCCCGCTCGAAGACGGGTGACAACTTCCTCCGCGCCACTGCCGGGGCCACCGCCGAGATCAGGCGCCAGTGGAACGACTTCAAGGCCGAGCTTCTCGCCGCGTACCCCGGTCACGGGCGCGGGGCGCAGATGATCTGCGCCCTCGTCCACGACGACCCGGCCGCGGTCTGCCGGTGACGGCGTGGGGAACGGTCCGCGGCCGCTACCACCGGCCCCCGTGCTCGGTCAGCGCCGCGCCCAGGCGGGCCACGCCCTGCGAGATCTCCTGCGGGGTGTGCGTCGTGAACGACAGGCGCAGGGTGCGGGGGTCCGGGGTGCCCGTGAAGAAGGGGGAGCCCGGCACGAAGGCGACCTCGTGGGCGATGGCCGTCTTCAGGAGGGCCGTCGCGTCGTGGCCCTCCGGGAGGCGGGCCCAGACGAACATGCCGCCCTCCGGGCGGTTCCACGCGGAGCCCGCCGGGAGGACGTCGGACAGGCCCGCCAACAGGGCGTCGCGGCGCGGCCGGTAGGCGGCGCGGACCGTGTCGACGTGGGCGTCCAGGTCGCTGGCTGCCAGGTAGTGGGCCGCGGCCAGCTGGTCCACCGTCGAGGTGTGCAGGTCGGCCGCCTGCTTCGCGATCACCGCGGCCCGGCGCAGCGCCGCCGGGGCCCGCAGCCAGCCCAGTCGCAGCCCCGGTGCCATGATCTTGGAGAAGCTGCCGAGCAGCGCCGTGCGGTCCTCCGCCCCCGGGTGGGTGGCCAGCCAGGGGACCTCCGCGCCCTCGTAGCGCAGGTCCCCGTACGGATCGTCCTCGACCAGCCACAGCCCGAGGCGAGCCGCCGTCCTCGCCACCTCCGCCCGCCGAACCCCCGGCAGGGTGCGACCCGTCGGGTTCTGGAAGGTGGGGATCGTGTAGAGCAGCTTGGGGCGTTCCCGTACGACGGCCTCGGCCAGGGCCTCGGGGATGATGCCCTCCTCGTCGCAGGGCACGGCCACCACCCGCGCCCCGGCCAGTGCGAAGCACTGGAGCGCGGCCAGGTAGGTGGGGTTCTCGACGAGGACCACGTCCCCGGGCTCTATCAGGGCGCTCGCGATGAGCGTGAGGGCCTGCTGGGAGCCCGAGGTGACGATCACGTCGTCCACCTCCGTCGCCAGTCCCCGCGCCGTCGCCCGCTGCGCGATGGCGGCGCGCAGCTCCGGCACCCCCTCGGTGGTCGAGTACTGCAGCGCCCGCCGCGCGGAGGCCGTGAAGGCGGCGTCGTACGCGATCCGCAGCCCCTCGGTGTCGAAGAGCTCCGGGGCGGGGAGGCCGCCGGCGAAGGAGATGATCCCGGGGCGTGCGGTGAGCGCGAGGATCTCGCGTACGGACGAACCCCCCACCGAGTTGGCGCGCGCGGCGAACGCGGGCTGCGGCGACAAGACGACGGAGAGGGCGGCTTCAGCGGGCACGTGAGCTCCTTGGGGAGTCGGGTGCGCGCATCGTAGCCCCGGAAAGATGCAGGTGGCACGTATGTATGTCACGTCGCGAACGGGCCCCGACCCCTCCCCATCTGACGGTATATCAGCTAGACCGTTCCCCATGACGACAGGAGAACGGGGCCGACGGCCCCAGGACCGGCAGCCGCAGCAGGACACCCGCGCCGACGACTACGCCGCTCTCGCGGCCGTCGGCCCCTACGGCGTCCGCCCCGGCCATGCGCTGATCACCATGGTGGAGCCGCACCCGGGGCACGAGTACGCGTACAACCGCTGGTACGAGGACGACCACTACTACGCAGGCGCGATGGCCATGCCCTGGATGTACGCGGGCCGCCGCTGGGTGGCCACCCGCGAGCTCCAGGAGCTGCGCTACCCCGAGAAGTCGGCCGTCGCCCAGCCGGTCACCGCCGGCTGCTACATATCCACGTACTGGGTCACCGAGGGCCGCTACGACGAGCACATGAAGTGGACCGTCGGCATCAACAAGCGCCTGAACCGCGACGGCCGGGTCTACCAGGACCGCACCCACGTGTTCACGGCCTTCCAGGACCACGAGGCCACCGTCTACCGCGACGGCGCCGCCGGCCCGCGCGACTTCCACGCCCTCGACCACCCGTACGCGGGCCTCGTCGTGCAGGTCGTCGACGCCGAGGGCCCCGAGCAGCGGGCCGAACTGCTGGAGTGGCTGCGCGCACGCGCCCTGCCCGGGCGGCTGCACGGCTCTCCGGCCGCGATGGTGACGGTCTTCCGGCCCACGCCGCTGCCCGGCGACCGGATGACGTACGTCAAGCAGGTCGAGGGGGTCGACACCCGCCTCACGCTGCTGTGGTTCCTGGAGCAGGACCCCCGGGAGCCGGCCTGCTGGAGCCACTTCCAGGGGCTGGACGCCGAGGTCGCGGAGGCGGGGCTGGGGCGGGTGGAGCTGGTCGCGCCGTTCATCCCCACGGTCCCGGGGACGGACCGGTACGTCGACCGGCTGAGGTGACCGCACCCGGGTGCACCCGGACATGGCCGAGCCCCCTCGGCCAGGACGGCGGCCAGTCGAGAGGGCTCTAGTCAGTGCTGCGGAATTTCGGACGGCCAGGTGGTGCCGACGGCGCATCCGTGGCGGCTGTGGCGCCTGCAGTGACGTTCAGGCTAGGCGTCCCAGCCGACCCTCGCTGACACCGTCTACGAACGAGGTCCAGGAGCCGGGCGCGAAGGTGAGGGACGGGCCGTCCTGCACCTTCGAGTCGCGGACCGCGATGGCCTCCATGACGGGGGACTTGACTTCGACGCAGGCCCCGTTGGCGGAATAGGAGGACTTGGTCCAGTTGTCCGTGGCGCCCTGGCGAATAGCCATGTTTCTCTCCGGTTCAGCGAGTAGTTCTGCTGGCGTGTCGGCCACTTGTTCCGGCCGACGTGATCGACGCTACCCGCAGCTCCTGATAGGTGAAGTAGCCGTTCACCCGACCGAGTGGCATATTCCAGTCAGGGCTTATGTGGCCGGGGAGTGACGGTGTACCGTGCCGACCCGCCGCTCCGCCCTCCCGGACTCGCCCTGCTTCCTGGCGATTTACTCGCCTTCGCCCGCGTAGTGGTCGATGATCCCGGAGATGAACTCCCGCGTCTGGTCGACGTTGAGGGCCTGGGCGCGCAGGTGCTCGTACATCACGCTGTACTTCTGCACGTCGTTGGCCTTTTCCAGGTACAGGTCGCTCGTCACGCCCTCGATGTAGACCACGGTCGAGTCGGATGCGTCCGGGAATTCCAGGATGGCGTACTGGCCGTTGACGCCGGGGTGCGCCCCCAGTGAGAACGGCATCACCTGCACCGTGACGTGGGGCTGCTCCGACTGCTTTATCAAGTACTCGAGCTGCCGGGTCATCAGCTGGGCGTCACCCACGCGCCGGCGCAGCGCCGCCTCGTCGATCACCGCCCACAGGCGCAGCGGCCCGAGCTCCGGGTTGTTGTTGTCCGTCTCGGAGAGCCGCTTCTGGCGGTGCATCCGGACCTGGACGCGCTTCTCCACGTCCGCCGGAGCGGTCTCCGGCCATGCGCCGCGGACGAGGGCCTGTGCGTACTCCGTGGTCTGGAGCAGCCCCGGGATGACGAGCGGTTCGTACGTGCGCAGGCTCGCGGCATCCGTCTCCAGGCCGATGTAGACGCTGTACGGGATGTCCCCGAAGGCGTGCCACCAGCCCTGCTGGCGGGAATCCTTGGCCATCTGCATGAGCGAGTCCACCAGCCGGAGGTCCTCCACCTCGTACACCTCGCACAGGTCGCGTACGTCGCGCTGGCTGATGGAACGGCGGCCGTTCTCCAGCCTGCTGATCTTGGACTGGGAGACGAGCAGGCGCTCGGCAACCTGCTCGGCCGTCATGCCCTTGTCCTCGCGGAGCTTGCGCAACTCCATGCCCAGTCGGCGGCGTCGGACGGTGGGATTGACATTGGACGCCACGTGAACGGCACCTCCGCCTTCTTCTGTCGTGGTCTCTCTGCGTGTCTGATGTCGAGCAGACTGCCACCGAAGCGGGCGCCACCGCTGGGGAACGGCCGGGAAAACAAACGCGCGGGGCGACGCGGCCGGTGTAATGGCCACGTCACCCCGCGCGCTGGCGGCTCCCGAACCGGGTCTTTGCGGACGTCGGTTACGGCGATGGCAATGCGATGGAGCGGGTGGATCAGTGCGCGGCCGCGCGGGCCATCGCGCCGGTCCGGCGCGGCTGCAGCGGGACGCTGCTCGCCGTGGCACGGGCCGGCGGTGCCGGTGCGCGGTCACGGCGCGGCTGTGCGGCCACGCCGTTCTGGACGTCCATCACGGCGTGCGCCACGAGTCCGCCCATCGGGTCGTGCCGGATCAGGTCCCGCAGCCGGGACCTGGACGACCGCCCCTCGTTGCCGGGGTACAGGTGCTTGCCGAGTCCGACCGCGTGGGCCAGTGCGGCAAGCGCCGCGGTCCGCGGGTCCGGCGGTACGCCGGTGCGGATCGCACTGTCGAGCCGGGCACGGATCTCCCGGCTGATCGCCGTGTCCGTCGCCTGGTAGCGAGTTGTCGGCAGCACCCCGCACATCTGTCCCGCGACGGCGTGGACCATGCCGCAGCGCTCCAGGTGGGCGAGGTAAATCTGGCGGAGCCCCAGCCGGGGTCCACCGATCCAGTGGACGGCCCGTACCGGACTGCCGCGCCTGCGCAGCAGTTCCAGTGCGGAGTCCAGAGTCGGATCTCCTGTCGGCCGTGGCATCACCACGGCGATACGATCCCCGTCAGGGGCTATCCGTCCTGCCAGAGCCAGCTCCACTAGCTGTGCCCCGGCCAGGCCGAGGTCGAGCGACTGCGGCTGCGCCGTGGTACCCGTGGCCGGGTCCAAAGCGAGCAACAGAAGCTCCTCCGGAATTGTTCTGCGGCTCCTGCCCATCCATGCCTCCCCGCGTGGATGAGTGACAGGGTGACGCCTCTCACATTCATCTGTCGAGAGCGCGTGGCCGCTTTGTGGGGGAACCCGCAGCTATGTCGTTCTCGTCTAGCACGTGGGCGATGCCCCCTAGACGGGACACTGTTAGACATTCGGACAGCCGGACGTGGCGGCGATGGAGGAGGAACTGGTGGCGGGCGAGTCCCCCGACAAGTCGGTTGATGAAGGAACGCCGGGGGCGGCGTCGACCTCCGCGGAGGGTGACCCGAGGCTTTCGGTGTTCCGGCCGCGGGATCCCGAGGCCCCCGCTGCTGAGCGGGATGCGCTGCGGGACGTGGTGGCGGCGTGGGTCGCCACGTCCGACGAGAAGGCCTCCGAGGAGGACCGGGCCCCGGAACCGGGGAGCGAGGCCGCGGCGTCGACGCCGGACCCCGACTCCGCCGGGTCCTCCGGGTCCTCCGTACGGGCGGAGCCGGCCTCGGCTTCGGACGGTGACGGCGAGGCCGAGGGTGAGGCCGAGGCGGCGGATTCGGGTTCGGCGCGGCCGAAGCCCGCTGATTCCGGTTCGGGCCCGGCCGAGCCGAAGTCGGCCCCGGCCGACCGGCCTGCCGATTCCGCTTCGGCGCAGCCGAAGGCCGCCCCGGCGGCCGAGAAGCCTGCCGCCGTCGAGAAGCCGGCCGACTCCGACACGGCTGATCCGAAGGAGACCCCGGCTCAGAAGGCTGCCCCCGCCGCATGGCCCGCGGATTCCGCTTCGGCCGAGCCGAAGCCGGCCGGGGCCGACGGGTCGGCCGGCAGCGAGCGCACCGCCGTGTTCCGTGCGGTGAAGCCGAAGCCGGCCGCTGATTCCGGTTCGGCGGAGCCGAAGGCCGCTTCCGCCGACGGGTCGGCCGACAGCGAGCGCACTGCTGTCTTCCGGGC
>NZ_JBIAHP010000007.1:240202-266128 GCF_042870715.1 Streptomyces sp. NPDC006463 | reverse complement strand
GCCGTGAAGCCGGCCGCCGCCGATTCGGTTCCGGCCGGTTCGAAGGAGACTCCGGCCGACCGGTCGGGCGATTCCGGTTCGGCGGAGCCGAAGGCTGCTCCGGCTGAGGAGTCGGCCGACAGCGAGCGCACTGCTGTCTTCCGGGCCGTGAAGCCGGCCGCCGCCGATTCGGTTCCGGCCGGTTCGAAGGAGACTCCGGCCGACCGGTCGGGCGATTCCGGTTCGGCGGAGCCGAAGGCCGCTCCCGCCGACGGGTCGGCCGACAGCGAGCGCACCGCCGTCTTCCGGGCCGTGAAGCCGAAGGCTGATTCCGCTTCGGCCTCCGATTCCGATTCCGCTTCCGGGGGCGAGTCCGTCAAGGAGCCCGCTCCGCGTGAGCGGACCGGGGTGTTCCGGATTCCGAAGGTGGATTCCGACGCAGAGTCCGCGGACAGCGAGCGCACCGCCGTGTTCCGTGCGGTGAAGCCGAAGCCGGCCGCTGATTCCGCTCCGGGTCCGGCCGAGCCGAAGGCTGCCCCCGCCGAGGAGTCGGCCGACAGCGAGCGCACCGCCGTCTTCCGGGCCGTGAAGCCCGCCGCTGCCGACTCCGCCGCGGCGGCGCCGAAGGCCAGCACCTTCGTGCCGCTGCGGACCGACGAGCCCGGTCAGCAGCCGAAGCCGAAGCCCGTCGAGGCCCCGGCTCCGAAGGCCCCGGCTCCGAAGGCTCCGGCCCCGAAGGCCCCCGCTCCGAAGGGCGCCGCTCCGAAGGCCCCTGCGCCCGCGTCCGCGTCCGCGCCCGCCCCGGCGCCCGCCCCCGCGATGGACCGCACGGAGCGGACCACACAGCAGCCCCTGCCCCCCAAGCCGCCGCTCGACATGCTGGCGGACCTCACGAACAACCCGCCCCCGCCGCCGAGCCCGCTCCGCACCGCGATCCGGCGGTTCAAGATCTACTTCCCGCTCGTCGTGCTCCTCGCGATCATCCTGGCCGTCGTCCAGCTGGTGCGCCCCCTGCCCCAGCCGAAGCTCGTGATGACCGCGAAGTCCTCGTACACGTTCGACGGCTCCAAGCCCGACCTGCCCTGGCCCAGCGAGGGCCAGGCCTACATGGCCGCCGCAGGCCTCGGCACGCTCGGCCAGTCCGGCGAGCAGAAGCCCGTGCCGATCGCGAGCGTCACCAAGTCGATGACGGCGTACATCATCCTGCGCGACCACCCCTTCAAGAAGGGTGAGCAGGGCCAGATGATCGACGTCGACAAGACGGCCGAGACCGAGGGCAAGAAGAACAACTCGACCGACAACGAGTCCACCCTCGACACGGTCAAGGAGGGCGACAAGATCTCGGAGCACGACGCGATCGCCGCCCTCATGATCCCGTCGGCCAACAACATCGCGCGGCTGCTCGCGCGCTGGGACTCCGGTTCCCAGGAGGCGTTCGTCAAGAAGATGAACGACACCGCCAAGGAACTCGGCATGACCAACACCACGTACACCGACCCCTCGGGTCTGGACGCGACGACGGTCAGCACCGCCGAGGACCAGGTGAAGCTGGGCCTGAAGCTCGTCGAGATGGACGCGCTGCTGGAGATCACCTCGAAGCCCAACTGGGTCGACCCGTCGGGCAAGAGCTGGCGGAACTGGAACGGCCTGGTCCCGTACAACGACTCGCTCGGCATCAAGACCGGTACGACGACCAAGGCCGGCGGAAACCTGCTCTTCGCCGCCCAGAAGAAGGTCGGCAAGACCAACCAGCTGATCGTCGGAGCCGTCCTCGGCCAGCACAAGCCGCCGATCATCGACAGCGTGCTCGCCGCGAGCAAGCAGCTGATGATCGCCACCCAGAAGGCCCTCGACGGCGCGCCCGTCGTGAAGAAGGGCGATGTCGTGGGCCACGTGGACGACGGCCTCGGGGGCCGGACCCCGGTCGTCGCCACCGCCGACGTCCAGGCGGTCGGCTGGGCCGGCCTCACCGTGGACGTGAAGCTCGCCGACGGAGGCAGCAAGATCCCGCAGACCGCCACGGCCGGTACCGAGATCGGCGTACTGACCGTCGGTGAGGGCGCGAGCCAGGTGAAGGTGCCCGTGGCCCTGCAGAGCGACCTCGTCGCGCCGGGCATCGGGAGCAAGCTGACGCGCGTCGGCTGACAGCAGGTGGGAGCGTGGATCCGGCGTCCCGGGCAACCCCGGGACGCCGGAGCACGTCTCACGTCCCGGGACCCGGGACGTGTCCGCGGGTGTGGACCCATCTGTTGATCCACGTGTTGGGGAGTGCGGCAGTGACCACCGCTGAGCAGCAGGGACGCCCGCGGGCAGCCGTTTCGTCGGCCGCCGGCGGCGAGGGCGACACCGCGCTGCCCGCTCCCGCCGCGCCCGGCGGCATACCCCGCCGGGTCCTCGACCGGGTCCGCCGCCACCCGGTCGCGGTGTCGACGCTGCTCGCCGGGGTGCTGCACGTCGTCTGGTTCTTCAGCTTCGCCAGCAGCGGCGGCGATCTCGCCGCGCAGGACGCCTGGGCGGAATTCGTCGGCCGCCACCCCGATTCGGCGTACAACCTCGCCTGGTACGGGGGCATGCACCCGGTCTCGTACAGCGTGGTCTCGCCGTACCTCATGCACATGCTCGGCGTCCGGACCACGATGATGATCGCGGGTACCGTCTCGGCCGGGCTGCTCGCCCTGGTCCTGACCCGCTGCCGCGGGGCCGTGCGCGAGCCCCTGTGGCCCGCCCTGGCCGGGGTGTACGGGCTGTTCTGCAACGCCCTCTCGGGCCGCGTCACCTTCGGCCTCGGCGTGATGTTCGCGCTCGGCGCGGTCGCCGCCGTCTTCTGCTGGCCCCGCAAATGGGCGGAGCGGCGCTGGGCCAAGGCGGCCGCCGCGGCTCCGCTGGCCGGGCTCGCGACCGCCGCCAGCCCGGTCGCCGGGCTCTTCCTCGGGGTGATCGCGGCCGCGCTGTTCCTGAGCGGGCGGCGCCCGGGTGCGTACGCGCTGGGGCTGGCCCCGGTGGCCGTGGTCGGGCTGTCGGCCTGGCTGTTCCCCTTCTCCGGGACGCAGCCGATGAAGCTGGGCTCGGCCGCGCCGCCGTTCGTGTTCGCCCTGGCGGTCCTCTTCCTCGTTCCGAAGCGCTGGAAGACGGTCCGGATCGCCTCGGCCGTCTACACCTTCGGGGTCTACCTGACCTGGCAGATCGACTCCCAGGTCGGCTCGAACGTGACCCGGCTGGTCATGCTGTTCGGCGGGGCCGTGCTGCTCGCGGCGCTCCCGTACCCGGTCCGGCGCTCGCGGCACTGGTACGGGGTGCTGCTGGCCTTCGCCGGGATGAACATCTGGATCACCACCAACAGCATCACGGACATCGTCCGCACCACCCCGGTGGCCGCCTGGAACCGTGAGCTGGCCCCGCTCGTCGACCAGCTGCAGAAGGCAGGCGCCGACCGGGGCCGGGTCGAGGTGGTCCCGGCCAGCAGTCACCGCGAGTCCTCGGCCTTCCCCTCGTACGTGAACCTCGCGCGCGGCTGGAACCGGCAGGCCGACCTGGAGCGGAACCCGCTCTTCTACGACGACACCCTCACCGCCGACAGCTACCGGGCCTGGCTGGCGCGCTGGGCCGTGCACTACGTGGTGCTGCCCGCCGACAAACCCGATTCGGGCGGCGAGGACGAGGCGAAGCTGGTGCGCGAGGGGCTCCCGTACCTCCATCAGGTGTGGGGCGACGCGAACTGGCAGCTGTTCAAGGTGCACGAGCCGACGGATCTGGTGTCCGGGCCGGCGACGGTGGTGCGGGCGGGCGCCGACCGGCTCGTCATCGACGTGAAGCAGCCCGGGCGGGTGCTGGTGCGCATCCCGCACTCGCCGTGGCTGGGGCTGGTCGACGCGGCGGGCAAGCCGGTGGCGCCGCCGGCGGAGACCTTCGCGTCGAAGGCGAAGGCCGCCGCTGTGAAGGAGTACGCGAACACGGCCGGATGCCTGTTCAAGGCCGCGCCGGACGAGTCCGGCGACGTGTGGACGGAGCTGCTCGCGCCTGCGCCGGGGGAGTACCGGGTGGCGGCGAAGTACCAGCTGCCGCGGGGCACGCCCTGCCCGGAGGAGATGGTCCACGGCGTGATGGGGCCGCCGGAGCGGCCCGCTCCGCCCCGGCCTTGATCCACGAGGCGATCCGGAAAACTTTGCGCCCGGTCCGGGTGCGTTGTCCCGTATATCTGCTTACGATCCCAGTAGTCCGATTGGGTGCTTCCCGAGGGAGTTGACGACGGGATGAGCAAAGAGCAGAAGCAGGACTTCCGAGCGGCTTTCCAAGCCCCGGAACCGGATCGGCCGCCGCGTCCGGCAGGCCACGGCTTCGACGGCCTGGTGCGGAGCAAGGTGAAGGGCGGGGCGCACACGAAGGCGGCCCTGAAGCGGTCCGGGACTCCGCAGGGTGACCGCATCGGTGAGCGCAGCAGAGGCCTGAGCTGACCTTTTCGTAACTACTCGGACAGCCCTTCCGGCTACCGCCGGGAGGGCTTCGTGCGTCCTGCGCGGCGCCCTTCACGGCATTGAGGGGGAGTATCCGGCACCGCATCCGCTCCCGTACGCGCGCTCCGGCGTGATCTGGCCTGATCTGGCGTGATCTCGACCGGAGGCCGCCTGATGCCCGCTCAGGCAGGCCGATTACCGTGGGCTGACCGGGGAGCCCGGCGACGGACAACTGAGGACGGACGGGTCTGCAGGATCATGAACGAGACCCAGCGCACGACCAGCCTCCGGCTGCCCGCCTGGACCTCCACCCTGACCTGGAAGGCCGCCCTCTTCATCACCTTCATGTGCTGCGGGCTCGCGGCCCTGCTCGGCGGCCTCGTGCACAACGCCATGACGCACCAGACCGTCGGCACGGCGCGCGAGAAGGCGCTCGCCAAGCTGGAGCGGACCGTCGCGGCGTACGAGGCGGGCACGCGCATGGCGCGGGGCGAGGGCATAGACCCGGTCGGCCTGCCCGCGGAACTGCGCCGGCTGGCGATCAGCGGCAAGCGCGGCACGGCCATCGGCGAACACCGCGGCCGGTCCGCCATGTGGGCGGCGGCCCCGGCCGACCACGACAGCGCCATAGCCGTCTCCGTCGACTTCACCGCCGCCGAGCGGACCATCGCCGAACTGGACCGGGCCATCCTCGGCTCCTCGGTGCTCGCCATCGGCGGCACCCTCCTCATCGGCGCGCTCGGCGTCACCCGGATCACCCGGCGGCTGCACCTGACCGCGCAGGTCGCCCGCCGGATCAGCGCGGGCGACCTGGACGCGCGGGTCGGCGACAGCCCGCGGAACAAGGACGAGGTGGCGGCCGTCTCCCGGGCCCTGGACACGATGGCCTCCTCGCTCCAGCGCAAGCTGGAAGCCGAACGGCGGTTCACGGCGGACGTCGCCCACGAGCTCCGCACCCCCCTGACCGGCCTGAACGCGGCCGCCGAGCTCCTGCCGCCGGGCCGCCCCGCCGAGCTCGTACGGGACCGCGTACGGGCCATGCGCGCGCTCACCGAGGACCTGCTGGAGATCTCCCGGCTGGACACGGGCACGGAGCGCGTGGACCTCGACTCGTACGACGTGGCCGACCTGGCGGCCCGTACGATCCGCGCCTCGGGCACGGACACGGCCCTGGAGGTGGTCTCGTCCCTCTGCGTGGAGACGGACCGGCGCCGCCTGGAGCGGATCCTGGGCAACCTCATCGCCAACGCCCACAAGCACGGCGCGGCCCCGGTCACGGTCAGGGTGGACGGCCGGACCCTGACCGTGACGGACGCGGGCCCCGGCTACCCGGAGTACCTCCTGACCGCCGGCCCGCAGCGGTTCCGTACGGAGGGTATGAACAAGGGCCACGGCCTGGGCCTGACCATCGCCGCGGGCCAGGCCCGCGCCCTCGGCGCCGCCCTGGCCTTCCGCAACCCCGCTCAGGGGGGCGCCGAGGCCCGCCTCACCCTCCCCACGCCGCCGGCCACCGAAGATGCGGAGTAACTCCCGCACCGGGCCCGCATGTTGCGGCACGACGACGAGGACCCCCGGCCGAAATCGGCTGGGGGTCCTCGGTCTGTGCCCTCGGCAGGATTCGAACCTGCGACACCGGCTTTAGGAGAGCCGTGCTCTATCCCCTGAGCTACGAAGGCGGGGATCTGTCGGAAAACGTGACTGAGAGTCTGCCGAGGTAGGCGGACTGCTCAGGCGTGTCTGGCGACAGGCGTGGTGGCAACCCGTGAGGGTGTAGCCACCGCGGTCAGTGTAGCGGGTGGTGCATGATCCGTAGGCGGAGATACGTGCGCTCCGGCTCGGGCCGCGAGGGCGTGGGCGATCTTGGGGCGGGCGACGCGACGGAGTCGCCGAGCCGGGCGTAGCGGGACCCTCCTGGAGTGCCTGTCGGATACACGGAATCGCGCGGCCGTATTTCGGGGATTCCCCGATGGAGGTGGGTGGCTCCCCCTGCGAGGATCAAAGGGCATGTGAGCGGGGCGGGAGATGCCGTGCCCTAGGGGGGATGCGTCAGTAGTGAAGGGTCAGGCGCCGTTGCCGGTGTCGTAGACGGGCTCCGTGTCTTCGGCGGTGCCGAAGCGCGGCGGGGCGGCCAGTGTGGCGTCCACCAGCCGGGCCAGGGCGTCGTCGTCGTACCCGCCGTCGTAGAAGACGCTGCGGAACATCATCGCTCCCGCCCACATCTCCAGTGCCAGCGAGATGTCGGTGTCCTCGGGGAGATCGCCACGGCTGATGGCCCGCTCCATGACCGTGCGCGAACGGGCTCGGCGCGGCTCGATCACCTCTTCCCGCAACTGCCGGCGCAGTTCGGGGTTCTGTGCCGTGTCGGCGACGAGCGCGGGAAGGATGGCCTGCACCTGCGGGGACCCGAAGAAGCTGGCGAGGGCTTCCTTCGCGACGCTCAACAGCTCGTCGCGGGTGTTCCCGGTCTCGACGGTGGGCACTTCCTTGAGCCTGCTCCGCACCGCGTCGAGGACCAGGGCCGCCTTGTTGGGCCATGACCGGTAGAGAGTGGCCTTGCCGACCTTGGCGCTGACGGCCACCTGCTCGATGGTCAGGCGGGCGTACCCGCGCTTCTCCAGCAGTTCGAGTGCGGAGGCGAGGATGCGTCGCCTCGCTTCGAGGTCCCGGCGGTGAGGGCCGCCTGCGTCCACGACGTTCTGCAAGGTTCGCTTCGTCCCCATTCGCCTCTCCTGCAACGCGTGTTCATTGACGGGTCGGATGTCTGACCGCCTCGCGGTAGAACGAGTCGGCTCGTATTCATTATGGGCCGCCGGGACGTCCCGGGAGCCCACACCGGCAGATCGGGAACCGGGTGCGACGCTGCGGCGTGCGCGGCGAGCCTCGCGGCCGGGCGGAGCGGGGCGCCTGGCGGGCGTGGCGGCTCTCGGTCGTGCGGTGACGGTCAGAGCTCCGGGAGAAGTGCGTCCCGGGCCCCGGTGGCGAGGGGGGCGATCTGGGGGTTCCGTCCAGGGCGCCGCGGGGCGGCGATGGGGGCGATGGACGGCGTCCGGCGGTCGTGTGGGCGTGGTCTCCAGGGGCTGGTCAGAACGGCTCGTATCGTTTTACAGTAGGAACGGCACCAGGGCACTGTCAAGACTCCGGGCCGTCGCGGCGCTGCTCATGCCCGGAAAGAACCGCCGAACCAACCCGTGGGCTGCCGCCCGTCGGCCGGTGCGCGTCCGCACGGCGTCGCGGCGACGACCGCGACCCGGCCGCACGTTACGGATGTGCGCCTTTCCCGGCGTCGGCGTCGGCGCCGTGGCCGTGGCCGGTCCAGCTCGGTCCCACCTCCACGAAAGGGCACTTCGGCATGGCCTCCACCGTAGATTCCGGCACGACGAACCTGGTCTCGTACAGCCCCGTCGACTCCCGTGCAGTGGCCGCGTTCGCCGTGGACGACGAGGAGACCGTGAGGGAGAAGGTCGCCCGGGCCAGGGAAGCGGGCTCCTGGTGGCGGAGCCTCGGACACGACGGCCGGCGCGCCCACTTGCTGGAGTGGCGCCGGGTGATGGCCCGCCGGCTGGAGGAGGTCCTCGACCTCCTCCAGCGGGAGAACGGCAAGGTACGGGCCGACGCCGTGGTCGAGATGACCGCGGCCCTGGCGCACGTGGACTGGTCCGCCCGCAACGCGCGGAGCGTGCTGGCGCGGCGACGCGTTCCGTCGGGTCTGCTGATGCTCAACCACCTCGCGACCCTGGAATACCGGCCCTACGGTGTCATCGGTGTGATCGGGCCGTGGAACTACCCCGTGCACACACCTGTCGGGTCCATCGCCTACGCCTTGGCGGCGGGCAACACGGTGGTCTTCAAGCCCAGCGAATACACCCCGGCCATCGGGCGGTGGCTGGTGGACACGTTCGAGGAGGCGGTGCCGGGACGGTCCGTCCTTCAGCTCAGCACGGGACACGGCGCCACCGGCGCGGCCCTGTGCACCTCGGGCGTGGACAAGATCGCGTTCACCGGCTCCCCGTCCACCGGCGCCCGCGTGCTGGCGGCCTGCGCCCCCTCGCTGACGCCGGTCCTCCTTGAGCTCGGCGGAAAGGACGCCATGGTGGTGGCCGCGGACGCTGATGTTCCGGCTGCTGTCGAGGCCGCCCTCTGGGGTGGGTGCAGCAATGCCGGCCAGTCCTGCGCCGGGATCGAGCGGGTCTACGTGGCAGACCCCGTGTACGACGAGTTCCTCGACCTGCTGGCCCGGCGCGCCGAGGAGGTGCGGGCACGGGCCGACTTCGGCCCCATCACCATGCCCGCTCAGCTCGACGTGATCCGCCGGCACATCCAGGACGCCCTGGCCCGCGGCGGACGTGCCGTGGTGGGGGGACCGGAATCGGTTCAGCCGCCCTACGTGGCCGGCCCGGTGATCCTCGCCGACGTCCCCGAGGACTCGGCGGCGGTGCGGGAGGAGACGTTCGGCCCGGTGCTGGTGGTCAACCGGGTCGCGGACGCGGCCGAGGGGGTCGATCGGGCCAACGACTCCGACTACGGGCTCGGTGCCGCGGTGTTCGCGCGCCGGGGAGCCGGCGAGCTCGCGGGCCGGATGCGCGCCGGCATGGTCAGCATCAACGACGTGCTCTCCTTCCCCGCCGTGCCCGCCCTGCCGTTCGGCGGGCGGGGCCGGTCCGGCTTCGGGCGCATTCACGGAGCGGACGGGCTCCGGGAGTTCACGGTGCCCACGGCCCGCACCCGCAAGTTGTTCGACGTTCCGCTGGCCGTCTCCACCTACGCGCGGGGCCCACGGGACATGGCCCGGCTGGAGCGGCTGATCGGCTGGCTGCACTCCCGGTGAGCGCGCCACGGCGCACGGCTCAGACGCATCCGACGGCCGTGCGGGAGGTGACGAGCCCCATGTAGTCGCGGTAGTCCAGGCCGGTGAGCTCGTGCCAGCGCTCCAGCCGGTAGGTGAGCGTGTTGGCGTGCAGGTGCAGGGCGCGAGCCGCCGCGGCGACCGAGAAGCCGTGGTCGGCGAAGGCACGCACCGCGTCGGCCAGATGGGGATGCGCCCGTGCCGCGGCGAGGGCGTCCTGGAGCAACGGTTGCGTGGTAGCCGCTGAATCCGCCGCCAGCGCGAACAGCCACAGGCTGGCGTACCGGTGCACACCGGGCCGGTGCCGGGTGACCCGCAGGACGCTGCGTGCGTCGCCCAGGCTGTGGCGGGCCCCCGACACGCCGTCCCTGCGCAGGCCTACGCCCACGACGGCGGCTCCGGCTTCGGACAGGGCGGCTTCGACCGCCGACGCGTCCGTCCGCTGGCCGACCACGACCAGGTGGCCGTCGGTACGGACGACCGCGCAACGGCCGGGCTGTTGGCTCAGGTGCGTGTGCAGCAGCCGGCCCGCGGAGCCGTCCTCCGGGTGGGGGGCGACCCACGCCTGGAAGCTGCCCTCGGGGTCCATGCCGAGGCGCTGGACCACCAGCCGCACGTCGGCGTCGGAAGCGTCGCTGTCGTCCAGGGCGTTGAGCAGTTGCTGCCCCACCACACTGACGTCCAGCCAGGTGCCGACGAGGGCCTCGTGATGGCCGGAGCTCACGGCGGTGGTGATGTTCTGCAGCCAGTGCATGGAACGCTCCATCGCGCCGATGAGCGTGGTGAGGATGTCGCCCTGAGCGGTGCTCCAGGGGAACTCGACCCACACCGCGCGCAGCACGACGTAGAAGCTGAGGGTCAGTTCGTCGGGCGGGATGCCTTCCACGGCCTTGCGGGCCCCGTAGGCCCGTGCGAGTTCGGCCTCCGCCGGTGTGGTGGCCGTACGGGACTCCGCGAGGGCGTTGATCCCGACGTGCAGGAACTGCCGCACCGTGGACGCGAGGTCGGCTCCGTCCTGCCCGCACTCCCTGAAGCTGGGGACCTGTTCCAGGACCGCCCTGGTGGAGGCGTCGGACAGCTGGTCGAAACGGTCCCGGAGGATTCCGGCGAGATGCGCCACGGGCGTCCGCTGCCGGTCCGGCTCCCCGTTCGCCGGCTCCCTCTCGTGGGCGCGCCTCTCGGATGTGGGTGTTTCCATGTCCGTCCCGTTGATGGAGCGTCAGTGCTGCTGTACAGGGACGACCATAGTGTTGCAGTCGGGATCGCAGACGGGCCGGGGCGCCCGGAAGTATGTCAGGTGATCACGAACACGCCTTGAGGGGCCGGGGCGGAGGTTCGGTGCTGCCGGGCTCCTCCGTCGACCGGGCTGCTCAGGCGGCGCGGACCGGCACGGCGGGGCCGAGTGAACCGAGCAGCCGGTCCGCGCCGTGCTCCAAGGCGGTCGGGCCCGTCCCCCCTTCCTTGAGGTTCAGGGCGGTGACGTAGCAACCGGGAACGACGTGGCGGGCTCCCATGGAGTTGAGCACGGGCTGCAGCGCGTAGTCCAGCGCCAGACCGTGCAGAGGGGAGGAGCCGGTCGCCACGGGCAGGACGGACTTGCCGCTCAGCGCGTCCCGGGGCATGACGTCGAGGAAGACCTTCAGGAGTCCGGAGAAGGAGGCCTTGTAGACGGGAGTGCCGATCACGACGCCTTCGGCGGCGGCCAGCTCGGCCGCGGCCCTGCGGATGGCCGGCTCGGCGGCGTCGGCTTCCATCAGTGGTCCCGCGGGCAGGTCGCGGACCGACAGCCAGGTCACGCGGTGTCCGTGCCGTACCAACCGCGGTACGACGAACTGCTCCAGCGCTGCCCGGGTGCCGGAGCGAGCGGCCGGGCTCGCACAGACGGTGAGAATGGTGGCCATCCGCAGTGTCCTTTCGTCAGGTGGCGACGCCGGCCAGGAGGCTGTCCGGCGTGACGGCGTGGTTGCCCGGCGGGGTGGTCGCGATGTTGCCCAACAGCCAGGGCACCTCGTCGTCCTCCCAGGGGAAGAAATGGTCGCCCGGCATGATCTGCAGGCCCAGCCAGCGTCGTGTGTGCCGCTGCCAGTGCGCCATCAGATGGGGTGGGCAGGAGATGTCGTGGCGTCCGGCCAGGGCGAGCACCGGAACGTCGAGCGGGGCGGCCGGGGCGGGTGCGCCGGCCAGGATCCTGAGGTCGGCGCGGGCCGCGCGCAGCTGTGCGGCCTGCAGCTCGGCCCCGTCCGTACCGGGCGACGCGCAGACCTCCAGGGGCGGCTGGCCGAGGCGCGCGAGGTGGGCCTGCAGCAGGTCCTTGCGCTCGGCGAGGACGCCGTTGGCCTTGCGGTCCAGCCGGTCGGCGGGGCACAGGGCGGACACCACGAGGGCGGAGGGCGGCGTACCCCTCGCGGACAGACTCCTGGCCACCTCATAGGCCAGGAGGGCACCCGTGCCGTGTCCGAAGAGCACCAGGGGCGACGCTGCGGCGAGGGGGGCCACCTCCAGGCTGATCCTGCGGACGATCCTCTCCGGGCGCTCCTCGGGCGGGGTCGCCGCCCGGGTTCCGTGGCCGGGGAGCTCGACGCCGAACAGCTGCACGTACGGAGGGAGGGTCGCCGCCCAGAACCGGTAGGCGGCAGCCATGCCTCCGGCATAGGGAAGGCACACGATCCGCGCCCGGGCACGGGTGGTTGAGTTCAGGATGCGGAGCCAGGGGGTCACAGGTCCTCCACGGGCCAGGGTGAAAGGGCGCCGCCGGGGCGGGCGGGGTCAGGGGGAGGGGAGGGCCGGAGCAGGTGGAGGGGCCGTGAGCCGGCCCAGTTCACGGTGGCCGCGGACGAGTACCCGGCTGAAGGTGTCGGGGTCCGTGAGGCACAGCACGTGGGGGCCGGGGACGTGCGCCAGCCGAACCGGGGTTCCGGCGCTGCGCACGGCGTTCACGAAATCCCGTTCACCGGAGCGGAAGAGCCGGTCCCGACGGCCGTTGACGAAGACGACCGGAGTGGTGAGGCTCCCGGCCATGGCCAGGAAGTCCCTGCCGGCGAGGTCGGCGACCACTTGGCCGAAGCCGCGCATGGCGAGTCCGCCGCGCAGTACCGCGGCACACACCTCGGACGGCAACGCCATCCGGAACAGCCACCTGTTGAGACGGTCCGCGCCTGACTCCCCCACGGCGCTCAGGACCCGGTCCGCGGTCGCGTACACGCGGCGGACTCCTCCGGTGGTCCGTGCGGTGGCGCCATTGACGAGCAGGCCGGCCGCCCGGCCGGGGCGGGTCGCGCCGTAGGCGAGGGTGGCGTAGCCCCCGAGTGACGAACCGGCGACCCACGGGGTCAGTCCGGTGGCGTCGCGAGCCTCGGCGACCGCCGCGTCGATCTGCTCGACGGCCCCCTCCAGAGTGAAGGGCTCCGTGCGCAGCGCTCCGTGCCCCGGCAGGTCGCACGCGGTGATCCTGAAGTCGGGTGCGAGCCGGGTGGCGTACGGGGCCCACATCCAGGCCGACAGCCGGATGCCGTGGACGAGCACCAAGGGCGTGCCGTCCCGCGGGCCCGCTGTGTAGAGGCCCGGGCGTCCGGCCGGCCGCCAGTGGGTGTTCACGCCGTATCGTCGGACGCCGGGCGCGGCAGGCCCGATGGATGGGCCCGGCTACGGGCATTCTGCAACATGCACTCCCCCTGAATTTGCTGCAACGGATTCCATGACCCGGAATCGGGTGGATCTCCACCGGGAAGTCGTCGACGACCCGGTCCGGTGCCGATGTGTGTGCGTCCCCTACCGGAAAGGTGAGGCGGGGCAACAGGGCGGAGAGTCCGCCAAAAGCGGTGATGCCCACAGGCCTAGACCGTTCTGAATTGTCGGCCGATGCCTTCCCTCCGGGGAACGTACCCGTCGGTAACGGTGAACGCAAACCTTATTCAGAGGGGTTGCCGCAGCGGCTGTCCGGAGCTGCTCCGGGTGGGCGATCGGCGCTTGACGGTGCGTGCCGGAGGATCTAGATTGGAACGAGTCGGATCGTTCTGAGTTGAGGCGCCAGCGACTGCATGCACTCGTCCGCAGCGCACTCGGACCGGCCGTCACTGGCTCAATAAGCCCGCTCTGACCAGGTGTTTCTCTACTCCTGGGCGGGCCAGACGGCGCGTCTGCTCGGCGCCGTCCGCCATGTCATACGTACGGGGGATACATGAAGCTGGCATCGTTCGCGCAACCTGCTCGCAGCCGGATCACGTCGGCGGCGCCCGCCGTGGTGTGCGTTTTCCATATTCCGTGACCGAAGCGTTCGGCTGTCACGTGGACTGCCGTGACACTGGTTCTGCCGACGCTCCTCACACGGGCTCATGTCATGAAATCCCAACCTCTTGGGAAATCGTTCTGAAGGTTTTCGGTTAGCTTCATGCCCGAAGGCCTGATCCAGGCTTTTCTTCGTCGGATACCACACGTTCGCGAGACGTCTGATCGACGCGGCGTCCGGACTCCTACTGACGTGAAGTTGGTATATACACATGGAAATTCACGCTTCCGTTGCGGCGGCAACGCCCGCAGAGCTCAAGCTTTACACGCACGCCCAGCTCTATCCCGGTGATCCCGCCTTCAACCTGGCGGCGGCGTTCAGGATCACCGGTGAGGTGGACCTGCCGCGACTGCGGCGTGTGCTCGCCCGGCTGGGCGCCGGTATCCGTGCGCTCAACACCACGTTCGAACGTCGTGACGGACGCGTCGTGGCCGTTCACCGCCCCTACCAGGGGAGCCCGGAGGACCTCGTGCCGGTCACGGTGCTCCCGGGCGACGGCCGGGGCACGGTGACCGACCTGCTCAGCCGCCAGGCCGACACGCCCCTCCCGCCGGACGCGCCCCGGCAGTTCGCGTTCCACCTGTACCAGGACGACCACGCGGCGTACCTGACGATGTTCTTCTCCCACCTCGTCGCCGACGGCTACAGCCACTTCCACCTGGTGGGCGAGATCGCCCGGCTCTACGAGGACCCCGACGCGGACCTCCCGGACTCCGTCCTCGACGCGCCGTCCCTGCTGGTACAGCCGCGCCCGGCGTCCGAGCAGGCCATCACCTTCTTCCGCGAGCAGCTCTCCGGGCTGAGTTCGCTGAGCGACGACCACCTGCGGGGCCACCGCGGCCCCGACGGTGCGATCTTCGGCGAGGAGCGCCACCTGCGGCTGGACGGCGAGCTCAGCGCGCTGGTCCGGCAGCGGGCCGAGGAACTGGGCTGCACGCCCTTCACCTTCTTCCTCGCCTCCTACCTCGTCACCTACGCCCGGTGCACCGGTGGCCGGAACCCCGTCGTGGGCATCCCCGTCTCCAACCGCCGCGGCCTGCGCCAGCGCTCGGCCTTCGGCTACTTCGTCAACACGCTCCCGCTCGTGGGCGACCTGACCGCCCACGACACCTTCGCCGACCTGTGCAGGTCGCTGGAGGTCGCCAAGACCGTGATGCTGCGCCACCAGGACTTCGACCTGGCGGCCGCAGCACGCGAGGTCTGCCCCGCCGCCGTCGACGGACCGCTGAGCACCGACCACACCTTCACGTACTACAAGCAGTCGTTGAAGGTCCCGCTCGGTGACTGCACGGTGGAGCAGCTCCCGCTCGGCCGCCGCGTCGTGAAGTACCCGATGTCGATGAACGTCGAGGACCACACGACGGACTTCGAGATCCACGCCGAGTGCTCCCACGAGCAGTGGGCCAGCGACCCGCTGTCCGTGATGCACCACATCGTTCGCCTGGTCGCCGAATCCCCCGAGCGGCGCATCACCGAATTGCCCGCCCTGGACGGCCCGGCCCGGCAGCGGCTGGAGGCACTGGTCAACCCCGATCACGCCGACCAGCCGGAACCCGCGCACCAGGTGTCCCTCGCCGACTGGTTCGAGTCCGTCGCGCTCGCACGTCCAGAGCGCATCGCCGTGGTCCACGAAGGTGCCACGATGAGCTACGGCGAGCTCAACGACCGCGCCGACCGCATCTCGGCGCACCTCGCGGCGCACGTCCCGGGCGACTACATCGGCATTGCGATGCGCCGCGGCCCGGAGCTCGTCGCAGCCATCCTCGGAGTCCTCAAGGCGGGCAAGGCGTACGTACCCCTGGACCCGAACTCCCCGGCCGCACGCATCCACCAGATCCTCGACAGCTTCCCCGACGGTCTCCCGGTGATCGAGGACGAGCACCGCTGGCCCGGCGCCGGACTGCTGCCCGCCGTGCCCACCGGGGGCGTGCCGGACGCCGAGCGGCCCCCCACGGTCGTGACGCACCCCGACGACTGCGCGTACGTGATCTTCACTTCCGGATCGACCGGCCGCCCCAAGGGCGTGCGCGTCACCCACCGGAACGTGATGCGGCTGATGAGCGCCACCGAGAAGGACTTCGGCTTCGGCGCCGACGACACCTGGAGCCTGTTCCACTCCTACGCGTTCGACTTCTCCGTCTGGGAGATCTTCGGCGCGCTGCTGTACGGCGGACGCCTGGCGATCGTCCCGGAGGTCACCGCGAAGTCACCCGAGGACTTCCGCGAGTTCCTGATCCGGGAGCAGGTCACCGTACTCAACCAGACCCCGTCCGCCTTCAACCAGCTGCTCAAGGTGATGCGTCCGCGGGACGCCGACGACCTGGCCGTCCGGCATGTGGTCTTCGGCGGCGAGGCCCTGCGCTACGCGGCGCTCCGCCCCTGGTACGACCTCATGGGGGAGCGGGCCCAGCTGGTCAACATGTACGGCATCACCGAGACCACCGTCCACGTCACCTACCATGCCGTCACTCCCGAGCAGGTCCACACGGAGACCGCCTCGCTGATCGGCCGGCCGCTGTCCCACCTCACCGTCACGGTGGTCGACCAGGACGGCCACGTCTGCCCGCCCGGCGTGCCCGGGGAGATCTGGGTCGGCGGGGCCGGTGTCACCCTCGGCTACCTGCGGCGGCCCGAATTGACCGGGCAGCGGTTCCCGACCGTGGACGGCCGTCGTGTGTACCGCAGCGGCGACCTCGGCCTGGTCCGGCCCGACGGTACGCTCCTGCACCTCGGCCGGATGGACAACCAGGTGCAACTGCGCGGATTCCGGATCGAGTTGGGCGAAGTCGAGTCAGCGTTCCTCGCCGTCACGGGGGTGCGGGAGTGTGCGGTCCGGCTGGATCGCCGCGACCCCGACCACCCGGCGCTGGTGGCCTTCGTCACCGGGCCGGAACTGCCCGCCGACGCCAAGATCAGGCAAGAGGTCCGCGGCCGGCTGCCGGCGTACATGGTGCCGTCCCGCGTGGTAAGGACCGACGCCCTCCCCCTCACCGTCAACGGCAAGGTCGACGACGCGGCTCTGCCCTGGCCGCAGCTCCGGGACGAGCCCACGGCCCCGCCGACGGGCGAAGCCGCCGAAACCACCGCTGAGGTGGTGCGTGCGGTGTGGAGCCGCATCCTGCGCACCACCGACTTCGGCCCTGACGACAACTTCTTCGACATCGGTGGCACCTCCATGCACGTCGTGGAGACCCACCAGCAGCTCCAGGAGGAACTCTCCCTCCCCGGGCTGGAAATGATCCAGCTCTTCACGCACACCACCGTGCGCCGGCTCGCGGCGCACATCGAGTCCATACGGGGGACCGCACATGCCTGACGGCCAGACGACCGGCGGCGCCATAGCGATCGTGGGCATGGCAGGGGAATTCCCCGGCGCCCGCGACACCACGGAACTGTGGCAGCGCTTGATGGACGGGGAGGAGTCCGTACGGAGCTTCGAAGACCACGAGCTGAGCGCCGCGGGGGTGCCGGCCGACCGGGCGAACGCCGACGGCTACGTGCGCCGCGGCGCCGACCTGGCGGACGCCGACCTCTTCGACGCCCGGTTCTTCGGAGTCACCCAGCGTGACGCCAAGCTGATGGACCCGCAGCACCGGGTCTTCCTGACCTGCGCCTGGCGGGCGATGGAGGACGCGGCGACCGCGCCCGGCCCGGACTACGGTCCGGTGGGCGTCTTCGCGGGCACCAGCCTGAGCTCCTACCTGCTCTCCAACGTGCTGCGCTCCGAGGAGTTCGCCGACGCGGCCCTCAGCTATCCGGTCCTGATGGGCAACGACAAGGACTTCCTCGCCACCCGCGTCTCGTACAAGCTCAACCTGAGCGGTCCCGCCCTCAGCGTCCAGACCGCGTGCTCCAGTTCGCTCACCGCGGTGCACCTGGCCTGCGCCGCACTCGAACGCGGGGAGATCAAGGCGGCCCTGGCGGGCGGAGTCAGCATCACCGTGCCCCAGACCAGCGGCTACCGCTACCAGCAGGGCGGCATCCTGTCCCCGGACGGCCACTGCCGCCCGTTCGACGCCGACGCGGCCGGCACGGTGAAGGGCAACGGCTGCGGAGTCGTCGTCCTCAAGCGGCTGGCCGATGCCCTCGCGGAGGGCGACCGCATCTACGCCGTCATCCGTGGCAGCGCCGTCAACAACGACGGCTCGGAGAAGATCGGCTTCACCGCCCCGGGCCCGGCCGGACAGCAGGCCGTGATCCGGGCCGCACTGGAGTCCTCCGGCCTGGACCCGGCGGGCATCGGTTACGTCGAGGCACACGGCACCGGCACCACCGTCGGCGACCCGCTGGAGCTGGTGTCGCTCGCCGCCGCCTACCGAGCGGCCGGCGGGCCCGCACCCGACTGCCGCATCGGCAGCATCAAGGCCAACCTCGGTCACCTCGACGCCGCGGCCGGTGTCACCGGTCTCATCAAGACGGCTCTGGCCCTGTACCACCAGACCGTGCCGCCGCAGATCAACTTCAACCGGCTGAGCCCCCACGCCGACGCGTCCCTGCCGTTCACGGTGCCGACCGAACCGGTGCGCTACCACGACGCACCGCTCGCCGCCGCCGCGGTCAGCTCCTTCGGGCTCGGCGGCACCAACGTGCACTGCGTACTGGAGACGGCGCCCACGCCCGCCGTGCCCGCCGCCGCCGAGGCGGTCCGGTACCCCGTCGTCCTGAGCGCCCGCGACGAGGACGCACTGCACGCGATGGCGACGGAACTCCTCCACCGCCTCGCCGACGACGCCACCGCCCCCACGGTCCGGGACCTTGCCTACACCCTCTTCGAGGGCCGCGCCCGGATGGCGGTCACCCACGTCTTCGACGCGGCCACCCTCGACGAGGTCAGGACCGGATTGCAGGCGCTGGCCTCGGGGACGGTCGCCGCGCAGGGCCGCCCGCCCGCCGCATGGGACGGTCCTGCGGGACGCAAGCTGTCCTTGCCCGGACACCCCCTGAACGAGGAACGTCACTGGATCGAGCCGGACCTCCGGCTGCCCGAGCCCGGCCAGGACCCCACCCCCGAGGTCCCGGTCGCCGGTCGCCCGGCCGCAGCTCCCCATCCCCAGGGAGCCGGCCGGGCCGACACGGACCTGATCCTGCGCCAGGTCCTGTCCGTCCTGGAACCCCGCCTCTCCATGAGCGACATCGCTCCCGACGACGACTTCTACGACCTCGGGGGCGACTCGATGCTCGCGGTCGAGGTCGTCACCTGTCTGTGCGAGGAGTTCGGCGTCGACCTGGGCTTCGACGAGTTCACCGAGCTGCGCACGGCGCGCAAGGTGGCCGAGCGGCTGTGCGACCTGCTCGCAGGCGAGGGTGCTGCGTCCGACGGCATCATCACCCTGCGGGAAGGTTCGGGCCGGGCCCTGCACATGGTCCACCCCGCGGGCGGGACCAACTTCGTCTACACGGGGCTCGTGGCCCATTCCGGGTCGCAGGTGCCCCTCGCGGCCCTCTCGTTCCCCGGCGCCGTGAGCAGCGCTCCGACCTCCCTGCGCGGGCTGGCCGCGCTCTACCTGGAGCGGATCAGGCACCGGCAGCCCGAGGGGCCCTACCGGCTGGGCGGCTATTCCTTCGGCGGCAACGTGGCCTTCGAGATGGCCCTCCAGCTCCAAGCGGCGGGGGAGCACGTCGAAGCCCTCGTGATGCTCGACAGCTACCCGCCCGAGACGTACGTCGGCCGCCATCTGAGCGACGAGGAGTTCGCCGACGCCTTCCCGCTGCTGCTGGACGCCGCCGGAGGCGACGGCCTGGACATCGGGGAGCTGCGCGAGAAGGGCTTCTACCAGATCTGGCAGCACAACTACGACCTGCTCAAAGGGCACTACCCGGACCGGCGGTTCCGTGGGGACGTGGTCCTGCTGCGCGCGGAAGAGGCCGACAGCACCGTCCGGTTGGACACCGCGCTGCGCATGAATCTGGTCGACAAGTCCATGTGGCAGTCCCATCTGACGGGGCGCCTGAAGGTCATGAAGGTGCTGGGCGACCACTTCTCGATGTTCGCCGACGGGGAGCCGATCAAGGTCCTCGCCGCCGCCTTCGACGAGGCCGTGGCCGACTTCGACGCCGACGACGCCCGCGGCGCCGGACAGGAGGCGAACTGATCATGCTGAGCTACGGTTCCTACATCGGAGGCAGGGAGACCTTCTCCGACGAGTGGACGTACACAGTGCGGGCATCGGCGATGCTGACCGACGTCATCGGCTCCATCCGGACCAAGAGGGATCTGGAACGGGGAAGGCTGCCCGTGGAGCAGGCACCCGACTCCGTGGTCGGACGCTGCTCGGTGGGCGACCGCCACGACGTCGAGGCGGCACTGAGCACGGCCGCGGGAGCGGTCCGCGCATGGGCCGCCCGGCCGCTCAAGGAGCGGATGCGGCTCGTGGAAGAGCTCCACCGCATCACGTGGGAGAAGCACGACGAGATCGTCGACATGCTGGTCGCCGAAGGCCATCCGTGGGCGCTGGCCCGCTGGGAGGTGTCCGGCATCATCGTCAACACGAGCCCGCGCACCAGGGAGTTCCTGGCCGCCCAGATGGAGCAGCACGTCACGCTGGGGGAGCGGCAGCTCACGGTGCGGCGCGTGGCCGACGGAGTGGTCTGCCTCAACCCTCCGCAGAACGCCACGCTGGCGAACGTGATGCTCGGCGCCTGGGCCCTGGTCGCAGGCAACTCCCTGGTCGTCCGCGCACCGCGCAGCGCACCGCTGGGCGTGCTGCACGCCGTGCACGAGCTGTTCGTTCCGGCCCTCGAGGCGGCCGGGGCGCCGACCGAAATCCTGTCCGTGGTCTGTTCGGACGCGCCGCAGACGCTGCGGCAATGGCTGGACAGTCCGCTCGTCGACGACATCATGTACTTCGGCGGCAGCGAAACGGGCGTGGCGTTCGGCGCCGAATGCGTGGCGCACGGCAAGAAGCCCGTGCTGGAGCTCGCGGGCAACGACATCTGCGTGGTGTGGCGCGACGCCGACCTCGACCTGGCCGCCACCGCCCTGGCGGAGGCGTTCTACGGATCCGGGCAGATCTGCATGGTGCCCAACGTCGCGGTGGTGCACCCGGACGTCGCCGACCAGCTGCTGGAGAAGCTGAGCGAGCGGGTCCGCGGGATCAAGCCGGGGCTGCCCGAGGAGACCGACGTGCTGCTGTCGCCGGTCCGGCGCACCGACGCGTTCCAGGACGTGCTGGACGAGGCCCTGGACCTGGGGGCCCGGCTGGTCCGGGGCGGGCGGCGACTCGACGTGGACGGTACGCCCAACCAGGTGAGCGGCCTCTTCCTGGAGCCCACGGTCGTCCGGGTGGACGGGCTGAAGGAATCGCGCGCCCTGCGTGTCGTGCGGGAGGAGACGTTCTTCCCGCTGCTTCCGGTGGTGGTGCCGCACAACACGCCCGACGAGGCGCTGATCGAGCAGCTCGTGGAGTTCACCGACACCAACCAGTACGGCCTGCGGAACTCGCTGTGGGCGAAGGACCCCGAGGTGATCCAGGCGTTCGTCGACGGTGTGCGGAGCGGGGGCCTGCTGAAGGTCAACGACTCCCACCTCGGGTTCCTGCCCGTGTTGCCCACCCACGGCGGCACCGGCCTCACCGGGGGACCCTGCGGCGAGGCGAACTATCCGGCGCTGCGCACCAGCCACCTCCAGGGCGTGAGCGTGGCCGCCGGCATCGATCCGGCCGGCGCCGTGTTCGCCGGCCCCGACGTACGGGAGGCGCTGTGATCCGCGCGATGGACATCGCACGGGAGGCGTGCGACAAGGCGCTGCCGGGCCTCGCCGCGCAGCTGGAGCACCGGTCGCTGGCCGACCTGGAATCACCGGGCAGTGACGGTCTGCAGCTGTTCCGGGCCACCGGTGGCCCGGGCCTGCTCGTGCCCGGCACCTACGGCGGTGGGAACGCGACCGCCCTGCAAGCGGTCCGGGTGACCCGCGCGCTGGGTGCGCTGTCGCCCTCGCTGGCCGTGGCCACGGCGATGCACAACTTCTCGGTCGCCTCCTTGGTGGCTCTCGTGGCCTCGGCCGATGCCGGGGGCCTGGAGTGGATGCTGATCGAGGGCATCGCACGGGACGGGCTGCTGGTCGCGTCCGGCTTCGCCGAGGGCCGGGCGGGAGCCGGGATCCTGGATTCGGCGGTCACCGCGGTTCCCGTGGACGGCGGCTACCTGGTCAACGGCTCCAAGAAGCCGTGCAGCCTGTCCCGTTCGATGAACCTGCTCACGGCGGGTGTGGCGCTGCCCGGCGCGGACGGCGGCAGCGAGCTGGGGGTGGCGCTGGTACCGGCGGAGTCCCCCGGCATCACCCGTCGGCCGTTCTGGGGCTCACCGTTCCTCGCGGGTGCCGAGAGCGACGAGGTCGTACTGGAGGACGTACACGTGCCGCCGGAGCTGATGCTCCGCCCCCAGGTGGAGCTCGGAACGGGACTGGACACCCTCCAGACGGTCGGCTTCGTCTGGTTCGAGCTGCTGGTGACGTCCGCGTACACCGGCGCCGTCGGCCGTCTGGCACAGGCCGCGCTCAGGTCGGGAAGGGGCAGTGTGACCGACCGGGCGTCCTTGGTCACGGGCATCGAGGCGGCCGCGGGGCTCGCGGAGAACGTGGCCCGCACGGTGGACGCCGGCGTGGTCGGCAATCCGGAGCTCGGGGCGGCACTCACCGCGCGCTACGCGGTCCAGGAACTGCTGGTCGACACCGCGGACCTGGCGGCCGAGCTGCTGGGCGGCCTGGCCTTCGCCACCGCTCCCGATACCGGCCACCTCCTCGCCGTGAGCCGGGCCCTGGCCTTCCACCCCCCGTCCAGGACCGCCAGCGCCCAGGCGCTGCTGGACCACCACACCGGCGCCCCGCTGAGGGTGCAGTGAACGGGACAGGAGGAAGCGTGCGCCGGGAGCCCGCGCCCACGGGGGGCAACATGATCGCCGGCCTGTACAAGGCGCACCTCAGCAGCGGCAGAGGACGGCTGGGGGAGATGTTCGGGGGACACGTGGAGTCCTCGTCGTCCGGTTCCCGTGTGGTCACCGAGGACGGCAGGTCCTTCCTCAACTGCGGCGGCTACGGGGTGTTCCTGGCCGGCGCCTGTCATCCGCGGGTGGTGGCCGCCGTCGAGCGGCAGATCCGGACCCACCCGCTGTCCACCCGGCTCCTGCTGGACCCGGCGGCGGCACGGGCCGCCGCCGCACTGACCCGGGTCACCCCCGAAGGCCTGGACCGGGTGCACTTCTGCGGTTCCGGTGCCGAGGCCGTGGAGGCCGCGCTGAAGCTGGCCCGCAGCCATGGACACCGGCGGATCGTCGCCACCGAGGGCGGTTTCCACGGCAAGACCCTCGGCGCCCTGTCCGCGACCGGCAAGGACCTGTACCGGGAGCCCTTCCAGCCGCTGCTGCCGGACACCACGCATGTGCCGTTCGGCGACGTCGGGGCGCTGGCGCGTGCGCTCGGCCCGGACGGCTCGGACGCCGTGGTCATCGTGGAACCCGTACAGGGTGAAGCGGGCGTGGTGGTGCCTCCGGTGGGCTACCTCAAGGCGATCGCGGCCGTGTGCGCCGAGACCGGGGCCTTCTTCGTCCTGGACGAGGTGATGACCGGTCTGGGCCGGCTCGGAAGCTGGTGGGGGGCGGACCGCGAGGGGGTGGTGCCGGACGTGCTGCTGGTGGGCAAGGCCCTCAGCGGCGGGGTGATCCCCGTCGCGGCGGCGGTCGCCACCGAACGCGCCTTCGCCCCCTTCGACCGTGATCCGTTCATCCACACCTCCACCTTCGCCGCCGCTCCGGTGGCCATGGCGGCCGCGGAGAGCGCCATCGCGGTCATCGAGGACGAGGGCTTGGTGGAGCGTGCCCGGCGGCTCGGCGAACTGCTGCTGCCGCAGATCGCCGGGGCCGTGGCGGAGTACTGCCCGCACCTGGTCCGGGAGGTCCGCGGGGCCGGGCTGCTCATCGGCATCGAATTCCACGACGCGGGCCTGGCCGGCGAGTTCCTGCTGGAGCTGCTGCACCGCGACGTGATCGTCAACCACTCGCTCAACGCCCACGCCGTGGTCCGGCTGACCCCGCCCGCCGTGCTCACCGACGCGGAGGCGCAGGAACTCGAACAAGCCGTGCGGGACTCCGCCCGCACGCTCGGGGAGCGGTTCCCCGTCCCGTCCCACGGCCTCTCCACCCCGACAGGAGGGCGCTGAGATGCGCTCGGTACGACTCGACTTCCATGCCCCCGGCATCGCCGCTCCCGAGGCATACGCCCGGATCCGTGACTTCGCGCGGTACCCCGAACTCGTGGACACCGTACGGAAGGTGATCGTCCACCCGTCCCTCGACGACGGCTCGGTCCGAAGCGACTGGGAAGTGGACTTCCGCAACGGTGTACTGGCCTGGACCGAGGAGGACGTGTTCGACGACTCCGCGCTGCGGATCTCCTTCCGCCAGCTCCACGGCGACTTCGAGACCTTCGACGGGGCGTGGACCGTCGAAGCGGCCGACGGCGGTACAGACGTCGCCTTCACCGCCGGTTTCGACTTCGGCCTCCCGACCCTCGCCAACATCGTGGATCCGGTGGCGGAGCGCGTGCTGCGGGAGACCATCGCGCACATACTCCGGGCCCTGCTCGGCGACGGGAGGGACGCCTGATGGACCCGGTGAACCGTTTCGAGACGCCCGTGACCTTCCGGCTGCTGCGGACCGAGTTCGTCGTCGGTCTGCTCCTCAGCGCCGGCCTGCTGATCGCCCACTGGGACGAGGTCCGGTGGCCGGTGGCCGTGGGCATGTTCGCGTACATCGACGTCATCGGTTACCTGCCCGGCGCGTTGGCACACCGCCGGGCCAAGGGCCGGCCGATACCGCGCGGCTACTACGTGCTCTACAACACCATGCACAGCTGGCTGACCGCCGGCGCCGTGGTGGCCCTCTGGGGCTGGCTGGTGGGCTGGGAGTGGGCGTTGCTGGCCGTGCCGGTCCATCTGTGCGGTGACAGGGGCCTGCTGGGCAATTTCTTCAAGCCGTTCGGCGTGGCCTTCGAGCCCAAGGCGCACCCGGCGTTCACCACATTCGAACAAGCCTATGCCGCGGCACCCGACGGGCCGGGTGCCGGACGGCCCGGCAGGGAGCAGGCGGCCTCCGCGACCGTCACCTCCCGCCGGGTGCCCGTGGGAGGCCACCGGTGATCCAGGCCGCCGCCGAGGAGGTCGCCCTCCTCGGCGCCCACGCCGACCACCCCAGCGGCGCACTGGCGCTGAACGCGGCCACCACGCGATGGACGGGCACCCGGGTTCCCGGCGTCACCGCCTACCGGCGGTGCGGACGGCACGTGGTCCAGTTCGGCGGGCCGTGGGCGGCGGAAGGAGACCGGGGCGCACTGCTCGACGAGTTCATCGAGCGCGTCGCGGGCGGCGTCCGGGGAACGGCCCGGCTGACGGCGGCGCAGGTCCGCGCCCGCGACGTGCCGCTGTACGAGTCCCGGGGGTTCACGGTCAACCAGATCGGCACCTCGTACAGCATCGACCTGTCGGCGTTCACCCTCCGGGGCAAGGCCCTGGCGAAGGTACGGCAGAACGTCTCCCGTGCCCGGCGGGAGGGCGTCACCGTCGTCGAGGTCGACTCCCGTGCGTCCGACCAGTCCGAACTGGACGCCGTGGACGCCGCGTGGCTGCGGGCCAAGGGACGGCACGTGAAGGAGCTGTCCTTCCTGATCGGAGAGAGGGGCGGACCCGGCGCCGCGATGCGGCGCACCTTCGTGGCCCGCCGGCAAGGGATGACGGTCGGCTACGTCACCTACTCCCCGGCTTGGGGCAGCCGCCCCGGATGGCTCTACGACCTGACGAGGCGGTCTCCGCAGGCCACTGTGGGCACGATCGAACTGGTGAACCTGACGGCGCTGGAGCTGTTTCGCGCCGAAGGGGCGGGCTGGCTGCACCTCGGGCTCACGCCGTTCGCCGGCCTGAGCGACCGCCACGAGCCGGCCTGCGCCTCCCGGGTCCTGACCCGGGCCCTGCGCCTCGTCGCCGAGCACGGCAAGGCGATCTATCCGGCGCGCACCCAGGAGGCGTTCAAGCTCAAGTGGGCTCCCCAGGTACTGGAGCCGGAGTACGCGGCGTTCCAGGGCGCCGTCCGGCCCGCAGCGGTGTGGAACCTGATGCGCCTGACCAACTCCATCTGACGGGACGCCCACGGCGTTCGCACGTGACCCCCGTACCGGGCTCGATCGAGCCCGGTACGGGGGTCACGTGCGTTCGTGCGCGATCCGGTGGCTCCACTGCCGTGGGAGCCGAGCCCCCGGACGTGACCGGACATGAGCGGGGGCGGGCGGGGGGGGGGGGGGGCCCGCCGCCCCCCCCCGCGGGGGCCCCCCCCCGGGGCGGGTGGGGGGGCCCGCCGGGGGTCCCCCGCCCCCGCCCCCCCCCCCC
>NZ_JBIAHP010000007.1:0-240193 GCF_042870715.1 Streptomyces sp. NPDC006463 | reverse complement strand
CGCGGGCGGGGGTGGGGGGGATGTCTGGGCTGGGCGCGGTGGGTGGGGGCGGGGGCGGGCGGCCCCCCCCCCGCCGGGCGGGGGGGCGGGGGGGGGGGGGGGGGCGGGGGGGGGGGGGCCGCGCCCCCCGCCCCGTCGGGCGCTCAGACCGAGTGCCGTTGCGTGAGCCAGTCGGAGATCCGCTCCGCGATGCCCGCACCGGAGCGGGCCCACCTGACGTGGTCGAGCCGCTCGGCGTGGTCCTGGCCGAAGTGCCAGCGCTCGACCGTCGCGGAGGGCAGCTTGGCGCACAGGCGGTCCACGGCCCCGACGGGCGCGAGGCGGTCGCCTTCGACGGAGACCGCCAGCACGGGGAGCGTGACCTGTGCCAGGCTCGCCTCGTAGTCGGCGTCCGACCCTTCTGGGGTGAAGCGGCCGGTACGGGAGATCCTGGCCCAGTCGCGCATCAACGTGGCCGGCTGGCGCCCGCCGAAGCCGAGGCGGTGCCCTGGCCAGTAGCCCCAGAGCGACGCGACCAGGGAGATGAACTGCGTACCGGCCAGCACGCGCAGCCGGGCCGCGCCGGAGAAGCCGCGGTGGTCCACCGAGCCGGCGGCGACGAGGACCAGGCCGTCCGCTCCCTCGGGGTCATGGGCCGTGTGCAGCACGCTGACCTGACCGCCGATGCTGTGCCCGAGCAGGAAGAGCGGGACGTCCGGGCCGAAGCGTTCGCGTGTCGCGGCGATGACCGCGGGCCAGTCGCGGGTGGCCAGCTCGTGGTAGCCGTGCCGGGTCCGCCGGCCGGCCCGGGGACGGCTGTCGCCCTGGCCCCGCAGGTCCGTGGCGACGGAGGCGATGCCCCGGGCGGCCAGGTGCCCGCAGAACGGTGCGTAGTAGGAGGCGTTCACACCGAGGGCCGGCCAGATCACGGCGACGGCTCGCGGGGCGGGTCCCGCGTCGGTGACCTTCGCGGCGACGTACGGCGCGGCGCCGGACGCACCGGCCAGCGGGATCCGCCACGTACCGGGTTCTGCGGGGCTGCCGGCCATCACGACTCGTCGAGGAGCATGTAGCGGAGCCGGGCGTCCTGCGTCTCGCGTGACCAGCGCTCCGCCGCTTCCATCCGTTCCTCGATGCCGCTGTCCACCAGGCGCCGCCCCGGCCAGATCTCGTAGTCGCCCAGCAGGTGGCCGTGCTCGGCGAGACCCTTCTGGAACAGGGATTCCCTGCGGTAGAGCACGTCCTTCATGGGGAGCTCGTCCCACAGGCGGCGCCCTTCCCTGACGAGGTCCAGCAGCCGTGGCCGGGCCTCGGGCCGCTCCGTGAGGTACTGGCGTATGACGGCGCTGCCCACGGCCAGGTGGCGGATCTCGTCCATGTTGGCTCCTCGCTCGACCAGGGCGGCGGAGGGGTCCAGGAGCTTCCACTTGCGCTCGCTGAGTTCGGCCGCGGGAGCGAGGATCCCTTCGACCAGGACGGTGAGGACGAGGACGCCGCCGTAGAAGTCCTGCTGGTCCCGCAGCACGTGCAGGCCGAACTCCTCCAGGGGATCGAGGACGGCGGCCCCAGAGGACGCTGCGGTCCGGGCCACCGCAGCCGCTATCTCCTCCTCGGGCAGGCCCGCCAGGAGGAGGTGGTCGCGGAACACGCGGGCGTGCCGCGCCTCGTCGACGAGCTGGGTGGAGTAGAACTCCAGGCAGTCCCGGTCCGGGGCGTGGAAGACGAGGAACGACAGCGCACGGGTGGCCTTGTCCTCGGCCAGCGTCCGGAAGGTGAACTCGTCGATGAGCGCCTCGCGCATCGGGCCGGGGCGCAGGACGGCTTCGGTGGGGCCCGCGGCGGTGACGGTGCCGTCCGACAGCCTGCGCAGCATGGAACCGGCCACGTGCTCCAGCCAGTACGGCAAGTCGCACATTCCAGGGGTCAGTTCGAGGTCGCGGGCGCCGTCGAGCACGCCCGGGGCGTTGTCCCAGTCGGTTTCCACGGGGATTCGGGTCACGGTTCGGTCCTTTGGGTCGTGTTCCGTCGGGGGTGTGGTGAGCAGGGGCGTGCGGCCGTCGCAGAGCCCACCGCACGGTTTCGAGCTCGGGAGATCCGGGTGGAAGAGCGGCCGGGTGAAATGCGTACGAGCCGGTCTCCGGTATTCGGTGGCGGGGCGGTCCGGGAATCCGGCGGAGCATTCTCATGGAACGAGCGGGGTGCCCGGAACGGCGCCCCGGAATTTCCGAGGAGAAGTCCGGCGTCTGTCAGGGGATTCGCTCGCTGCCCGGGAATTCCAGGGGGCGGGGGAATGGCGCCGCGACGAAAGACGTCACGGGGGTGCGGTCCGCCGCCTCGGCGCGTCCGTGCGCCGTGCTCGCTCGGCGACCGCCGCTGCCCGCCCGCCGGCGGCCGGACATGCCTCCACTCGTCACTCCCGTCGCCGCCGCGTCACGAGGTCGGCGTGTGCGACCATGGCAGGTATCAGAACGATCCGACTCGTTCTACGTTAGGAGTGCCGCCGTGGCACCGTCAAGAGAGACGGGCCGGGAATCTCGGCGCACCAGGCGTCCTCACCGATGGGGACGGCGGTCTTCCGCTTTTCTGGCACTTCTCTGTTGCGCCCCGCTTCACGCCTGGCTAAAGTCCGGCCGGTCCGGACTCGTGACATCCCTTCGATCCGCCCGGGGAATTGTGAACCGTTTATGGAAAGTCGAGGAGAGCGTCCTTGTCGACGCCTCTGTCGAGGATGTGTACGCCGCGGTCTCGTGCGTGCGGAACATGGGCAAGTGGAGCCCGGAGTGCTTCGCCGTCTGGCATCGCGGTCACGTGGCGCGCGAGGGGGCGGCGTTCGTCGGGTTCAACCGGAAGGGGCTGCTGGTCTGGTTCACCACGTGCCGGGTGACCCGGTCCGACCGGCCCTCCGAATTCGCTTTCCGGGTCACTGCGTTCGGACTGCCGGTGGCGCTGTGGGGCTACCGCTTCCGGTCGGAGGGCGGCGTCACCAGGGTCACCGAGTACTGGGAGGACCTGCGCACGGGCCGTGGTGCCCGGACTGCCGAGTTCCTCGGGCGGGTGTTCACCGGTACGCGCCCGGCCGACCGTGCGGAGGTCAATCGTGCCGGCATGCGCACCACGCTCGGCCGGCTCAAGGCCGCCCTGGGCGGCTGAGGTCAGGCCCTGGGCCGGACCCGTCAGGCCCCTGCGCCGGCCCAGGGCCGTAGTGCCGCGCCGCCCCGGCCGGGGGTGCGCGGCGCTGCTCAAATACCGTCCAGCAGCAACGAGATCAGCCGGTCGGTGAAGCCGCTCTCCACCGGCTTGCGGCGCACCAGCAGCCGGATCCACAGTGCGCCGGTCATGGCGTCCACCAGCAGGGCCGGGTCGAAATCGGCGGGTAGCTCACCACGCTCCACCGCCCTGGTGAAGATGGGCTGATGGCGCCCGAGCCGGTCTTCGAGGAAGTGGGTCACCAGCTCCCGCATGGCCGGGTGGCGCACCGCCCCTACCAGGGCCGCCTCTACGACCGGGCGTGTCCGGGGGCTGTCGAGGAGGGTCTCGATCTGCGTGGCGAGGGCGGTCAGGTCGGATGCGAGGCTCCCGGAATCGGGCGGCTCCAGCGACAGCGTGCCCGAGTGCAGTAGCGCGTCGCGCAGCAGCTCCGATTTCGACGGCCACCAGCGGTAGATGGTGGTCTTGTTGACGCCGGAGCGCTGGGCGACCCCCTCGACCGTGAGCCCGTCGTAGCCCTGTGCGGTGAGCAGGTCGAGACACGCGGTGAAGATCTCGTTCTTGCGGCGCGGCCCGCCCCGTTTCCCGTCCGGCTGCTTGTCCGGCTGCTCGTCCGGCTTGCTACCGCCTGGCTCCATCGCGACCTCCGGACCGGCCCCACAGGACCAAACGCAACGTTGTGTTGCATCAAGCCTACCGCTGTCCTATGGTTGCACCGCACGTAATGCAACGCAACGTTGCGTTGCACTTCCATGCCGGGGTGAACGGCCCCGGATCCGACGGAGCGCCCCGACCCCGCGTCCACGCCCGCTCCAGGGGGAATCGCGATGAAATCCCGTGTTGTCTGTCTGCCCTTCGCCGGGGGATCGGCCGATGCCTACCGCTCCTGGTCCGCGGTCTTTCCGCAGTCGACCGAGCTGATCGCACCGGAGCTGCCGGGCCACGGCCGCAGGCTCGCCGAGCTGCCCGAGGAGAACGTCGCCGACGTCGTCAAGGGCCTGCTGCCCCACCTCGGCGATCCCGCCGCACCGTTGATCCTCTTCGGCCACAGCATGGGCGGGCTTCTCGCCTACGGGGTGTGCCAGGCGCTCTGCGCGCTCGGCGCACCTCCGCGGGGGCTCGTGATCTCCGCGATGGCGCCGCCCGAACTGATCGACGTACGCGCCAACCATTCGCTCGCCGACGATCCCGACGCCCTTCTGGAGCACGTGGCGCGGCTCGGAGCGACGCCCGCCGAGGTCCTCTCCAGTCCGCAGATGCGAGCCCTCCTCCTGCGTCCGCTCCAGGCCGACTACCGGCTCCTCGGCATGGCCCGCACCTCGCCGGCGCAGCCCGTGACCGTTCCCCTGTACGCGCTGGCCGGCGACGAGGACGTGGTCCACCCGCCGGACCAAGTCGCCGAGTGGCAGCGTCACGCACGGCAGTGGAAGGGGCTGCGCGTCCTTCCCGGCGGCCACTTCTTCCCGTGGCAGAGCGACACCGTGCCGCGCTTCCTGGCCGCCCGTGCCCAAGCCGCCGCGGCCGGGCTTCCGGTCCGGGAGACCTCAGGACGGTGAGGGGCGCCGGGAGGCGCCGTCCGCCGTCACGGATCCGGCCGTCCTCACCCGCCTGCCGCGAACACCGCACCGCAACCACCCACGAGGGGAGAACCGGCCATGCCGCACGCGCTCATCGGGCGCCTCGCGCTGGGAGTTCTGCTACACGGATCCGGCGGCCACTGGGCCGGCTGGCGCCACCCGCAGGCCAGCCTGTCGGGCCAACTCGACTATCCGTTCCATGAGTTCCTCGCCACGGAACTGGAACGGGGCAGGATCGACGCCATCTTCCGCCCCGATCTGCTCGCGCCGTGGGGCGAAGGCCCCGGACTCAACAAGGGTGCCAGGGCCGACCACTTCGAACCCATCACCCTGCTGGCCGGGCTCGCCGGGGCCACGGACCACATCGGACTGGTCGCGACCGGCTCGACGACCTACTGGCAGGCGCATCAGCTGGCCGGGAGGTTCGCCTCGCTCGACACGGTCTCCGCGGGCCGCGCCGGATGGAACATCGTCACCTCCGTGCTGCCGCAGGAGGCGGCGAACTTCGGCCGGACACCCGTTCCGCACGACATGAGGTACAAACTTGCGGAAAGCTGCGTCGACGAGGTCCGAACCCTGTGGGAGGCGGCGCACCGCGGCCGCGCGCCGGGCATCCTGCCGCCCGTCCAGGAGCACCCCGTCCTCTTCCAGGCGGGCGCGTCCGCGGCGGGCATCGACTTCGCGGCCCGGTACGCCGACGTGGTCTTCACCGACCAGCGTGACCTGCCCGGCGCCCGCCGGTTCTACGCCGAGGTGAAGGAGCGGGTCCGGGCGGTCGGCCGCCGGCCCGAGCACGTGCAGATCTGGCCCGCGCTGTGGCCCCTGGTCACCAGGACCGAGGCCGAGGCGCAGGACCATCTGGCGACGCTGCGCGGCCTCGTCCACGAGGACGTGGCCCGCCAGTGGCTGCAAGAGAACCTCGGGCTCGACCTCACCGGCCACGACTTGGACGCTCCGCTGCCCGAGATCCCGCCGACCGACCGGAGCCAGAGCCGGCGGGAGCTGCTGATCCGGATGGCGCGCGAGCACGACTTCACCACCCGCCGGCTGGCCGAGCACTTCCTGAGCGGGCAGATCGTCGCCGGCACCCCGACGCAGATCGCCGACCACATGCAGGAGTGGTACGAGGAGCGGGGCGCGGACGGCTTCATGATGTCCTTCCCGTTCCTCCCGCGGCCCCTGACCGACTTCGTCGACCTCGTGGTCCCGGAACTGTGGCGCCGCGGCATCTTCCCCCACTCGTACGAGGGGAGCGACCTGCGGCAGAACCTCGGACTGCCGCGCCGTGCGCTCGCCGCCGGAGGTGCCCGTGCCTGAACCGACCCCGACCCCCGTGCCCGTGTTCGTCGCCCTGGCCGCCGCTCCGACGCACCCCCGGCCGGACTCCGATGCGTCACCTCGCGCCGTGGTTCGCGCAGGCGGGGCCGGATCGTGGCTGCGACGGCTTTCCGACGCCGCGGTCCGCGCCGACAGGGCGGGCATCGACGCACTCGTGATCCGCAGGAGCGGTGCGGCAGGCTCTGCCGCACTGGAACCGGCCACCGTCCTGGCGGCCATCGCCCCCCGTACGACGGGCATCGGCCTGATCGCCGAGGCATCCCCCGCGTCGCACGAGCCCTACCACCTGGCGCGTGAGGTGGCGACCCTCGACATCATGTCCGGCGGACGCGCCGGCGTGCTGCTGGACCTGCGACCGGACGCGACCGAGCGAGCCGCCGGTCTGCCGGCCCGGCAGGATGCCCAGGAGGCGTGGCAGCGCGCGCAGGAGTACCTGTCCGTGCTCGCGGGACTGTGGGACAGCTTCGACGACGACGCGTTCGTGCACGACCGGGCCTCCGGAACCTACTTCAGGTCCGACGGCATGCACCGCACCGACCACGAGGGCCGCTACTACAAGGTCGCCGGTCCGCTGAACATCGCCCGGCCACCACAGGGACATCCCGTGACGCTGGCCACATGGGTCACCTCCGCCGAGGCTCCCCACGTGCCCGACTACCACCTGACGGACCACCCCTGCGCGTCCCGCCGTCCGCGGATCGCCCCCCTGCCCCTCGCCGCCGAAGCGCCCGACGAGACGGTCGAGCGCGTCCGGCGACTGCTCCTCGGGGAGCGGCCCGCCGGACTGCTGGTCGAGATGCCCGGCGGACCTGCCTCACTGGAGCTCTTCGCAACCCGGACGCTGCCGATGCTGCGGGAGCACGGACTCGTGTCGGGCGCGCCGCGCGGAGCCCGAACGCTGCGCGAGCGACTGGCACTTGAACGTCCCCTCGACCGCGCCTCCCGCTGCCCGGCCTGATCTCTCCCCGACCGACGGAGGTGGTCCCCTTGCGGGCCAGCACATTGTGGAAGCAGCCCCGCACGTGGATCGTGGTGCTGATCGGTTCCCTGCTCGCCGCCCTGAGCACCGTCAGCTATCTGGGGCCGTCTTCCGACCCCGACGACCAGCTGCGCAACCTGCCCCTCGTCCTCGTCGCCGAGGACGAGGGGAGTACGGGCCCCCACGGCAGCGTGAACCTGGGCCGCGAGCTTGCCGACGGCATCGCGCGCGCCGCCCAGAAGGACGGCCGTGTGCGGTGGAGCCTGGTCACGTCCCGCGAGGACGCGTGGCGGGTGCTCGACGGCCAAGAGGCCTATGCGGCGCTCGTCGTACCGCGCGACTTCACCGGCCGGGCACTGTCCCTGCTGGGCACCGGGACGCCCGCCCGGCGCCCGGTGATGGAGATCGTCGTCCCGCGCGGCGTGAGTGGCATGGCGGCGTCGATGGCGGACAAGGCGGTACGCCGGACGGTGGCGGAGGCATCGCGACGACTGGGTGCTCAGCTGGTCGCCGAGACCTCCTCCCGGGACGGGGGGACGGGGACGTCCCGGGCCAAGGGCGCGCAGCCCAAGGAGGCGGTGGTGCCGGGTGGCTTCCTGGCCCTGCTGGACGACCCCGTCGAGGTCACCGCCGTGGTGCGCCAGCCGTCGACGGGACCCGTCGGGTCGGGCGCCGGAGCCGCCCCGCTCTACATCGCCATCGCGCTGCTCATCTCCGGGCTGCTCCCGGCCACGCTGCTGACGACCCTCATCGACGCGGGGCTCGGATACCTGCCGCTCGAGGTCGGTCCACGCCGCAAGCTCCGGCCCGTCGTCCGGATCGCCCGTTCGTCGACCTTCCTGGCCAAGGCCGTCCTCGGCGCGGTGATGGGATGTGCGGCAGGAGCCGTCGTCGCCGGCGTCTCTTTGTGGAGCACCGACTTCCAGCCCGACGACACCGGTCTGTTCGTGCTGTTCTGCAGCACCGTGTGCGCGGCCGTCGCTCTGCTCACCCTCGCCCTGTTCGCCGTGTTCGGGGCGCCGGGCCAGGTGCTGGCTTTGTTCGCGGTGACCCTCGTCGGTGTCCCGCTGTCCGCGGGCGCCCTCCCGGTGGAGGCCCTGCCCGGTGGATTCGACACCCTGGGGAGGGCGTTGCCCGCCCGCCATGCGGTCGAGGGCGTACGGTCGCTGCTGTTCTTCGACGGTGCCGGCGACCGGGTGCGGCAGGCGTGGTGGGTGCTGGGCGCCTATGCCGTCGGGGCCGCGGTCATCGGTTGGGCGGTCTGCCGCTGGTACGACCGTCGCGGCTACCACCGTGCGCAGGAGCACGAATTCCAGCCCCCGCGGGCCGCCGAGCCCGTGGCCCTCCCGCTCAGTACGGGCGCGGGGACATGACCTGGGGATCGGCTCCGACGACCTCGAGGAAGCAGCGCGGCACACCCGGACCGGGCGTGGCGCGCACCGATACCGTGCTCGGCGGATCCGTGGGCAGTTCCACGGGCACGCTGACGGGGTGGTCGTCGTGCGTCGTCGCGTGGCCCGTCTCCTTGCCGTCGACGAGCACCTCCACCTCCACCCGGTGGCCCGTCTGGACGGTGGCACTGACCGAGTGCCCGGCGTGATCGACGTGGAAGTGATGGCGTCGTCTCATCAGTGGGCCTCCCACCGGTCATCACGGTTGGCTTCCGCGTCTCCAGCGTAACCACGAGCTACCAGTGCGGCATGCCCGGCGGCCGACCGGTGCTCCCGGTCTCCTCGGGGTACGGGGGCCAGCGCTCGATGTGCGTCCCGGCGAGGTGGGCGGGCTCCCCGTGGACCGGCTCAGGCGCCGGCATCTGCGCCTGCACCTGCACCGAGGCGTGCGGTTGCGGCTGCGGCCGGGAGGCGGATTCCGCGGGGGCTTGGAGGCTTCCGTAGCGTTCCATGCGCTGCCAGCGCAGGCGGGATCCGGCGATCGCGGTGAACACGGACTGGATGACGACCAGGTACATCAGCTGGCGGTAGACGAACTGCTGGAGCGGCAGGCTCCACAGTGGACCGGGCCGCTCGTCGTCGAGGTGGAAGGCGTACAGGCCCATCAGGGCCTGGAGGACGAGGAAGGCGCACCACAGGCCGATGATCCGGAGGGGGTCGAGGAAGACGAGGCCGAAGACGGCGACGATGTCCACGACCGGGGCGAGCAGCGGCAGCAGGACCTGGAACATCAGCAGGTAGAGCAGGCCGCGACGGCCGAGCTTCCCGGCCTGGCCCCGCTGGGTGAGGGCGCCGCGGTGCTTCCACATGGCCTGGAGGGTGCCGTAGCACCAGCGGTAACGCTGTTTCCAGAGTGCGCCGAGTGATGCGGGAGCCTCGGTCCAGGCCTTGGCCCGTTCCTCGTAGACGACGCGCCATCCGTCCCGGCACAGCGCCATGGTCAGATCGGTGTCCTCGGCGAGGGTGGTGTCGCTGACGCCGCCGACGCGCAGGAGGGCCTCGCGGCGGAACGCGCCGATGGCCCCGGGCACGGTGGGCATGCATTCGGCGAGGTCGAAGAGGCGGCGGTCGAGGTTGAAGCCGACGACGTACTCGATGTGCTGCCAGCGGCCGAGCAGGCCGCCGCGGTTGACGACCTTGGCGTTGCCCGACACCGCGCCGACGCGCCGGTTCGCGAAGGGCTGGACGATCATGCGGACCGCGTCCGGCTCGAAGACGGTGTCACCGTCGACCATGACCAGCAGGTTGCAGGTCGCGGCGGCGATGCCGGTGTTGAGTGCGGCCGGCTTCCCGGCGTTCCGCTGGCGGATGACGTGCACGCCGGGCAGGCGCAGGGCCTCGACGATGTCGGCCGTGCCGTCGGTGGAGCCGTCGTCGACCACGATGATCTCCACCTGATGGTCCGACGCGACCAGGGAGCGGACGGCTGCTTCGATGCCGGCGCTCTCGTTGTAGGCGGGGACGATGACGCTGGCGGGTTCGGTGACCGGGTTGCCCCAGGGCTTGCGGCGCATCCGCACGTGACGGCGGGCGGCGACGAACACCGCCACCGCGCGCAGCACGCTGATCGCACCGGCCGCCCACATCAGCCAGGCGAGCGCTTCGAGGACCCAGTCGCTCGCGCGCAGCGCCTGGCTCAGGGCGAGTCCCTGCCACCGGTCGACGGTCGAGGCCGGGCGGGTGGGCGTCGGCAGGCCGACCGCGTCGCTGACGGTGGCGAAGCGGAAGCCCGCCCCCTTGAGCCGGGGGACGAGCTGCTCCAGGGCCGCGACGGTCTGCGAGCGGTCGCCGCCCGCGTCGTGCATCAGGACGACCTGGCCCCCGGCGCCCTCGGGGGTGGCGTTGGCGACGATCTGCCCGACACCCGGGCGACGCCAGTCCTGGCTGTCCAGTGTGGTCAGGACCGTCAGGTACCCCTCTCGTCCGGCCTGGGCGACGGTGGCCCAGCCGGCGTCGTCCAGCGCTCGGTTGGTCGACGAGTAGGGCGGGCGCAGCAGCGGGGTGGTGACTCCGGTGGCGCCGGCGACGACCAGCTGGCTCTCGCGCAGTTCCAGGGAGCGCCGCCATTCGGATGCCGCGCCCAGGTCGGTGTGGGTGAAGGTGTGGACGCCGAGCTGGTGGCCGTCCGCGACGATCTGCCGGGCCAGTTCCGGATGGGCCGCCACCTGCGCGCCGACGGTGAAGAACGTCGCGTGCACGTCGTTGCGGCGCAGGACGTCCAGGATCTTCGGCGTCCAGACCGGGTCGGGACCGTCGTCGAAGGTCAGGGCGATGGTGCGGGGCTGGGGGCCGACCGTCCGCGCGGCGGCGCCGTCGATGACCGGGCCGCCCGACCGGATCTGCGCCGGCACGGCAGCCGCCGCCGACCCCGCCCCGCGCGGTGCGCCGTCGGCCCTCGCGTCGAACATGTGCTTGCTGTACCCCTGCAACAGCAGCGCCGCCGAGAGGGTGAGGACGAGCGCGGTCAGCAGCAGCCAGTGGGTGCGCAGGGGGACGTCGCGCACGGTGCTGTGCCTGCCGCGGGGCAGGCGGCGGTTCTTCGACAAGGGGTGTGCTTCCTGCCTGTGGTGGTCCGGGCGGGTCACGGGTGAGCGGTGGGCTTCCCGCCCTGGCCGGGCGGGGAGGTCGGCCGGCCGTGGCCGCCGGATCCGTTCCCCGGCGCCGGAGCGCTCCCCGTGGATGCGGAGGGAGCGGGCCCGCTGGTGGTGGCGGTCCCATTCCCGGCCGGGGTCTTTCCCGTGGCGCCGGGCGGGGAGGGGGACGTCCGGGGCGTGGTGCCGGGCGGGCCGGTACGGCGTGCGGCACCGGGTGAGGGGGAGCCCGGCTCGGCCACGGGAGGCCTGTTCTGGGCGCCCTCCGGGACCCGCGGGGACGGGAGGAACGGGGACTGGAGCGTGGGTCCGCCGAACAGTGAGCTGATCAGGAGCACGATGTACGCGGCGGCGGGGACCACCAGCAACCATCCGAGGCGGCGTACCCGGCGCTGGCGCCGACCGGAGGAGTCGACGAAGACCGGGCTGGGGGCGGGGGGGTCCGTGGCGACAGCGGAGATGCGGGGGAGCTGCATCGTGTCGTCGTCCAGGTGAGCCGGTTGTTGCATCGTGGACAGCCTCTACGGGTGGCGGACGAGGAGCGGCGGGGTCACCCGGTGGGGCGAGTGGCCGGTGCGTCCTTGCGGGGCGGGGACGGGGCGGTGGCCGGCAGGCCGGTCTGGTGAGCGGCCGGCGCCCCCGGGGTCCCGGTCGGCCGAGGGGTGCCGGGGCGATCACCTGGCTCGTGCCGGCCGGTCTGCTCCGGTGGTGCGGAGCCGTGAGGGCTGTGCGGGGGCCGAGGAGCCGACGAGCCGCTCGACGTTCCGCCCGGGCCACCCGCCAGGTCGGGAGGTGCCGCGGAGGGCGAGTCGGCGGGCGTGCCCGGGGCCCGCGCGCCCGGTGCCCCGGTACCGGCCGAGGGCGTGGACGAGGGCGAGTGGTCCGGAACGCTGTCCTCGGACTCACCGCCCATGACGGCGGGCAGGTGGCCCGTACCGGCGGCGACGGCGACACCGCCGACAGCGGAGGCCAGCACGGCGGCCGCCACCTTCGCGGCGAGGAGCAGGCCCGGCGCGCGCACCGGCCGCTTCCTGGACGAACGGGACGTGCGGGGCGTGCGGGATCCACCGGACACGGCGGCCGGGGCAAGGCGAGCCGTCCGGAACACGGCCACGGCCGCCTCCTCGCCGGACAGTTCGCACGTGGCCGCGGGGGCGGCGGCGGCAGCGAGCAGCCTCACGAGGGCGTCGTGGTCGGTACCGGCGCCGACCCCGGCGCCGTCGAGCAGCCGCTCGGCAGTGTCGCTGTCGATCCGGTGGGTTCGGTTCCTCATCTCGTGCTCTTCAGCGTCGAAGGCGCCGTCGGTGTCACTCCTGCGGTGAAACTCTTCCAACGCGGCTTCGGCCGGACCGCCCCCGCTGCTCCGCCCGCCCCCTCTGCCCCCGCTGCTCCGCCCGCCCCGTCCGCGCCCCCTCCGCTCCCCGGCGGGTTCGCCTCTTGCTGTTCGATGAGCTCGGCGAGCTTGCGCAGACCGCGGTGTGCCGCCGTGCGCACCGCGCCCGGTCTCTTGCCGAGGACGCGGGCGGCGCCCTCCGCGTCCAGGTCCATGACCACCCGGAGCAGCACGGCCTCCGCCTGATCGCGGGGCAGCCGGGATATCAGCGCCAGCGCTTCGGCCGTACCGGACACGGCCGGCGCGGCTCCTCCGGTGTCCTCGGCCCCCGGCCGGTCGAGCAGGTGGCCGACGGGCAGGCCGGCAAGCGGCCGGCGGCCCCGGCGGCGCATCAGGTCCAGCGCGCGGTTGCGGCCGGTCGTCGCGACCCAGCCGCGAAACCCGTCGAAGTCCCCGCTGAACGAGCCCAGATCGCGGGCCGTCTGCAGCCAGGTTCCGGACGCCACGTCCTCGGCGTCCTCCCCGACCAGCACGGTCAGGTAGCGCAGCAGCCCAGGCTGCACCGCCCGGAACAGCGCCCTGAACGCCGCCTCGTCCCCTTGCCGTGCCGCTCTGATCTCGTCGGACATGGCGTCCGGATCCCGTATGTCACCGGGGACGCCTGCTTCGCTGTCGGCCGGGCCGAACTCCTCCGCATTGTGCACGCGGGACATGATGCGGCATGCGCCCGGGGCGGCTCAGCCGATGCGCTCAGCCGGTGTGCTCAGTCGACGTGCTCAGCCGGTGCGCTCAGTCGCGGTCGATGTGCACGCTGGTGGACTTCACCCGGGCGGTGGCCCGCATGCCGACCTCCAGCCCGAGTTCCTCGACGGCCTCGCGGGTCAGCAGCGACACCACCCGGTGCGGTCCTGCCTGGATCTCGACCTGCGCGGCGATGTCGCCGAGCTTGATCCCGGTCACGATGCCGGGGAAGGCGTTGCGGACCGAGGTGTACGGGGCGTCCGCGTCCTCGGCGCCTTCCTGGGCGGCTTCCACGCAGAAGGCCGCCAGGTCGGGCCCGTCGACGATGCGGCGCTTGCCGTCCCGGCGGGTCGGGAAGCGTGCGGCGTCCGCCCACCGCCTAGCGGTGTCGACGCTCACGCCCAGCAGCCGCGCCGCCTGTCCGATGGTGTAGGACTCCATGCGCCCACCTTAAGCCGCAGGACGCCGCCTGCTACGGCCGGATGATCCGCACCCGGTAGCTGCCGTCGGGCAGTTCGCCCACCACCGAGACGCTGATGCCCGCCTTCTCGTCGGTGAACGTCTCGCCCGGCCGGAACGGTGCGTCCGACAGTTCCGCGTGCACATTGGGCCGCCGGGTGCAGCCGCCGCTCGCGCTCGTGCTGTCCGACACCATCACCGGTCCGCGCCCGGTGTCCACGTCCGAGTCCACCTTGTAGATGAGGACGCCGGGCTTGCACACGGCCTCGTCGTTGCCGGCCCGCGTCCGTACCTCCACCGCGTACCCGGTGCTCTCCGACAACGGGACGAAGGCCAGTTTCGCCTTCGCCCCGCCCTCCGCCGCCAGCGGCGACAGGACGTGGTCGCTGACGCCCGACTTCGACGCGCAGCTGATCTGTGAGCTGTCCAGCCAGCCCAGCTTCCACTTGTGCCAGCCCAGCAGGTCGTTGTTGGCGCCCCAGTCCTCGCTCATGATGTCCCAGTGCCCGACCGTGCCGCCGCCGCCGTCGGTGGTGTAGAGGTCGGGCAGTCCGAAGACGTGCCCGTTCTCGTGCGGGAGCACCCGGTAGCCGGTCTCCCGGTAGGTGCCGGAGCCGTCGTCCTGCCGGCTGTAGACGAAGGACGTGTTGGCCAGGGGCACCCCGTCGGCCGTCGGCGCCTCTCCGTTGCCGGAGAAGGTCACCGACAGGACCGTGTCCAGGGCGGACGGCCCGGCGTTCGGGGTGACCAGGATGTTGATCAGGTCGTACCTGCTGAAGTCCACCTCGGAGTCGGCGGCCTTCGCGATGTGCTCGACGAGCTGCCGGTAGCCCGGTTCGTACGCGGACCCGCGCTCGATCCCGTACGCCGCGAAGGGCATCGGCATCCGCAGCCAGGTCCTTATCGGGGATTCGGCCCGGTAGCTGAGCCGCCCGTAGGAGCTGGTGCGGAACCAGTCGGAGGTCTGGGGGAAGAACTCCGCCAGCCGGTCCAGCGCCGAGCCCTCGCCTTTGGCGTCGGGGAAGTCGATCATCAGGTTCAGCGCCCTGACCTCGCCGGTCGAGCGCGAGTACCCGGGCGGGGTCGGCATGCCCTCGGACATCTGCACGCCCATCGTGCCGGTGATCCGGCACGGCGCGAGAGCCGATTCGGCGGTCGTGGCCACGGGCCCCGCCGCCGAGTGGGTACGGCTGGATATCCCCGTGCTCGCCGTCGCCGTGACGCCGAGCGCCAGCGCGGTCAGCGCGATGAACGCGCTGGTGCGGCGTGGTCTGCGTATCCGGTGGCGGGTCTGCGGCATGGAGATCGCCTTCGAGTCCGCGGCAGCCGGCCTGCCCGGTCTGCGCTCTGTTCGCTCACCCTCCGACGGCTGCGACGCGCCCGCGCGTCGAGAGAGGCCGAACGTGAAGCAGCGTGTGGGTCAGGTCACACGGACGAGTGAAATAACCGGGGATCGGATCCCCGTTTGTATGTGAGTCCGCCCAAGTGGGGACCGGCTCCCCGTTTCGAACGGAGCCCCGTACGTGTCACCGAGTCAGGGAGGCTCCGGAATGAAGGTCCCCACCACCGCCCCGGCGGCAGGCGCCGAGCGTGCGGCCTCCGCGGCCCCCGCGGGCCCCGCGACCCGGGTGACGCGCCCGCGCGCCGACGCCGTCCGCAACCGCGAGCGGATCCTGGCGGCGGCCCGCGAGGTGCTCGTCGAACACGGCTCCGGCGCCCCCTTCGACGAGGTCGCCCGCCGGGCCGGCATCGGCAACGCCACCCTCTACCGGCACTTCCCGGACCGCCCGGCCCTCGTCCACCACGTCGTGCTCTTCGTCATGGACAAGGTCACCGCCTCGGCCGAGGCCTCCCTCGCCGAGGAGCCCGACGCCTTCGCCGCGCTGTGCCGGTTCACGCACGCCGCCGCCGACGAGCGGATCGGGGCCCTGTGCCCCATGCTCGCCGACGACTTCGACCGTGACCACCCCGAACTCCTCGCCGCGCGCGGCGCCTTGGAGGCCGCCGTGGAGACCCTGCTGACGGCCGGCCAGGACGCCGGACTCGTCCGCACGGACATCGGCGTCGGCGACCTGATGGTCGCCCTCTCCCAGCTCAGCCGCCCCCTGCCCGGCACCGCATGCCTCGACGTGGACCGCTTCGTCCACCGTCATCTCCAGCTGTTCCTCGACGGGTTGCGCACCCCGGCGCGCTCCGTGCTGCCGGGTTCGGCCGCCACGCTGGAAGACCTGAAGCAGAAAACCATGTGACGCGCCCAAGCTTCTCGAAATAGCCTTTTTCAGTCATTCCGCACAGTGAAGTGGGTACCCCCATGTCAAAAACAGCCGCGACACCCCCGCTGGCTGCAGACCCCAGCCGCTGGAAGGCACTCGTCTTCATAGCCCTGGCCCAGTTGATGGTCGTGCTCGACGCGACCATCGTGAACATCGCCCTCCCCTCCGCCCAGACCGACCTCGGCATCTCCGACGGCAACCGCCAGTGGGTCATCACCGCGTACGCGCTGGCCTTCGGCGGACTGCTCCTCTTCGGCGGCCGCATCGCCGACAAGTGGGGCCGTAAGAACGCCTTCGTCGTCGGCCTCATCGGCTTCGCCCTTGCCTCCGCGCTCGGCGGCGCCGCGAACGGCGAGGCCATGATGCTGGGCGCCCGCGCCCTCCAGGGTGCCTTCGGCGCACTGCTCGCCCCGGCGGCCCTCTCCCTGCTCGCGGTGATGTTCACCGACGCCAAGGAGCGCGCCAAGGCCTTCGGCATCTACGGTGCGATCGCGGGCGGCGGCGGCGCCGTCGGCCTGATCCTCGGCGGCTTCCTCACCGAGTACCTCAACTGGCGCTGGACCTTCTTCGTCAACATCCCCTTCGCGATCGTCGCGGCCGTGGGTGCCTGGCTGGTCGTCCGTGAGCCCGCCGGCGGTCGCAACCGCGCCCCGCTCGACGTCCCCGGCGTGGCCCTGTCCACGCTCGGTCTCGTCGCCCTGGTGTACGGCTTCACGCGCGCCGAGTCGGCCGGCTGGTCGGACGCGACGACCGTGGGCATGTTCATCGCCTCGGCGGTCTTGCTCTCGGCCTTCGTGTACACCGAGTCGAAGGTGAAGTCCCCGCTGCTGCCGCTGCGCGTCCTGCTGGAGCGCAACCGTGGCGGTGTCTACCTCTCGCTCGGCCTGGCCGTCATCGCCATGTTCGGCCTGTTCCTCTTCCTCACCTACTACCTCCAGGTCGTGAAGGGCTTCTCGCCCGTCAAGACCGGCTTCGCCTTCCTGCCGATGATCGCGGGCATGATCACGGGCTCCACCCAGATCGGTGCCCGCCTCATGACCCGGGTCGCGCCGCGCCTGCTGATGGGCCCGGGCTTCCTGCTCGCCGCCACCGGCATGCTCCTGCTGACCCAGCTGGAGGTCGGGTCCTCGTACCCGGCGCTGATCCTGCCGGCGCAGCTGCTGCTCGGCCTCGGCATGGGTACGGCGTTCATGCCGGCCATGTCCCTGGCCACGCACGGGGTGAACCCGGCCGACGCCGGTGTCGCCTCCGCCATGGTCAACACCTCGCAGCAGGTCGGCGGCGCCATCGGCACCGCGCTGCTCAACACGATCGCCGCCTCGGCGACCACCGCGTACCTGACCGACCATGCGGCCGAGGCCTCGGCGGGCGGCGCCGCGGCCAAGCTCGTCCAGGCGCAGGCCATGGTCGAGGGCTACTCCTCCGCCATCTGGTGGGCGGTCGGCATCCTGGCCGCCAGCTCGGCCATCGCGCTGACCCTGATCAACACCGGCCGTCCCGGCGCGGGCGGCCCGGTGGCCTCGGGCGCCGGCTCCGGCGCTGCCGCAGGAGCCGGGGAAGCCGAGCTCAGGGTTCCGGTGATCGCCCACTGACGACGGGGGCGCCCGCCCGGGAATGACTGACCACCCCGCTTGGTTCAAATTTGAACCAAGCGGGGTTAGTCTTTTCGGGTGACTCCGTACCGACGACCGAGGAGCGTCCCCCGTGACCACCGCCCCGACCCGCATGCCGGCGCTCTACCTCAGTCACGGAGCGCCGCCGCTCGCGGACGACCCCGTATGGCCGGGCGAACTGGCCGCCTGGTCCGCAGAACTGCCCCGCCCCACGGCGATCCTCATGGTCTCGGCCCACTGGGAGGAAGCTCCGCTCGCCCTCGGCGCAACCGTTCCGGCCCCGCTCGTCTACGACTTCTGGGGCTTCCCCGAGCACTACTACCGGGTCCGGTACGACGCCCCGGGCGCCCCGCGGCTCGCCGCCTCGGTACGGGGCCTCCTCCAGGCTCCCGGCACCCCGGTCCAGGACATCCCCGACCGCGGCCTGGACCACGGCGCGTACGTCCCGCTGGTGGAGATGTTCCCGGAGGCCGACATACCGGTCCTGCAGATCTCCATGCCCACGCTGGACCCGCGCCGCCTGATGGACATCGGCCGCAAGCTGGCGCCCCTGCGCGACGAGGGGGTCCTGATCGTCGGCAGCGGCTTCTTCACCCACAATCTGGCCGCGCTGCGGCACACGGGCCCGGGCGTGCCGTCCTGGTCCGCCGAATTCGACGCCTGGGGCCACGAGGCGCTGGCCGCAGGCGACCTGGACTCCCTGCTCGACTTCGAGGCCAAATCCCCGTCGGGCCGCCTGGCCCACCCCCGTACGGAACACTTCGCCCCGCTCTTCGTCACCCTCGGCGCGGCGGACGCGGCGGGCGACCTCACCACCCGCCGCGACGCGGTGGACGGCTTCTGGATGGGCCTCTCGAAGCGCTCGCTCCAGTTCGGCTAGACCTCCCGGCCGGGCCCGGTGATGTCCCCGCCGATGACGAACCCCTTGGCGGGCCCGGCCGGGATGGTGATCGCCGTCCCGTACGCCGCCCGGACCTCATCGTCGTAAACGGCCCTGTCCGGATCGGGGGCGCTCAGCACGGTGACGGTGCCCCGGTCGTCATGGTCGTCGATCAGGATGTAGACGGGAATCCCCGCCCGGGCGTAGGCCCGCCGCTTGCGGATGCGGCCGCGGGAGATGCTGTCACGCCCGGGGGAGACGACTTCGACGACGAGTTCCAAGGCTGAGGCCTTGATGCCGATGCCGTCCTCGGTGACGTGTTTCTCGGCGTCCTTCGGCGCGATGAAGAGGTCGGGAATCCAGACCTTGCGCCTGTGGATGACGTTCATGACCTGTCGAGCGGCGAAGCCGCTCCCGGCCAGGAACACCACAAGGCTGTCACGCAGGTCGTTGGCGGTCTCGCCGTGCGAGTAGCGACCGGTCGGCGACACTTCGATGGACCCCTCGATGATCTCGGCGTGGAAGCCCTCGGGGAGTTTGTCGACTGCGGCTTGCCATGCGAGCCACAGGGCCTCGTCCAGATCGGAATGGGGTGTGGCGGCCTCGTGGGCGAGAGCGGTCATGGGTGCAGCACCTCCTCGTCAAGTGTGGGCGTCGCCGACCAGGCGGCACAAACGACTCCCCGCCACCCGTCCGGGTGAGGCGCTGTCCCGTGCCCGCAGGAATGTGCCAACGCCTCACCCGGACGGGTGGCCCGGCCCCAGGGTCTTCTCGTACCACCGCACGTCCCAGTAGCGGCCGAACTTCCAGCCCGCCTCCGTGAACTCCCCGACCCGGCGGAAGCCGAAGCGTTCGTGGAGGCGGACCGAGGCCTCGTTCGGGAGGGCGACGCCGGCGAACACGCGGTGGACCGGCTCCTCGGCCAGGGCCGCGAAGAGGGCGCCGTAGAGCTCCGTCCCCACGCCCCGGCCCACCGCGTGCGGGGCGAGGTAGACGCTGGCCTCCACCGATGTCGCGTAGGCCGGTTTCGGACGGAAAGGGCTGCTTGTCGCGTATCCAGCGATTCGATGGCCGGTCCAGGCAACCAGAAGGCGGTGAGGGCCGTCTTCAGGGTGGGAGTGCAGCCACGGGCGGCGCTGTTCCGGAGTGAAGACGGCCGTGTCGAAGGTGACGGCGGTCTCGCGGACGTAGTGGTTGTACACGTCCGTGAGGGCTGCCAGGTCGGCCTCTGTTCCGGGCCTGACCTGCACCTCTTCGTGTTCTTGCGGCACGCTGTCCCCTCTCGTGGCGGGGCAGGATACTGCAAGATCTCGAAAACGAGAGGGAGACGTGGGAATTCTGTCCTGATTCCAGTCGTTGTTTCCTTCGGATGCGGGCACTCGGGAGAGTGTCCGGGGACGCACACCGCACCACCGGTGCCGTCCGGCAGCCGCACCGCGACCGAACTCATCGCTAGGGAGCACGCATGGCAACCCGCGCCGTCGCCCGTCGTCAGTCCACGAGCAGCGCTCGCGCTGTGGGCGGGGAGATCGCAGACCGCGACCTGGTCGGCATGTACCTGGACGAGATCGCACGGACCCCGCTGCTCGACGCCGCCAGGGAAGTGGAGCTGTCCCAGATCATCGAGGCGGGCGTGTACGCCCAGCAGATCCTCGACGGAGTCATAGAGCGCGAGGGCGAGACGCCCGCGCGCGAGGAACTGGAGGCGCTGGCCGCCGAAGGCGAGCGCGCCAAGGAAGTCTTCATCCGCTCCAACCTGCGCCTCGTGGTGGCCGTCGCCCGCCGCTACCCGCGCAGTGGTCTGCCCCTCCTCGACCTCATCCAGGAGGGCAACGCCGGCCTGGTCCGCGCGGTCGAGAAGTTCGACTACGCCAAGGGCTTCAAGTTCTCCACGTACGCGACGTGGTGGATCCGCCAGGCCATCACCCGCTCCATCGCGGACCAGTCCCGCACCATCCGCCTCCCCGTCCACCTGGTCGAGGAGCTCGGCCGGATCCGCCGTATCCAGCGCGAGTTCAACCGCGAGAACGGCCGCGAACCGGAGCACGCCGAGATCGCCGCCGAGCTCGACTCGACGGAGAAGCGCGTGGGCGACGTACTGGACTGGGCGCGCGACCCGGTCAGCCTGAACATGTCGGTGGACGACCAGGGCGAGACGCAGTTCGGTGACCTCCTGGAGGACACCTCCGCGATCTCCCCCGAGCAGTCCGTGCTCTCGCTGCTGCGCAGCGAGGAGCTGGAGGACCTGCTCGGCAAGCTCGACCAGCGCACCGCGTCGATCATCAAGATGCGGTATGGCATCGTCGACGGCCGCGAGCGGACCCTGACGGAGGTCGGCAAGCAGCACGGCCTGACCCGTGAGCGGATCCGCCAGATCGAGAAGCACGCCTTGCTGGAACTCAAGCGCATGGCCCGCGACACCGGCTTCGACGCCGTGGCCTGACGCCCCCGGACGAGCCTCGGCACCTATCCCCCCCAGGTGCCGGGGCTCCCTCGTGCCCCGGCACCCATGGCTCCGGCATCGCTCTCCGCTACGCCCCGGCCCCCGCCAGCCGCGCCCCCAGCGCCCGCGCCGCCGCGGCCAGCGCGGCCGGTGCCTGCACCGTGAACGGCACCCCCGTCAGCGCGAGGCGCGCCACCAGCCACTCCGGGGCGTCCGCGGTCTCGAACCGGACCCGCGTCCGGCCGTCGTCGCCGCCCGCATCCCCGACCGCCGACTCCCGCAGCCATCCCGGCAGCTCCGCCACGTCCGTCTCGAAGGTGGCCTCGACCGCGTACGTCGTCTCCCGGCCCCGCAGCCCCCTGCGCACGAACTCCTCCGGGTCCATCGGCAGCTGCCGCGCCACGAACCGGGCGCCCGTCGCGAACGCCTCGCCCACCCGGTCCACCCGGAAGGTCCGCCAGTCCTCGCGCTCCAGGTCATAGGCGACCAGGTACCAGCGGCTCCCCGTGCTCACCAGCCGGTACGGCTCCACCAGCCGACGCGACCGGACCCCGTCCCCCGCCCGGTACGCGAACCGCAGCCGCTCCGGACCCGCCACCGCCGACGCCATCGTCGTCAGCGTCCCCGGGTCCACGCTCGGCCCGTCCCCCCGGGCCAGCGCGGTCGTGGCCGACTGGAGCACGCTCACCCGGTGCCGCAGCCGCGACGGAAGCACCTGCTCCAGCTTGGCCAGGGCCCGCACGGAGGCCTCCTCGACCCCCTCGATCGCATGCCCGGCGCCCGCGCGCAGCCCCACCGCGATCGCCACCGCCTCCTCGTCGTCGAGGAGCAGCGGCGGCATCGCAGCTCCCGCCACCAGCCGGTATCCGCCCTCCGCCCCCAGCGTGGCCTCCACCGGGTACCCGAGGTCGCGCAGCCGTTCGATGTCGCGGCGGATCGTCCGGGAACTCACCCGCAGTCGCTGCGCCAGCTCGCTCCCCGGCCATTCGCGCGGGGTCTGGAGGAGGGACAGCAGGGAGAGCAGCCGTGCCGGAGTGTCGGTCATGGCAACAGGTTGCCAGCGAAATAGGACACTGTCTGACCTACATCGGGTCTAGGTTTCTCTCCATGAGCACCGAGACGTCCAAGACATCGCCCGAAAGAGAGAACGGGCCCGTACAAGAAGAGCGGACCGAGACAGCCCCCGCACCCACGAACGGCTCACCCGCCGACCGCCGCCGCTGGCTGGCGCTCGCCATCGTGATGACCGCGGCCTTCATGGACCTGGTCGACGTCACCATCGTCAACATAGCCATACCCAGCATGCGCCAGGACCTGAACGCCTCCACCAGCGCGATCCAGTGGATCACCGCCGGCTACGCGCTCGCCTTCGCCGCCGGCCTGATCACCGGCGGCCGCCTCGGTGACATCTACGGCCGCAAGCGGCTCTTCCTCATCGGTATCGCGGGCTTCACCGCCGCCTCGCTGCTCTGCGGCATCGCCGCCAACCCGAGCATCCTCGTCGCCTCCCGCATCCTCCAGGGCGGCATGGCCGCCATGATGGTGCCGCAGGTGCTGTCGATCATCCACGTCACCTTCCCGCCGCACGAGCGCGGCAAGGTCTTCGGCATGTTCGGCGCGATCGTGGGTCTCGGCGCCGTCTCGGGCCCGATGCTCGGCGCGCTGCTCACCCAGTGGAACCTGTTCGGTCTCGAATGGCGCCCGATCTTCCTGATCAACCTGCCCGTCGGCATCGCGGGCGTGATCCTGGGCCGCAAGTTCATCACCGAGTCCAAGGCCCCGAACGCGCTGCGCCTGGACCTGGTCGGTGTCGTCCTCGCGACCGCCGCCATGGTCATGCTGATCTACCCGCTCACCCAGGGCCGGGAGAACGACTGGCCGCTGTGGGGCTTCGTCTGCATGGGGGCGGTGCCCCTCGTGATCGTCGGCTTCATCGCCTACGAGAAGCACAAGATCAGGAAGGACGGCTCGCCGCTCGTCGAGCTCTCCCTCTTCAAGGTCAGGAGCTTCGCCGGCGGTATCGCCGTCCAGCTCACCTTCGGCATCGCGACCGGCATCTTCTTCCTGGTGTGGACGCTCATGATGCAGCTGGGCCTCGGCTGGAGCGCGCTGCGCGCCGGCACCACCGGCATCCCCTTCTCCATCGCCGTCTCGGTCGCCGCCGGCATGTCCGTCCAGAAGCTCGTACCGCGCTTCGGCCGCAAGGTGCTCCAGGCGGGCGCGCTCACCATGGCCGCGGGCGTGCTCCTCTACATCTGGGAGTCCGCGCACTACGGCATGGAGATCGCCTCCTGGCAGATGGCCGCGCCGCTCGCCGTCATGGGCCTCGGCATGGGCCTGATCGTGGCCCCGCTCACCGACGCCGTGCTGTCCGAGGTGCCGCGCGAGCACGCCGGATCCGCCTCCGGGCTGATCAACTCGACCATGCAGATGGGCAACGCCCTCGGCCTCGGCCTCACCTCCGTCGTGTACTTCGGCGTGATCGAGAACGAGATGGCCTTCGGCGCCCCGTACGTCGACGCGTTCCGCAGCGCGATGTGGTGGATCGTCGCCGTCCTCGTGGTGATCTGGGCGGTGATGTTCATGCTGCCGCGCACCTCGATCCCGATGGAGCAGCGCGAGGGCGGCTCCGAGCACCAGGCCCCGGCCCCGGACGCGGCGCAGGCTCCGGACGCGGCCACGGACAAGGTCCCGGCCGTCTGACGCAGGCCGACTCCCGTCCACGGACATGCCCGCCCCTCAGGGGCGGGCATGTCCGTTTCCGTCACCGCACCCGCGGGCGAAGTTCCATGGCTCCGCGCGCGGCGGCCTCGCTCTCGTACACCTCGCACATGTGCCGCCCGTCCGGCGTCGCCGTGTGCTCGACCTCCCACAGGCTGACCTCGCTCCCGTCCAGCAGGACGAAGGCGTGCTCGTACAGGCTGAAGGCCACGTCCCGCTCGCCCGGCAGGCACGGCCCGCCGCCGAACGACTGCGTGATCTGGTGGGCGTACGCCGACCGCAGGCGCTCCGCCACCGACTGGCCGGGACGGTCCGTGTTCTCCGCGCGGCGCAGCACCCGCCGGGCGTGGTCGGCGGACTGCTCCACCGCGTACTCCCGGTACCGGTGCGCCGGCGCACCGGCCGCGAACAGCGCGGCCAGCGCGGCCACGTCGTCGTCGGGCTCCTCGTCGCCCGGGAGTAACGCCGGGTCCAGGGCGGCCTGGGCCGGGACCTCACCGAACAGCCGGGCCACGGCCAGGCAGGTCTCCGCCTTGCTCATGAAGATCTCGTGCCGGACCGTCCGGTCACCCTCCTGCCGGTACGCCAGCTCCCACAGCGCCGCCGAACCGCCGTCGGCCAGCAGGTAGGTGTGCTGGTGGGTCTCCCGCCAGACGCCCGTCGCCGGGCTGTGGTGGGTGCTGTACAGCGAAGAGCTGTGCGCGAGCGCCGTGCCGAGGCGCTCGACCAACCTGTCGGGCAGGTCGAAGGAGTTCAGGGCGCGGCCGAGGAGTCGGTCGAGGTGCGCCTCGGTTGTCTCGTACGGATCGCTCAAGGTGGGTCTCCAGGCCGTCGCAGCTTGTCACTTCGCAGATGCTCAACGTAACCCCTGGGCCTGACATCACGTCCGGGGTTCGGTAAAACGTCCGGGAAGCAACAGGGGTTCCCGCCACCCCTTCAGGTCAACTTGCGTATGGATGGGCACGGTTAGGCCCGCTCTGTGGAGGAGCGCGGGACTATGGGCCACATGGCAACGAATACAGTGGGCGTTCCCCGCCAGCAGGGGCAGCCCAGCACCCGGAACGAGAGCGAACAGGCGGCCGCACCGAGAGGGTTGGCCTGGCTGCTGGCACTGACCGGGGCGGCCGGGCTGCTGGCCTCCTGGGTGATCACGCTCGACAAGTTCCTCCTGCTGGAGGACCCGGACTTCAAGCCCGCCTGCAGTCTCAACCCGGTGGTCTCCTGCGGCAGCGTGATGCAGAGCGAGCAGGCGCAGGCCTTCGGCTTCCCCAACCCCATGCTGGGGCTGGTCGGTTACGCCGTCGTGGTGTGCGCCGGCGCGGGCCTGCTGGCCGGCGCCCGCTACCGTGGCTGGTTCTGGCTGGGCCTGAACGCGGGGACGCTCTTCGGCGTCGGCTTCTGCTCCTGGCTGATGGTCCAGTCGCTCTACGAGATCAACGCGCTCTGCCTGTGGTGCTGCCTGGCCTGGGTGTCCACGCTGCTGATGTTCTGGGCGGTCACCGCGCACAACGCGCGTACGGGCGTACTCCCCGCCCCCGGCCCGCTGCGGGGCTTCTTCACCGAGTTCGGCTGGGCACCGCCCGCCCTGCACACCGGAGTGATCGGCATGCTGATCCTCACCCGGTGGTGGGACTTCTGGACCGGCTGACGGCGGAGGTGCGCACGAGGGCCCCGGCAGCTGGACGCCGCCGGGGCCCTCTGTGCGTCACGCAACCTGGTCGGGCACGGGGCCCGGAGGTCAGCTGCCCTGCGAGAGGTTGCCCGAGAGGATCGGGATGTTGTCCAGGATGTGCGAGAGCGGCTCGTCGCCCTTGGCCTGGGTGGAGTTCTCGGTGCACTGCTGGTTCTGCGGGTTCGACAGGACGTTGATGTCCTGGACACCGATGTTGAGCGCGGCGATGAGCGACTGGGCGTTGACCTTGGCCGGCAGGCCGATGCAGGGCTTGTTCAGCGTGCCCTGGACCAGGCTGAGCTGCGGGCTCAGGTCGCCGTGGGTCTTCTGGTTGCCGTAGATCTGCTGGGCGCCGTTGCCGTTGACGGTGTTGATCCCGTTGTCGTTGCCGATCGCCATGGCCGGGGCCGCGGCGGCAGCGCCCGCGCCTACCGCAACGGCGGAGACCGCGGCGGCGGTCATGAACTTCTTGAACATCTTGTTCCTTCTGTCGCACGAGTGCCCGCTGATGGAGCGCCCTGGTCAACTGCCCTGCCAGGGGGTTGGTTCCGCTGCTTCACTCAAACGGCCTGCGGGCGGCGAGGTTTTCCCCGTCCCGGGTGAGAGGCCCCCGGACGCCTGCGCGAAGCCCGTACGAAGCGCGCAGTCACCGGATCTCCGGTTGCGCTCCGTATGAGGTGTTCGCACGGTGGGTGAGGGAGCGGATCGCTCAAGGTCCGTATCCGCGCGACCACGCGACCACCAGTGAGGAACATCCATGCACTCCATGAAGTCCGTCCGTGCCCGCCGCGCCCGCGTCCTCGTCCCCTCGGTCCTCGCCGCCGTCATACTCTCAGGCGCGGCTGCCCCCGCGGGCGCCGTGGAGAGTGACCACGAAGCCGCCCACACCCGGCGGGCGGCGGCGGCCGGTCCCATCGACGACCTGGTGAAGGGCATCCTCGATGCCGTCAAGGGCCTACTGCCGCCGGGCGTCAGCCTGCCGGACATCAAGATCCCGGAGATCAAGCTCCCCGAGATCAAGCTGCCGACGATCCCGGGCATCGAGCTGCCGACCATCCCGGGCATCGAGCTTCCGGCGCTCCCGGGCGTGGAGATCCCCGAGATCCCGGTGATCGAACCGCCCACGCTGCCGGATCCGGCGGCGCCGGTCGAGGTCGTGCCGGAGATCCCCGACGTCGAGCTCCCGGCGATCCCGGACCCGCTGGGCAACCTTCCGTAACGGTCCGGACGGTGCTGCGGTTACGACTATTGAGCTGAACAGGTCTGATCGCGGACGCGGCCGTGTCGTCCGGGAAGGCGGACCGTTTCGCTCGGTGTGAGCCCCGGCGTCGGGGCAGAACATCGAACAGAAGGTGCACTTCCCATGAACTCTGCCAAGAAGGCTGCCCTGGTCCTGGCCACCGCTGGTCTCGCTGCGGCTGGTGCCGCCGGCTCCGCTATGGCCGACTCGTCGGCCGAGGGCGCGGCCGTGGGCTCCCCCGGTGTCCTCTCGGGCAACCTGCTCCAGGTCCCGGTCCACGTTCCGATCAACCTCTGCGGTAACTCCGTGAGCATCATCGGCGCGCTGAACCCGGCGTTCGGCAACGTCTGCATCAACGACTGACGTCGGCTGCAGGAACCGACTGTGGGCGCCCCGGCCTCGCCGGCGGCGCCCACAGTCGTGTCGGTGTCGCTCAGTTCGCGCCGCCGTTGAGCTTCACGCCGCCCAGGAGCGGGGACGCCTGGGTGGCGCCGTTCGCGAGGCCGAGCACCTTGCCGGGCGCGTTGTTGCGGACCTCGTTGACCCTCTGGACGGTGCCCACGACCTTGTTGACGTTCTCGCCCTGCTCCGCCAGTCCGTTGCCCAGGGTCTGGGGCAGCGACTCGGAGACGGGGTTCACGGCTTCGGTCACCGCGGTCACCCCGCTCGTCAGGCTCATGGGCATCGCGGCCGGGGCCTCGGCCGCGAAAGCGGTGGCGGAGGAGCCGAGGGCGGCGACGGAGCCGACGACGACAGCGGCGACCTTCGTGAGCTTCATTATCGAAATCCTCTTCTTTTCGTGTGCAGAGGCGTCAGCGGCGACCGTCGCGCCGCTTTCGCCCTGGGTAACGATTCCCGGCCGCTACGGAAACGCCGGCGCGCACGCGGTTATGAACGAGGGCATGACAGCGGCCGGAGAATCCGACAGGGATTCTCCGGCCGATATTTCTTCTGATTACCGGTAATGCCGGTCAGGCGGCGCGCGACCGCCGGTACAGAATGGCGCCGCCCAGGATCAGCGCCGTGGCGAGGGCCGCGGCGGCCGCGGGCTGACCCGCGCCGGTCTCCGCCAGCACGGGCGAGCCGACGTGAGCCGGTGCCGGTGCCGGTGCCTGCGCGGGAACCGGAGCCGCCGGGGGCAGGTGGACGGGGAGGTCACCTGCCGGGGCGGCCGGCGGCTGGTCCGCAGGCCGCTCCACCGGCTGGCTCCCGTGCGGCGGCCGGGGCGCGGGAGCCTCCGGGGCCGGGGCGGGGAGCGGTACGGGCGCCTCCTCCACCGGGGCCGGAGCGGGGAGCGGTACGGGCGCCTCCTCGACCGGCGCCGGGAGCGGAGCCGGGGCCTCCGGGGCGGGGAGCGGCTGGGGGGCCTCCTCGACCGGAGCGGGGAGCGGCTTGGGGGCCTCGGGATTCGGCGCGGGCTCCTCCGGGGCCGGGGCCGGGGCCGGGGCCGGGGCGGGAGCCGGGTGCTCCTCGACCGGCTCGGGCATCGGGTGCGGCCGGTCGGGTGCGGGGGGCGCGGGTGCGGCGGGGGGCGCGTGGTGCGCGTGGTGCGCCGGCGGGGCGGGGGGCGGCGCGGACTCGGGGTGGTCGTCGCACCCTTCCTCGTGCTGCCCCTGGTGCCGCTCTTCCTCCTGGCCGCCGTAGCCGCCCTCGTCACGCTGCTCCTCGTGACGCTGCTCCTCGTGACGGGGAGCAGCATGACGGGGCGCCGCGTGCCGTGGCGCCGGGGTCTCGTACCGCGGCGTCTCCTGGCGCTGCTCCGGCACCCGGTGCCGCCCCACCCCTTCCTGTTCGTGGAGGTAGCGGTCGAAGGCCTCGGCGTGCTCGGGGCTGAGGTAGCGCCCGTAGTCGTAGCCGTCGTCGGTGTGCGAGCCGGTCGTGGTGACGCAGGTGTTCCCCATCGCGGGGTTGAGCGCGGCACCCCCGTCCACGCTGTTGCCGCACACGTTGGGCGCGAAGGTGATCGGTACCGAGACGCTGTTGCCCGCCAGCACACCCGGTGAGTGCGAGGCCTCGGCCGTCGCTCCGGAATGCGCGTAGGCCACGCCGGTCGCGATTGACAGCAGGCTCGACGCGGCCGCCGCCGTGAGCATCCCCTTGCCCAGTACCTGTCGGCTCAGTACCTGTCGCATGGGTCCTTCCCTGTCTACCGGCGCTGCTGCCGGTGCTGGATCGGAGGCGGCCCCGGAGTGCACCGCCGTGCACTCCGGGGCCACCCCGAGGAGGCTTGCCCTCGCGGGCGCAAGCGCTGCGTCAGTGGTTGAGGCAGACGTTGCCGAACGCGGGGTTCAGCAGCGCGGCGACGTTCACGGTGTTGCCGCAGATGTTGATCGGGATGTTGATCGGCACCTGGATGTTGTTACCGGACAGGACGCCGGGGGAGCCCGCGGCCTTGCCCTCGGCGACACTGTCGGCCATGGCGGGAGAGACGGCACCGGCGGCCATCAGAGCGCCGGCGGCCAGTACCACTGCCTTCTTGTACTTCATTTGATTTCGATCCTTCCCGCAGGGGCGTATCCACTGCAGAAATAACAACGAGTGGTCCGGGGAAAAGAAACCGCGTAATTCCGGAGCCCGGCCGGGAATTCACTCCGATGGTCCGGATGAATTCACAGGGTCCGCTTTTCGCGTCGCTATTCGCGGAGCCGGATCCGGGGTGTCGAATTCTCACGCGGCGAGGCCGTCGCGACCCGAAGGTGCGACGGCCTCGCAGGGGCGTTCGCGGTCAGCTGCCGGCAGAGACGTTGCCGGAGAGGATCGGGATGTTGTCCAGGATGTGGGAGAGGGCCTCGTCGCCCTTCGCCTGCGTCGAGTTCTCGGTGCACTGCTGGTTCTGCGGGCTGGACAGGACCGGGATGTCCTGGACGCCGACGTTGAGCAGGGCGAGCACGGACTGCACGTTGGCCTTGGCGGGCAGGGCGATGCAGGGCTTGTTGAAGGAGCCCTGGATCAGCGCCATCTGCGGGCTCATGTTGCCGTAGGTGGCCTGGTTGCCGTAGATCTGCGCGGCACCGTTGCCGTTGACGGTGTTGACGCCGTTGTCGTTCCCGATGGCCATCGCCTGCGGCGCCATGGCGGCGCCCATGCCCACGACCGAGGCCGCAACCGCTGCCGTGGCCATCATCTTCTTGATCATTGTCGTCCCTTTTTTGCAGGATTGCCCGGTACTGGAGCATCCGGAACAACGGTCCTGCCCTCGCTCGGGTTGCGTGGCTTCACTCGTATGCCGCCGTTTAAGGCGGCGCGGTTGACGCTCAGGCGTTCACGCAGGTGTTGCCGAACGCGGGGTTCAGCAGGGCGATCACGTTGACGGTGTTGCCGCACACGTTCACCGGGACGTCGACGGGGACCTGGAGCAGGTTGCCGCTCACGACGCCGGGGGACCCGGCCGCGATGCCGTCCGCCGTCGCGCCGCCGCCGTGCGCGGAGGCGAGGCCCGCGCCGCCCAGCAGAACGGCGGCGCCGGCGACGGCCAGGGTGGCGCCACGCATCAGCGTCTCGTGCATCTCCGCTATTCCTTTCGGTTCGAACGGTGGTGCAACCCATAACGACCCGCCCGCTTCAAGGGTGCGTGCTATCGCCCAAAAGGCCGTACGAGCGAGTCCGACGTGATTTCCAGCCCGATTTCTGACAAAGTTCACTCCTGTTTTGTCCCCTTGATCGAAAATGGAGACAGGGTCATGGGTTCCTCCCGCAGAATCCTCGGCACGCTCGGTCTGCTGTCCTGCCTCGTCCTTTCCGCGAACGCCCCGGCGGCGGGGGCGGTCCCCCAACCCAAAGTCCCAGCTCTCAAAGAACTGCCCCGGGTTCCCTTCACCCAGCGTTACCAGGCCGTGCAACACGGCGGGCTGGTACGGGCCTCCAACTCCGGCATCAGCTGCCGCAAGGAGGAGTCCCCGCAGGCGGAGCCGTGCGCCGACGTGAAGCGGGGCGCGGCCGGGGTCAACGGCGACTTCGAGATGTTCTACAGCGAGGTCGACAAGGACCCGGACACCTACAACTCCACCCGGGCCGAACTCAAGGTCCCGCAGGGCGCGAAGGTCTCGTACGCCCGCCTGTACTGGGGCGGGAACCTCCGGGTGGGTGAGCAGAAACCGCCGGAGGACAACGGCCGGGTGCTGGTCGCCGAGCCCGGCGGTGCGTACAAGGAGGTCATCGCCGACACGGTGATGGGCCACCGCTCGGACGCGGGCAGCGATGCCTACCAGGCCTCCGCCGACGTGACCCCGCTGGTCCGCAAGGGCGGCGCCGGCATGTGGACGGTGGCCCAGCTCAACATCGCCATGGGTCACTCCGAGGTGGGTGCCTGGGGTGGCTGGACGCTGGTCGTCGCCTACGAGCACCCGCAGGAGCCGGTCCGCAGGATCTCGCTGTGGGACGGCTTCGAGGGGCTCGCCGCGCGCGCCGACGAGGGGCTGGTCGAGCTCAACGGCCTGGACGCGCCCCCCGGGGCCGCCGGGAAGGTCGGCGTGGTCGCGTACGACGGAGACCGGGGCATCCTCGAAGACTCACTCACCGTAACGGCCGACAGCGGCCGTCGTGTCGCCCTCAGTGACGGCGAAAATCCGTTTAATGATGTTATGAATTCCACGATCACGGAATTCGGACAACAAGCGTTCGTACGGCAGCCAGATTATGTGAACAATCTCGGCTATGACGCGGACGTGTTCGACCTGACCCCCGCCCTCTCCGGTGGGGCCCGCAGCCTGAGTTTCAAGTTCACGGGTGAAAGCCAGGGTCATTTCCTCGGTGTGCTCTTCGTTCAGACAGACGCGCGCCGCTGAACGTAGGAGACCACTCCACCGTGCCCGCACAGCCATGGGCGGCAAAGCCCACGACCGTCCTCCATCTAGCCCAGCCCGTAGACGGCGGTGTCGCCCGGGTCGTCGCCGACCTCGTGCGCGCCCAGACCCGCGCCGGCCTGCGCGCCGTCGTCGGCTGCCCGCCCGGCGGCACGCTCGCCGGAGCCGTCCGGGAAGCCGGCGCCGAGGTGCTCACCTGGCATGCAGGACGGGCCCCCGGGCCCGGGCTGCCCGCCGAGGTGCTCGGCGCCCGGCGGCTCCTGCGCCGGGTCCGGCCCGACCTGCTGCACGCCCACAGCGCCAAGGCCGGGCTGGCCGGGCGGCTCGCCGCGCGCGGGTCCCCGCCCACCGTCTTCCAGCCGCACGCCTGGTCCTTCGAAGCCGTCACCGGAGCCACCGGCGCACTCGCGCTGCGCTGGGAGAGGTACGCGGCCCGCTGGGCCGACCGGGTGCTCTGCGTCAGCGAGGCCGAGCGCCGCGCCGGCGAGGCCGAGGGCATCACCGCCCGCTGGTCGGTGATCCGCAACGGCGTGGACCTGGACCACTTCCGCCCCGGCGGACCCGAACCCGGCCAGGACAAGGCCCGGGCCCGCGCAGAGCTTGCGCTGCCCGCCGACTTCCGCGGCGACGGGCCCCTCGCCGTCTGCGTGGGCCGGCTCTGCCTCCAGAAGGGGCAGGACGTGCTGCTGCGGGCCTGGCCGGAGCTGCTGGGCACCGTCCCCGGAGCCCGCCTCGCCCTCGTCGGCGACGGCCCCGACACCGAACGGCTGCGCCGCACCGCGGCGCTGTCCGGCACGAGCGTGCTCTTCGCCGGCTCCGCCACCGACATCCGACCGTGGCTTCGGGCCGCCGATCTCGTTGTACTGCCGTCGCGGTGGGAAGGCATGGCGCTCGCCCCGCTCGAAGCCATGGCCTGCGGCCGCCCGGTCCTGGTCTCGGACGTCAGCGGTGCCCGGGAGAGCCTGCCGCCCGGCCAGGGACGCGTGTGCCTGGTGCCGCCGGAGGACCCGACGGCGCTGGCCAAGGCCCTGGGACGGCTCCTCGCCGACCCGCGGCTCCTCGCCGAACTCGGGGAGCAGGCCCGGCAGCACGTCCGGACCGACTTCGACGTGCGGCGGACCACGGACGCGGTCACCGGTCTGTACCACGAACTGCTGGGCAGGCCCCGGCCCTCGAACCAGGAGCGCATCAGCCGATGACGATGGACAGCGCACCCGCCCGGCACACCGGGCAGGGCGGCACGGGGCCCGCCGGCGGCGCCGGCGTCACTGCCGTTCGCCGCTCCGCGACCGCCATCCACCCCCCGCGCGGGCCCAGGGCCGGCCAGGCCCGGGCCGCCGTACGCCCGCACCGCCGCCACGGCAGTACGACGGGGGTGTTCCCGCTGGTCACCGCGGACGCGCTGGCCGCCGTACTCACCGTGGCGTCGCCGGCCGGACCGGCCCTGCCGGCCCCGGCGGCCGCGCCGATCGCGGTCCTGCTCGCCGCGCTGCACGCGCAGGCCGGGCTGTACCGGCCGCGGCTCGCCCCCTCGGCCCTCCTCGAACTGCCCGCGGTGGCCGGGCGGTCCGCCGTCCTGTGGTGCACGGTCGCCACGGTCGTGGCCGCCGTGGACCCGGACCGGGCCCTCGGCTGGAGCGTGCTGCTCACCGCCGTGTGCCTCCAGGCCGTACTGGCGTGCGCGGGGCGCGGGTTCGTCAACCAGCTCCGCCGCCGCACCCGGATCCGCCGCCCCGCATCCGTCCTGGTCGTCGGACCCGGCGCGGCCGCGGGCGCGGTGGCCGCCGCCCTGCACGGCCGGCCCGAGTACGGGCTGCGCCCCGTCGGGCTCGCCGACACCGGCGCCGCCGAGGGGGACACCGGACCCCTGCCGGTGCTCGCCACCCACGAGGACGTCCGGCGCGCCGTCATCCAGAACTCCGTGCGGCACGCGGTGTTCAGCCGCCCGCCCGAGGCCGACGAACGCACCGCCTCCCTGGTCCGCCTCTTCCACGACCACGGCTGCCGGCTCTGGCTCGCCGACCCGGCCGGCACCGCCAAGATCACCGGCATGCGGGTGGCGGACCCCGCCGACCAGCTGTGGGGGTACGCCGTACAGCCACTGCTGCCCCGGCCGGCGCGGCCACTGGAGCGCTGGGCCAAGCGCGGCCTCGACGCCCTGCTCGCCCTGCTCGCCCTGGTCGCCGCCGCGCCCGTGATGGCCGCCTGCGCGCTGGCCGTACGGGTCTGGGACGGGCCGGGGGTGATCTTCCGGCAGGAGCGGGTCGGCCTGTACGGGCGCTCCTTCACCCTGCTGAAGTTCCGTACGCTGCGCGCCGACGAGCACGAGTCCGCCACCCGATGGACCGTGGCGGGGGACCGCGCGATGAGCCCGGTCGGCTCCTTCCTGCGCAAGTCCTCCCTGGACGAGCTGCCGCAGCTGTGGAACGTCGTACGCGGTGACATGAGCCTGGTCGGGCCGCGGCCCGAACGGCCGTTCTTCGTCGCCAAGTTCTCCACGGTCCATCCCGGCTACGAGGCCCGGCACCGAATGCCCGTCGGCATCACCGGGCTGGCCCAGATCAACGGCCTGCGCGGGGACACCTCCATCGAGGACCGGGCCCGCTTCGACAACCACTACATCGACACCTGGTCGCTGTGGCAGGACCTGTGGATCCTCGCCCGCACCGCGGCCTCCTTCTTCCGCTTCCGGCTGGGGGGCAGCTGATGAGCCTTGCGCTATCCCTGAACGGTGTACGGCCCGACGTGCCGGGCCTGGTGAGGCGGCACTGGCCGCTGCTGCCGCTCGCCGCGACCGTGCTCTTCCTGCTCGCCCCGCTCCCGGCGGGGGACGCGACCGCCTCCGGGAAGGTCGGACCGGCCGATGCGGCCTCGCTGCTGCTGGTGTTCGCCTGCGCGGTGCAGGCGCTGCGCGGCCGGGTGCGGGAGCTGACCCCGCTGGGCGTGCTCGTGCTCGGGACGCCCGCAGTCGGGCTCGCGGTCGCGACGATGACCGCGGGGGATCCGTACGCCGCCCTGCCCGGCTTCGTCCGCTACCTCCAGGTGTTCGTGCTGGTCCCGGCGGCCGTGGTGCTGCTGGTGCGCGACGCCGGGGAGTTCCGGATCGCCGCCGGGTGTTTCGTGGTCCTGGCGCTGGTGCAGGGCGCGGTGGGGGTCGTGCAGTACGCGACCCACACCGGGGCGTCCTACCAGGGCCAGAACATCCGGGCCGTGGGCACCTTCGGCCCCGGCGACGTCATGGGCATGGCCACCGTGGTGGCGTACGGGCTGGTCGTGGCGACCGGCGTCGCGCTGGCGCCGGAGCAGGCGCAAAGGACCCGGCGCATCGCCGGGGGCGCGGCGCTGGTGCTGGTGCTGCCTCTGGTGCTGTCGTTCAGCCGGGGCGTGTGGATCGCCACCGCCGGCGCGGCGGTGCTGGTGATGGCGCTGGCCGGGATCCGGCGGGCGCTGAAGGTGCTCCTCGCGCTCGCCGCGGCGGGCGTGGTCCTGGTGGGCGGGCTCGGGGTCGGCTCCGAGATGGTCGCGGAGCGGCTGACCTCCATCACGCAGGTCTCCAGCGCCCCCGACCAGTCGGTGACCGACCGCTACACGATGTGGGCCGCCGCCGAGTCGATGTGGCGGGAGCGGCCGGCGGTGGGGGTGGGGCTGAAGGGCTTCCCGGCCAACCGCGACGGACACTCCTCGCTGGGGCTTTCCTCCGGCAGTGACACCGCGGGCGCGGGGCAGGCGTACCTCCGCCAGCCGCTGCTCTCCCCGCACAACATGTACCTCCTGATCCTGAGTGAGCAAGGGCTGATCGGGCTGGTCGCGCTGGCGGGCGGCTGGGCGGCGCTGCTGGTGGCGGGGCTGCGCCGGATCGCCTCCGGCGGGCACATGCGGGACTGCGGGCTGATCGCCACGGGGTTGTTCGTGTGGCAGCTGACCGACTTCCTCTACGCGGACATCGGCGGGCCGTCCACCGTCCTGACCGGAGTGATCATCGGACTCGCCGCCTGGTGGGCCCTGCCCTCCCCGCAGGACGCCGGCCCACCCCGTGGGGCCTCCCCGGCTGCCGGGTCCGTCTCCGGTTCGGTTTCGCGGGGCAGCGCCCCCCGGGTTGCGGCCCGCCCGTGACGGACACCACGCCTTGGCGGCCCGCGTCCGGCCCTCCGGCCGGGGCGGGCCCCGCCCGTGTGCCGGGCGGCCCCGCCGTCCCCGGCAGCGTGCCGGGTCCGGTCCCGGGGCCGCTCCGGGGCCCGGTCCTGCCCGGCTCCGGCGATGAGCCCGGGCCGGGGGAGGCGGCCCGGGCCGAGGCGCCTTCGGTGAAGGACCCCGGCTTCGTCGCCGGAGCGATGCCCGGCGCCGCCGGGTGGGGCCGCGTGCGGGTGGCGGCCTACGCCGCCGGCGAGCGCCGACGGGCCGACGCGTCTCGCGCCGGGGCCCGCGGCGCGGGCGGAGCGCCCGCGGCGCCCGCCGCGCCCGGTGGCAGCGGACCGGCGCCGCTGGGGCGGTTCCTGGCCAAGGCCGCCGCCGTCACCGCCGGGCTGACCGCCGCCGGTGCGGTGTTCGGGCTGGTTCGGGACCAGACCATCGCGCACCTCTTCGGCGCCGGGCACGACAGCGACGCCTTCCTGATCGCCTGGACCGTCCCCGAGATGGCCTCGACGCTGCTCATCGAGGACGCCATGGCGTTGTTGATGGTGCCCGCCTTCAGCCAGGCCCTGGCCCGGCGGGCGGCCATCCGCGTCGGGCTCACCCGCAAGGAGGCCCGCGCACAGGACCCCGTACGGCTGCTCGTGGGGGCGACCCTGCCGCGGCTCGCCGCGTTCCTGGCCGCCGTGGCCTCCGTACTGGTCGTGGCCGCGCCGCTCGTCGTCGCCGTGCTCGCGCCCGGTCTGCCCGACCCCGCACTGGCCGTCCAGTGCACCCGTATGACGGCCCTGACCGTGATCTCCTTCGGCCTCGCCGGGTACTTCAGCGCGGCGCTGCGGGCACACCGGTCCTTCGTGCCGCCCGCCGCGATCTACGTCTCGTACAACATCGGCATCATCGGCACGATGGTCGCGCTGCACGCCCTGTGGGGCGTGCGGGCGGCCGCCGCCGGGGTCGCCGCCGGCGGGCTGCTGATGGTCCTCGTCCAACTGCCCTCCTTCTTCCGCAACGTGGGCTTCGGCCAGCCCCGGGCCAAGGGCGCCCCGCGCAGCCAGCGCGACCGCGACCGCCCCACCCTCCTCGCCTTCGGCCTCATCGCCCCCGTGATCTTCTTCGCCGTCTGCCGGCAGTCGCAGGTGCTCGTCGAGCGGTTCCTCGCCGCCTCCCTGCCGCCCGGGGCGATCTCGCACCTCAACTACGCGCAGAAGGTCGCGCAGATGCCGATGGTGCTCTCCCTGATGATCTGCACCGTCACCTTCCCCGTCGTCGCCCAGGCGATGGCCGACGGGGAGCGCGAGAAGGCCCGGCGCCGGGTCGAGCAGGACCTCACCCTCGCCGCCCTCGCCGTCCTCCTGGGCAGCGCACTCGTCATCGGCTACGCGCCGCAGATCATCCAGGTCCTCTTCGAACGCGGCGCCTTCACCCACCGGGACACCCTCGCCACCGCTTCCGTCATGCGGGTCTACGGACTCGGACTCCTCGGCCACTGCCTCGTCGGGGCACTGTCCCGGCCCTTCTTCTCAACCGCCCGGCCCACCTGGTTCCCGGCGCTCGCGATGGGCGCCGGACTGCTCGTCAACGTCGTGGCCGGAGCCTTCGCCGTCGACTGGTGGGGCACCTACGGCATCGCCGCGGCCAACGCGGCCGGCATCACCACGACCGCCGTCCTGCTGCTCACCGGCCTCGGCTCGCGGATCATCGCCATCCACGTCCGCCTGGTCGCCGTCAGCATCGCCCGGCTCGCGGTGTCGGCGGCGGCAGCCTGCGCCACGGGCTGGATCGCGGGGCCCATGATCCCCGACCCGATGCTCAGCGCCGCCCTCGGCTGCCTCCTGGTCCCCGCCATGTTCGGAGCCACCGGCGTGGCCATACGCACCCTTGAAATCACTGCCCTGCCCGGTCAGATCGCCCAGTTCTCCTCCCAGTTCACGCAGAGGTTCCGCAATGTCCGCTGACACCGACACGGCGCCCGCCGCCGTGGTGGTCCCCGCCCGCCGGACCGCATCGCCGTGGGTCCTGATGTACCACTCGGTCGCCGAGTTCACCGACCCCGCCGAGGACCCGTACGGGATCACCGTCACGCCCCACGCCCTGGAGGTACAGCTGCAGTGGCTGCGCTCCCGGGGCCTGCGCGGCGTGTCGGTCGGCGAGCTGCTCCGGGCCCGGGCGGCCGGGACCGCGGCCGGGCTGGTCGGACTGACCTTCGACGACGGCTACACCGACTTCCTGACCCAGGCGCTCCCGCTGCTGCGCCGCTACGACTGCACCTCCACCCTGTTCGTACTGCCCGGGCGGCTCGGCGTGGACAACGTGTGGGACCCGCTGGGGCCGCGCAAGTCCCTGCTCACCGCCGAGGGCATCCGCGAGGTCGCCGAGGCCGGGCAGGAGATCGGCTCCCACGGGCTGCTCCACCAGGACCTCACCGCGGCCCCCGACGACGTGCTCCAGCAGGAGCTGCGGGGCAGCCGCGACCTGCTGCGCGAGCTGACCGGGACCCTGCCCGAGGGGTTCTGCTACCCGTACGGGCACCTCGACGCCCGGGTCGTCGGCGCCACCAGCGCCGCCGGGTACGGGTACGCCTGTGCCATCGACCCCGGGCGGCTCGAAGGCCCGTACGCCCTGCCCCGTACGCACGTCAGCCAGGCCGACGGAGGCGCGCGGCTGCGGGTCAAGCAGCTGCGCCACCAGGTGCGGGAGCTGCGGCGGGCGGTGCTGCGGTGAAGGACGTCAAGGCCCTGCACGTCATCACCGGGCTCGGGGTCGGCGGCGCCGAGCAGCAACTGCGGCTGCTGCTGCGGCACATGCCGATGCGCTGCGACGTCCTGACGCTGACCAACCCCGGTCCGGTGGCCGAGGGGCTGCGCGCCGACGGGGTCCGGGTCGTGCACCTGGGCATGCGGGGCAACCGGGACCTGGGGGCGCTGCCGCGGCTGGTGAAGTTCATCCGGCGCGGCCGGTACGACCTCGTGCACACCCACCTGTACCGGGCCTGCCTGTACGGGCGCCTCGCGGCCCGCCTCGCGGGCGCCGGGGCGACCGTGGCGACCGAACACTCCCTCGGCGAGGGCGAGATCGAGGGAAGGCCGCTGTCGGGCGGGGTGCGCGCCCTGTACCTGGCCAGTGAGCGGCTGGGAGCCGCGACCGTGGCCGTCTCGGACACCGTGGCCGCCCGGCTGGAGGCGTGGGGCGTGCCGGCCGAGCGGGTGCACGTCGTGCCGAACGGGATCGAGGCCGTCCGTTTCCGCTTCGACGAGGGCGTACGGCTGGCCACCCGGGCCCGGACCGGGCTGCCGGAGCGGGCCTTCGTGGTCGGCGGGGTCGGCCGGCTGGTGCCGGGCAAGCGGTTCGACGTCCTGGTGCGGGCCGTGGCCGCGCTGCCGGGGGCGCACCTGCTGCTGGCCGGGGACGGGCCCGAGCGCGCCGCCCTGCGCCTGCTCGCCGCCGAGCTCGGCGCGCAGAGCCGGATCCACCTGCTGGGCGAGCGGGACCCGCTGGGCGACAGCGCGGACGGCCGCACCCCGGGGATCCCGGCGCTGCTGGCCGCCATGGACGTCTTCGTCTCACCGTCGCGGGAGGAGGCCTTCGGCCTGGCGGTGGTGGAGGCGCTGGCCGCCGGGCTGCCGGTGCTGCACGTGACCTGCCCCGCCATCGACGACCTGCCCGCCGCGCAGGCCCCCGGGGCCCGGCGGATCGGAACCGGCACGGAGGAGCTGGTCGCGGCGCTGCGGGGGCACATGGAGGCCGGCGCGCGCCGGCTGCCTGCGCCGCCGGTGGTCCGGCGCTACGACATCGCGCGCAGCGCGCAGCAGCTGCTGGACGTGTACGACCTGGCCCTTTCGGCCGCTCCGGTGCCGGGCTCCGCCCGGGCCACCCGGGACCCCGCCCCGGACCCCGCGCCGCACGCTCCCCAGGCTGCCGCCGAGAGGCGCGGCGCCGGCGCCCGTTGATCCGTACCCCCGCCCGAAGGAACCCGTACTTCATCCAGGAAGCGAGCACGAACATGGCCGACACCGCCGAGCAGCAGAAGTCCGAGAAGAAGGCCGAGAACAAGGCCGAGAACAAGGCCGAGAAGAGGCCCGAGAAGAAGTCCGACGACCGCTCCGAGAAGAGGCAGCGTCGGCGGTTCAAGCGGCCCCCCGTGTGGTGGCCGCTGCCCGCGTGCGCTCTGCTCGGGCTGGCCGCGGGCGGGGCGTACGGGGTGCTCAAGGCGCCCGAGTACGCCGCCACCAGCTACGTCGTCGCCGTGCCGGACGACACCACCGAGCCGGCCACCGCCCTCGGCTTCGCCCAGGCCTACGCCCGCATCGCCACCAGCAGCTCCACCCTCGCCTACGCCCAGCCCCGCGCCGGCATCGGCGCCCAGAAGCTGCGGACCCAGGTGCGGGCCGAGACCTCGCCCGAGTCACCGATGATCGCCATCACCGGTACGTCGAGCAGCCCCGCCGAGGCCGCCGACATCGCCAACGCGGTCGCCGACGCGCTGTCGCTGAGCAGCAATCAGGCCGCCAAGAACACGGGCGTTCAGCTGCTCCTCTTCAACCAGGCCGTCGCGCCCGCCGGCCCGGCCTCCCCGTCCGCCCCCATCAGCGGCGCCGTCGGCATGTGCGCCGGCGGCCTGCTCGGCGGGCTGTGGCTGCTCGCCCGGCCCGGCCGCCGCAAGGAGGAGCAGGAGGGCGGTCAGGACACCGGTCCGGAGAACGGTCCGCAGAGCGTTCAGGAGACCGGCCAGCCGGTCGTCGAGGAGTACGCCTCGCTCCCCGCGCAGGGTGAGCCGACCTCGGCCAAGGAGAAGGAGTCCGTTCGATGAGTCCGGGCTCCGCCGGGGCTCTGTCGGTGACGCTGTGCCGAGACCCCCGGCAGTTCGCCGCGCTGGAGGAGCCGTGGAACCGGCTCCTGCGCGCCTGCCCCACCGCCACCCCCTTCCAGAGCCACGCCTGGCTGCACTCCTGGTGGCTGTCGTACGGCAAGGAGGGCCGGCTCCGGATCGTCCTCGTGCGGCGCGGCGAGGAGCTGGTCGGCGCGGCCGCGCTGATGCTCGTACACCGGCCGCTGCCGCTGCTGGTACCGATCGGCGGCCCCATCACCGATTACTTCGACGTGCTCGTGGCCGCCGAGTACGCCGACCAGGTCGTCCCGGCGCTGGCCCGCGGGCTGCACCGGGCCGCCCGGGGCGCCGTCGTCGACCTGCGCGAGGTGCGCCCCGGGGCCGCCGCCGAGGCGGTGTACGAGGCGTGGACCGGCGCCCGCGGCAAGCTCACCGACTCCACCTGCATGGAGCTGCCCACACTGCCCTTCGACGAGCTGGTCAAGCGGATGCCTGCCTCCGGCGCCCAGCGGGTGCGGGCCAAGCTCCGCAAGACCGACGCGGCCGGGATCGAGGAGCACGAGGTCACCGAGCAGGAGGTGCCGCGTGCCGTACGGACGCTGCTGCGGCTGCACGAGAAGCAGTGGCGCGGCCGCGGGGTGACCCCGGAGCACCTGCGGCCCCGCTTCGCCGAGCATCTGACCCGGGCCACCCGGCGGATGGTGCGGGCGGGGGAGGGCCGGCTGACGGAGTTCCGGCTGGACGGGAAGGTGGTCGCGGCCAACGTCACGCTGCTGTCGGCAGGGCTGAGCGGCGGCTACCTGTACGGCGCCGATCCGGACCTGCGCGCGCGCAAGGTGGACGTGGCGACGCTGCTGCTGCGCTACGAGGCCGGGCGGGCGCTCGCCGACGGCCGGCCGGTGGTGAGCTTCCTGCGCGGCAACGAGCCGTACAAGAACCACTGGCGGCCCGAGACGGTGGTTAACCAGCGGCTCCTGCTGGCCACGAGCGCGCTCGCGCCCCTGCTGCGGCTGCACGAGTCGCAGGTGACGGGGCGCGAGCGGGCGGTGGACGCGTTGCGGGAGGCGCTGCCGGCCGCCCGGGACTGGCGGGCGCGGCTCAACGAACTGCGGGTGCGATGACCCGTCTAGAAGGGCCAGAAGCCCGACCTCTCGCCCCAGTCGACCTCGACGCAGACCGACTGCGTGCCGACCAGCTTGGAGAGCCACTCGCCGAAGTTGAGCGGGATGCACCACTGCCTGCTGTTGACCGGCGGCTCAGCCGGTTCCGGCTGCGGCCGGGGCGGCGCGGTCTGCGTGGGTGCCGCCGTCGAGGGCGCGGGCTCGGGCTTCGGCACGACCGGGCTCGGGATGACCGGGGACGGCACGGGGCTCGGGGTCGGGCTCGGGGTCGGCTCGGGGACCCCGGGCTCCGGCTCGGGGACCTCGGGTTTCGGGACGACCGGGCTGGGTGTCACGGGGAGCGGGTTCCCCGGGAGCGGGACCTCGGGCGAGGGCTTGGGGGTCTTGGCCGTCGGGGCCGTGGGGCTCGGGACCTCGGGCGCGGGCATCACCGGGGTCGGGACGACCGGGGTCGGGATCACGGGTGTGGGCACCACCGGGGTCGGGATCACGGGCGTGGGCACCACCGGGGTCGGGACCACCGGGTCGGGCTCCTCCAGTCTCAGCGCCTTGCGGAAGACCTTGGCGGACTCCGGGTTCTGCTTGCACTGCCACACGCCGTGCGGGCAGTAGTCGGTGATGGTGTGGTAGAGCGGCTTGTGCTCCTCGATCCACTTCAGCATGCGCCGGACGTACTCCGCGTTGTCCCCGCGCCGGAAGAGCCCCCACTCCGGGTAGGAGATCTCCTTGCCGTGTGCTTTCGCGAAGTCGACGTGGTGCTGGAGTCCGTACGGCTGGGTGATCTGATCGTCGAAGTTCCGGCCGGGACCCTGGTCGTACGAATCCATTCCGATGACGTCGACGACGTCGTCGCCGGGGTAGCAGGAAGTCCAGCCGATGTCGTCCGTACCCCTGTTCGGGGCGAAGTCGAACTTGAACTCCTGGCCCGGCACCGAGCGCATCGAGTTGACGACGCGCCTCCAGTACACCTTCCAGTTCTCCGGGTCGGGTCCGCAGCGGTGGGAGTAGGTGGTGCCGTTCATCTCCCAGCCGAGCACGATCACCGTGTCGGGGACGCCCAGGGCCACCAGCCGCTCGGCGAGCCTCTTGAAGTGCCGGTCGTACTGCCCCGACGCGCCCGCCCTGATCAGCCGGGCCACCTGGCGGTCGGACAGTCCGCCTTCGTTCCGCTCCTGCATGGGCACGTTGAGGACGAACATCCGGTTGTCCGCGGCCTGGCGCCACTGCGCCCAGCTCTCCAGGAACGTGACGTCGCCCTCGATGCCCGCCCACCGGTCGCCGGGCAGGTAGGTGTGCCCGACCCGGATCTCCCTGCCGCCCAGCCAGCGCGACAGGTAGGGGATCCGGGCCACGCCGGACGGGCCGTAGTCGAGGTAGGCGCCCATGGCGATGTCCGAGCCCTGGGCCCGGTCCCTCTCGGGTTCCGCGAGGGCGGCCCCGGTGGCGAGCAGTCCGGCGGTGACCGTGCCGATGCAGGTGCTCGCCAGTCGGCGGCGTGGTGTCATGGCGTCTCCCGAGCTTTCCTGAACCGGTGTGCTTGCCAAAGACGTTAGGCATCAGATCTGACGAATGGCCTGTCCGGTGACTGCCGCATAGGCCATTCGCAGCTGCGTATCACCCCCGCTTGGTCCGACTAGGTGAAAGACACCGTTGCCATGCACGCGTATCTCAACCATGTGCCCGCAGTTCTGCTCAGACTCGATCGGAATCCGTTCCACCACGGAACCCTTGGCGCCGTCAGAACCCTTGGCCGCGAAGGCGTGGAGGTGCATGCCGTCGTCGAGGCCGGGGGAGGACCCATGGTGCGTTCGAGGTATCTGCGCGCCGTGCATCCGGGGCCGCCCGGCGGGCTGGACCCCGAGGCGCCCGAGCCGTTGCTGGAGTGCCTGACCGGGGTGTCGGAGCGGATCGGCCGGCCGGCGGTGCTCGTCGCCATGGATGATCTGAGCGCCATCGCCGTGTCCCGGGTGGCGCCGATGCTGACGGACCGTTTCCGGATTCCCCATCAGCCGGACAACCTGCCCGCCCGGGTGGCCGACAAGGGCGAGCTGGCGCGGCTGTGCGCGCGGTGGGACATCCCGCACCCGGAGACCGTCGTCCCGACGAGCGGCGCCGAGGCGGCGGAGGCGGCCTGGCGGCTCGGCCTGCCGGTGGTCGCCAAGTGGAGCCGGCCCTGGCTGCTGCCGGCCGGGTCCGACGGGCTGCGGAGCACCACGCTGGTGCACACCGCCGCCGACGCGCGGCGGCTGTACGAGCGCTCCGCCGAGGCGGGGAGCCGGCTGCTGCTCCAGCGGTTCCTGCCGGCCGGGCCGGACACCGACTGGTTCTTCCACGGCGCCTTCGCCCGCGGCGGGCATCCGCTGCTCGTGGGATCGGGCCGCAAGGAGCTGTCCTGGCCGGTGCGCACGGGGCTGACGGCGGTGGGGCGCTGGCTGCCCGATCCGGCGGTGGAGGAGGCGGGGCTGCGGCTCGCCGAACGCCTCGGCTACCAGGGGATCCTGGACCTGGACTTCCGCCGGGACGAACGGGGCACCTTCCGGCTGGTGGACTTCAACCCCCGCCCGGGCGCCCAGTTCCGGCTGTTCACGGATGCCGCCGGGCTGGACGTCGTACGGGCGATGTACCTGGACCTGACGGGCCAGCACGTCCCGGCCCCCTCGGGCGGACCGGGCCGGGTGTTCGTCGCGGAGAACTACGCGCTGCTCGCGGCGGTTCGGGGCCGCTCGCTGCCGCGCCGTCCGACGGCGGACCAGGCGGGCCGGGCGGGCCCGCGGGAGCCGGGCGAGGCGCCTTCGCCGGCGGGCCCGGGGACGGCGGCCGCGGCGGCGCATCCGGACGGCCGCGGGCGGGCCCGGACGGCGGGGCTGCCGAAGGCCGAGCGGGGGCGGGTCGAGATGGCCTGGTTCGCCTCCGACGACCCGCTGCCGTTCCTCGCGATGCTCGGCGCCTTCCTCGGGCGCGGGTTCGACAAGGGCGCGCGAGCCCTGCGGGGCGTCCCCGCGCAGGGACGGCGCACCGCCCGTGCGGTGGTCCGGACACCCCGCCAGCGGGGCCGCGAGCAGCCGGAGCCCGCTTCGGCGCTCGTCCGGCCCGCGCCGCCGGAGGCATCCGCGGAGCCGGACGAGCTGGTGACCCGTTGACCCTGCCCGGGCCGGGCCGATGACCATGGAGCTGGAGGAACGGCCGTGATGCGGATGGACGATCTCGTGGTGGTCGGCGCGGGCCCGTACGGGCTGTCGATCGCCGCGCACGCGGCGGGTGCGGGGCTGTCCGTACGGCTGCTGGGGCGGCCCATGGCGTCCTGGCGCGACCACATGCCCGAGGGCATGTACCTGAAGTCGGAGCCCTGGTCCTCCAACCTGTCCGCGCCGGACGGGCGGTACACGCTGGCCGACTACTGCGCCACGCGCGGACTGGCCGCGGAACACGGCACTCCGCTGCCCATCGGCACGTTCAGCGCGTACGGGATGTGGTTCGCCCGCCATGCCGCGCCCGAGGTGGAGGAGGTGACCGTCACGGAGGTGACCCCGCAGGGCGACGGTTTCCGCGTCCGCATCGCCGAGGGACCGCCGCTGCTCACCCGCACGGTCGCCCTCGCGGTCGGGGTGATGCCGTTCGTCCACCTTCCCCCGCCGCTCCGGGACCTGCCGCCGGGCCACTACTCGCACAGCAGCGGCCACCGGGACCTGACCCGCTTCGCGGGCCGCGAGGTCGCCGTGCTCGGCGCCGGGCAGGCGGCCCTGGAGACCGCCGCCCTGCTGGCCGAGCAGGGCGCCCGGCCGTGCCTGGTCGCCCGGCGCTCCCGGCTGAACTGGAACACCGTGCCGCAGCCCCTGGCCAGGCCCCGGCTGCGCGCCCTGCGCGATCCGCACAGCGGCCTCGGCACCGGCTGGCGCAGCTGGGTGTGGTCGGAGCTGCCCTGGGCGGTCCGGCAGCTGCCCGCGGCCACCCGGGAGCGGATCGCGGCGACGGCGCTGGGCCCGGCCGGCGCCTGGTGGCTGCGGGACCGCTTCGAGCGGAGCGTCCCCGTACTGCTCGGGCACCACCTGCACCGGGCCGTGGCGGTGGGCGAGCGGACCCGGCTCGGGCTGACCACCAGGGCGGGGGAGTCCGTGGTCCTGGACACCGCGCACGTCATCGCGGCCACCGGCTTCACCCCGGACCTGGGCCGGCTGGAGCTGCTCGACGCGGGGCTGCGGGCCGCGCTGGAGACCGTGGGGGAGAGCGGGACGCCGGAACTGAGCCCCGGCTTCGAGTCCTCGTGGCCGGGACTGTTCTTCGCGGGGCTGCTGACGGCTCCCTCATTCGGCCCTTCCATGCGATTCGTGCACGGTGCGGGCTTCACGGCGGGGAGACTGGTGAGAGGAGTCCGAAAGCGCCTCGGTGCCCGGGACCCGCTGTCGGGTTCCACCGGTGAAGTCCAGTACTCCCGCGGACCAGGTCCGGGAGGACCCCCGGGGGCCGCGGCCGGGCATCCGAAGACGTATCCGCGGTGAGATCCGCGGTGAGACGCGGTGAGAGGGGTCCGCGATGAGCGCGGAGCGAGCACAGGGCCGCGGCTGGGTACGCATTCCCGCCAGCCGTGTGGAACAGCCCGCCGCGGCCAGGCCGGCCGCGGCCAGGCCCGCCGGGTACGACCGTGCCCCGTACGCGACGGCCCCCCATACCGCCTCGCCGCCGATCTACCTCTCCCTCGTCAAGCGCTGGAGGGAAGCCGGACGCACCCTTCCCGGGCATCCTGACGAGGAGTGGGAGCGGCTGATCTCCCAGCCGTACTGGCCCGGCCGTTAGGTGGTGTGAGTCTCTTGGCAGCGACGGAGCGCGAAAGCCCCGAGCAGGGCCGGCGGCAGTCCCCCGTGACCGGGCCCGGGGAACGGCTCGCGCTCAACGGCATGGGCAGTTTCGAGTGGGACCTGGACGCGGGCACGCTCGCCCTGGACGAGGCCGGGACGGTCGTCTTCGACGTGGATCCGCAGGAGTACGACGGCACCCCGGAAGGGCTCGGGCGGCGGATCCCGCCGAAGGACGGCGTCCGGCTGCGCGACGGCGTCGCGGCGGTCCTGGAGAGCGGCGGGGAGACGTACGGGGCCTACTTCACGGTGCAGCGGCGCGACGGCCGCGACCAGTGGACGCACACACAGGGCCGGGTGATCCGGGACGAGGACGGGCGGCCGCGGCGGATCGTGGGCATCGTCCGGGACGCGACGGCTGAGCTGGCGCAGGCCACGCTTCTGCGCAAACTGGAGTCGGCCCGGGCCCAGCAGGCGACGATCGTCCAGCGGACCACGGAGGCCCTCTCACGGGCGGTGACCGTCGACGACGTCACGGCCGCGCTGACCGGAGCGGGCGCGCTGGAGCGGCTCGGCGCGGACGGGCTGGCCCTGGGACTGGTCGAGGGCGGCACGATCAAGATGATCGCGATGAGCGGGGAGACGCTGGAGATCCTCAGCGAGCGCAACCTCACCCGGCTCGACGGAACACTGCCGCTGTCGCACGCGGTGATCACCCGGCAGGCGCGCTTCGTCACCTCGCTCTCGGCGCTCGGCGAGGAGTTCCCGCTGCTCAGGGACTATCTGGACCGGATCCAGTACGACGCGGCCGCCTATCTGCCGCTGATCGCCCAGGCCAAGGCCATCGGCGGGCTGGTCCTCTTCTACCGCCGGCGCATCGAGTTCAGCCCGGAGGAGAAGAACCTCTGCCTGGGTCTGGCGGGCATCGTGGCCCAGTCGCTCCAGCGGGCGCTCCTCTTCGACCAGGAGCGGGAGTTCGCGACCGGCCTGCAGGCGGCCATGCTGCCGCGCCGGATCCCCGAGATCACGGGCGGGGAGATCGCGGTCCGCTACCACTCCGCCTGGAGCGGGCGGGAGGTCGGCGGGGACTGGTACGACGTGATCGCGCTGCCCCGGGACCGGGTCGGCATCGTCGTGGGCGACGTACAGGGCCATGACACGCACGCGGCGGCCATCATGGGCCAGCTGCGGATCGCGCTGCGGGCGTACGCGGGGGAGGGCCATCCCCCGTCCACGGTGCTGGCGCGGGCCTCGCGCTTCCTCGCCGAGCTGGACACCGAGCGCTTCGCGACCTGCATGTACGCCCAGGTGGACCTGGAGAGCGGCGGCGTACGGGCCGTCCGCGCGGGCCACCTCGGCCCGCTGATCCGGCACACCGACGGCCGTACGGGCTGGCCCAACGTGCGCGGCGGCCTGCCGCTCGGGCTGGCCTCGGTCTTCGAGCAGGAGGAGTTCCCCGAGACCCGCCTCGACCTGGTGCCCGGGGAGACGCTGGTGCTGTGCACGGACGGCCTGGTGGAAGAGCCGGGTACGGTCATCAGCCGGGGCATGGAGGCCCTGGCCCACGTGGTGCGCAGCGGCCCGCAGGAGGCCGGGGCGCTCGCCGACCACCTCCTGGACAGGCTCTGGGAGCGCTGGGGCTCCGGCGACGACGTGGCCCTGCTGGTGTTGCGCCGGGCCCCCGACCCGGGGACCCACCGGGCCCCGCGCATCCACCAGTACGTCCACCAGGCCGACCCGGAAGGGCTCTCGGAGGCCCGCTACGCGCTGCGCCAGGCCCTGCGCGACTGGGGCATGCCGGACCTCGCCGACGACGTGGAGCTGGCGGCCGGGGAGCTGCTGGTCAACGCCCTGCTGCACACCGACGGCGGGGCGGTGCTGACCATGGAGGTGCTGCCCGAGCCGGTCCGGCGGATCCGGCTGTGGGTCAAGGACCGGTCCAGCGTGTGGCCGCGCCGGCGCACCCCGGGCGAGGCCGCCACTACGGGGCGCGGGCTGCTGCTGGTGGACGCGCTGGCCACGCACTGGGGTGTGGAGCCCCGGGGCGACGGCAAGGCGGTGTGGTGCGAGTTCGACGCCGCGGGTACCCCCCGGAGCGCGGGGTGAGCGCGTCGTCACGCCGAGTTGTGGCCTGCCGGGGGCGGGGTGATGATGCGGACCATGGAACGGAACGTGCTGTGCGCAGGCTGAGCAAGGGCGCCGTGACGGGCATCCTGGCCGTGCTGCTGCTGGCCGCCGGAGTGACGACGGTCGTGGACCGGACGACGGGGCGACCGCACACGGACCCCGGCTGCCAGTCGGTGGCGTTCATGTCGATGACGGGCGTCGCGCCCGAGTGCCGGTAGCGGCGGCTACCGGCACTGGCGTCCCGTCGGCCGCTGCGGCCCCTGCGGCCCCGGTGGTCCTAGCGGTGGGTGGTCAGCTTGATCTCCTGGCGGTCCTCCGCGACCGTGTCGACGGAGCGCGGCATCAGGCCCGAGAAGTGGATCTCGTTGAGCTGGGCCTCGGCGCGAGCCGGGCCGGGGTGGACGTCCGGGGTGAACCGGAGCGTGCCGGAGGCCTGCCACTGGTGCTCCTGCCCGTCGCAGTCCGCTTCCCCGCCGCCGAAGGCGAGCCGGGTGCCGTCCTGGACGACGGCGGCCGAGATCTGCAGCTTCGTCCCCATGGGGGACGGGGCGGTGCAGTGGTAGGTGCCGTAAAGGGTGACCGTGCCGTCCTTGGAAATGTGACCATATGGCCGTACGGAAATTCCCTGGTCGTAAACGGTGGCCTGGGCCGAGCCGGTGAATACCGTGGCGGCGGTCAGTGCGGAGAAGGCGGTCAGGGCCAGCCGGCGGCCGATGGTGCGCATTGTTCCTCCTGGTGGAAGCGGGGGCGGTAATCCGCCGGAATGCATTGTGCTGGCATATGGGCGGCAACTCTCCTCCCACACTCGTGTCGGTGTGTGCAATTGCCCGCTCGGGCGCGTGAGACTGACCGAAATACATCCCCCGAAGGGATCTCGCATGCGCCAGTCCGCCGTTCCCGCCCGTTTTCCCGCCCGCCTCCCGGTCCGTTCCGCGCTCCGCCGTCCCGTCCTCGCCGCCGCTCTCCTCCCGCTCCTCCTGCTGGGCGCCACGGCCTGCCAGAGCGCACCCGAGGGGGCCGCGCTCGCGCCCGCCGCGGCGCCAGCCGTCCCCGTGGACGGCGGTGCGATGGACGACGGGGCGCCCGGTGCGCAGGAGGCTCCCGCCCGGACCAAGGCGAAGGATGCCCATGTGGGTGAAGCCGTACAGGTGCACGGTGACCAGATCGGCCGGCACCTGCAGGCCGTGCTGGGCGCGTACGTGGACCCCGCGGTCAGCGTGGAGAAGAACTTCGCCCCGCCGGCCGGCAAGCGCTGGGTGGCCGCCTCGATGTCGTTCGTCAACGTGGGCGGGGCCTCGTACGGGGCGCTCGGACGCATGTGGGCGCACGACAGCGCGGGGCAGCGCCACCCGGTGGTGCCCACCGGTGAACTGACGACCGGCAAACCACTCGTCTTCGATTCCCTCGCGGTCGGTGAGCGGGCCGAGGGATGGGTGGTGTTCGAAATCCCGGAAAACGCGCGCATCGTGCGCCTCCAGTACCAGGACACGAACACGCAGGCGAATTCCGGATCGGGATTCTGGGCCGTCTAGCCCGCCCGGGTGAAAGGCCGTGAAGGGGCCGGGCATCAGACGGCTAGGGTGCGGCGCATGACTTCTACTCAAGCCGAAATCGACCGGTCCGTTCTCGGCACCCTTTCGGTGCTCGCGTGGATCGGCGACCCCTCCGAAGGCCACGACATCCCGTACCTCCTCGCCTACACCCTCGGCGACGGTCCGAAGGGCGAGAAGGCCAGCGAGGAGGCCGCCCGCGGGCTGCTGGAGGAGATCGGCCTGCCCATCGGCGACGTGGTCATGGACGGCACCCGCAGCCCGCGCACCTTCGCGGTGCAGATCCTGCTCGCGGGCAACCAGATCGCGCTGACCCTGCCCGGGCTGAACGCGACCTGCACCGCCCCGGACGAGTGGGTCGCCGCTGCACGCGAGAGCGGTCAGGCGTACTTCCTCTTCGCCACGCGGCCCTGGGCCGAGGCGGTCCCGGGGCGGCCGGTGTCCGCCGAGGTCCTCCAGGCGTTCGCGGGTGACGAGGAAGTGCTGACCAGCAGCGCCCACTGCGTCATCACGGTGCAGAGCCTGCAGTAGCAGCCGCGTACCGGGCCTGCACCGCCCCCGCTCCGGCCGCCGGGCTCCCAGCCTGCCCGGTGGCCGGTTCCGTGTGCCCGGGCACGGGTTCCCGCGTCCGGGATTCCGTGCCCGGCTTCTGTTCAGGGCCGCTCGAAGGCGAACTTGAGCGAGCGGACCCGGTTGTCGAAGTTCGACCCGGCCAGATCCGGCAGTCCCGCCGCGCGCAGCCCCACCGGGCGGGTCAGCAGCTCGCGGAAGAGGGCCTTCATCTCCACCCTGGCCAGGTGCGCGCCCAGGCAGAAGTGCGGACCGCCGCCGCCGAAGCCCAGGTGCGGGTTGGGCGAGCGGGTGATGTCGAAGGCGTCGGGGTCCGGGAAGACCGCCTCGTCGCGGTTGGCGGAGGCGTAGTACAGGACGACCTTGTCGCCGGGCCGGAACAGGTGCCCGCCCAGGGTGTGCTCGGCGGCCACCGTCCGGCGGAACTGGATGATCGGCGTCGAGTGGCGGATCATCTCGTCCACCGCGCCGTCCGCGTACTTCTCGAAGTCCGAGAGCAGCAGGTCCCGTTGGTCCGGGTTGTCGGTCAGCAGGGTCAGCCCGTGCGTGATCGCGTTGCGGGTCGTCTCCACCCCGGCCACCATCAGGAGCGAGAAGAAGGCGCCGAGCTGGCGGGCACCGAGGGCCTGGCCGTCGACGTTCGCGCACACCAGAGCCGAGATCAGGTCGTCCGTGGGGTTCTTGCGCCGCTCCCGTCCGATGCCGGCCACCATCCGCTGCATCCTGGCGAGCGCCCGCAGGCCGCGCCCGGGCATCCGCAGCCGGGAGGCCAGCCCGCGCTCCACGCCGATGTTCTCGGAGGCGTGGTTGACGCGGTCGGCGATCTCCGCCCGGAAGTGCTCCGGGATGCCCATCATGTTGCAGATGACCTCCAGGGGCAGCCGGGAGGCCACCGCCGAGACGAACTCGTCGGGCTCGTCCGCGAGTACGTCGTCCACGATACGGGCCGCCACCGCGTGGATGTCCTCCTCGGCGGCCGCCAGCAGGCGGGGTGTGAAGGCCCGCTGCACGATCTTGCGCAGCTGGGCGTGGTCGGGGCCGTCCAGGTTGACCATCGAGTCCCCGAACAGGGCGCGGACCCAGCGGGCGGGTTCGGGGGTGGTGACGCCGGGGGCACTGGCGAAGACCTTGGGCAGACGGCTCGCCTCCTGCACCTGGGCGTGGCGGACCAGAGCCCAGTGGCCGCTCCCCTCGGGTACGAAGACGGGGGAGTCGAGGGCGCGCAGGCGGGCGAAGACCGCCAGGCGGTGCGAGGGGGGTTGTTGCCAGAAGCCCGGCTCGGCCAGCTCCCCTCCGGGGCCGGGGCCGGTGCCTTGGCGTGGTGCGGGGAGTGTCATGGCCTGCCTCCAGTTGCTGCGCGTCGTTCTGCGCTGGAGAACGGCGGGGGAGGTCCCGGAGTGACGGTTCGGCGAGGCGCCGTTGCCTGGGCGCCGGCCCGGAGCCCCGTGCGTCAAGCCGAGTCGGACCTTGCGGCCAGGGCCACGCCGATCGCCACCGTGACCGTCGCGATCAGGCCCGCGTAGAGGACCGCGTACGAGCCCGTCCAGGTGCAGGCGAGGATCGCGGCGGCGGAGAGCGGGATGGTGAGCTGCTGGGCGGGTCCCCGCTTGAAGTGGCGGGAGTGCAGGAGCCAGACCATGAACAGGAAGAGCGCGGCCGGGACGGTGACGGAGGCGTTGGCCGACAGCTGGGAGATGTGGGCCTTGCCGACCGTGTGCTCGACCGCGACCTCGATGCCCGCACCGATCGCCGCGCCCGAGGCGAAGATCAGCAGGTGGCCGTAACCCCACGGGATGGCCTCGCGGTTGGAGGTCAAGTGCTCGTGCATCGGCACCGCGAAGTAGATCCACCACGCGGCGAAGACGATCAGCAGTCCGCCGGCGGCGATGGGTAGCAGGTGCCCCAGCTCCTCGTGCTCGTTGATCGCCGACTGCACCGCCACCGTGCTCGCGGCGATCGTCTCGCCCAGCACGATGATGGTGAACAGGCCGTACCGCTCCACGATGTGGTGCGCGTGCCAGGGCGTCTGGTGCCCGCGCTCGGCGATCACCGGGACGAGCAGCTCGGCGGCGACCAGGACCAGGAACAGCCAGCGCTTGGCGTCGTCCGGGGCGAACAGCAGCGCCACCCAGCCGGCCTGGCAGATCATCAGCCCGGCCGCGTACTTCAGCGCCGCCGACCGTGCCTCGCCGCTCTCCCCGGCGGCGGCCCGCAGCCACTGCGCCGTCAGGGCGAGGCGCATGATGACGTAGCCGATGACGGCGACCGTCCAGTCGTTCTCGTCGAAGGCCTGGCTCACCCCGGCCGCGTAGACGAGCACGCCGGCGATCTGCACGAGGGTCGCGATCCGGTACGGCACGTCGTCGACGTCGTAGGCGGAGGCGAACCAGGTGAAGTTCATCCACGCCCACCACACGCCGAAGAAGACGAAGAGGTAGCCGATCACCCCGGTGCCGGGATGGCCCTCCGCCAGCGCGTGCACCAGCCGGGCTCCGGCCTGCGCGATCGCGACGACGAAGCAGAGGTCGAAGAACAGCTCGAGCGGGGTGGAGGTGCGGTGGTCCTCGTCGCGGCTGCGGGCGGTCATCGGGATGTAGGCCATGCAGGCCAGCACACCAGAGGACGCGCCCTTCGCCGGGCCGGACGCGCTGACGGGCGACGTGCGGGAGAGGGCCCGCTAGTGGGCCGGGCGGACGGGCATCAGGAGCGAAAACGTGTCCTCGGTGTCGGTGCGGCGGATCACCAGGGGGGCGTCGGGGGCGCCGAACTCCAGGATCAGCTGGTCCGCGGCTCCGGCGGCGAGGGCATCCAGCAGGAAGTCCCGGTTCACGGCGACGTCGTCCCGGTCGTCGTCATCGTCCTCGCAGACGGTGACGCCGCCCTCGGCCGTCACCTTGAGGACGCTGAGGTCGCACGACGGACCGTCCTGCTCGCGCACCTCGCTCGCGCGGACGGGACCGGTTGCCAGGGCCTCCCGGAACGCCTGGACATCGACGAGGGCACGGCGCCGGTCGGCGGGCAGGCGGACGAGGCGACGGTAGTCGGGGAAGTCGTGATCGAGGCACTGGCCGGCTGCCTGGCGGTTCCCGGTCTCCAGGACCACGCGGTCGCCGTCAACGGTGAGCTGGACGGACGCGTCGTCGGTCAGCAGCGCCCGCATCGCGTCGGCGAGCGGGGACGGCACGATGACCTGCACGCGGGGGCCGCCGTGCCCGTCGATACCGGCCCGGGCGACAGCCATCCGGTAGCGGTCGGTGGCCACGACATCGAGTGCGTCGCCCTCGATGTCGAACAGGACGCCGCCGAGCATCGGCAGCTCCGGGTCGGTACTGGCGGCGAAACGGACCGCGTCCAGCGCGGCGGCCAGCGCGGGTGCGCAGACGACCGACCGGACGGAGGCGGTGCGGAGCGACGTCATGGGATTCTCCCTGTGTTCGAGTAGTGCCCGGATCGTGGAGAACTCGACGCGGGCGTCGGACAACCCCAGTTCCAGACGGCGCAGGTGCCCCTGGAGCAGGTTCCGCACCAGATCGGTGTCCGCACGGGACCAGCCGGCGAGTACGAGCCGGATGTCCGCCAACGGCATGCCCGCCCGGCGCAGCCGCGCCAGCAGCCGGGACTCACCGAGCTGCTCGGGGGCGTACCAGCGATAGCCGCTCACCGGATCCACCCAGGCCGGGACCAGCACGCCGGCGCCGTCGTAGAACCGCAGGGCACTCACGCCCAGTCCGCTGTCCCGAGCCATCTCTCCGATACTGCGCATCTCGCTCTCCACACCCCGAACTCTGAGCCCTGTACCAGGTCGAGGGTCAATCGCGGCCGTCTGGCCCCGTTCGGCGCACTCGCCGATGCGGCATAACGGGCTGGGTCGGAACATGCCGCCTAGCGTGGTGATGTGCCCGAGCCCTCAGAAGCCCTTGACGTCCCACCTCCGCCCCCCGGGGGCCCCGGCACCGCCGGGAACCGCCCCCGTGGGGCGCCGGTCCGTCACCGCCCGGGCCACCCTGGCCGGCACCGTCGTATCGCTCCTGCTCACCGCGGCGATCGTGCTGGGCAGCCGGCTGCTGCGCGACTTCGACCCGGCCCTGCTGCCGTACGCCGTCGCAACCGCTTCCTGGCCTTCGGTGTGGCCTACCGGTACACGGTCCGGGTCTCTGCGCCCGGCGCCCGCCGCCTCTTCGTACGAGGCGTCGGCAGCCTCTTCTCGGCCGACAACTTCAAGAAGGCACCCACCGCGCTGCCGAGGATGATCGCCACCTACCTCGGCCTCCAGAAGTTCCTCGGCGCCAGTTCGGCGATTCCCACCCCGAGCTGGCCGGCCAGCTGGGCTGCCCGGGAGCGAATCACGCCACGACGAACGAGAGGGGGCGGACGTGAGCGACGCACGACTGCCACCGCGCCCCGACTACCACCCCGGGAGCGCCCAGTCCCGGCTGAACCGGCCCGGTGCATGAGCGGTATCCGCAGATCCGCTCCACGAGCGGCTTCGGCGACCCGCGGATCCGGCACACGGGCCCCGGCCCGGGAGCCGGCACGGAACAGGAGCCGGAGTGGTCCTCGAAGCTGGGCGCCCGTCTGGCCCTGGCCCTCACCGTCGTCATCGGGCAGCTTCGGGCGCTGACCTTGACCGTCAACGAGTGGATGAAGGGCAACACCGGCACGGCCTGGTGGGGGGCGGGATTCCTGATCCTGTCCTTCGCCGTCGTGATCCCCAGCCGAGCGGGGCCGGAGGCCGGAACGCGCGTGGGCGCGGCCGTACCCTGGAGGCATGAGCACCGCCCCCGCCTCCGACCCGCAGCCCTCCGACCCCGGGCCCGGGGCCGACAAGCCCCGGCCGAAGCCCAGGCTGGTCTTCGACGACCCGCTGGACCAGCAGTCGTCGGACGACACCGACCGGGGCTGGGGCGAGCGGCCGCCCGCCGGCGGAAGCGCGGCCGACCTGGCCCGCTTCCTCGACGAGAAGCCCCCGCACCACATCTGACCGGCCGAGGCGGCCGGAGCGGCTAGAACACGTCGCGCGAGCCCGAGGGACGGGCCCCGCCACCGTTGGTGCGCTGCGCGACGAGCGCGTCCCGGATCTCCTTGAGGACCTCCAGCTCGGTGATCTCCATGGTCTCCTGGACACCCTCCCGGGCCTTGCGGCGGGCCTCCTGCTTGGCGAGGTACTTCGCCATCGGCAGCACCATCAGGAAGTAGACGACCGCGGCGGTGATCACGAAGGTCAGCGTGGCGTTCAGCACGGAGCCCCAGAGGATCTCGACCCCCGTCGGCCGGCCGTCCGCGCCGATGGCGCAAGGGCTCTTGATGCACGTCGTGTAGCCGTCCAGGCTCTGCGTGCCGATCGCGCCCACCACCGGGCTGATGATCCCCTTGACCACCGAGTTCACGATGTTCGTGAACGCGGCGCCGATGACCACGGCCACCGCCAGGTCGATCACGTTGCCGCGCATCAGGAAGGCTTTGAAGCCCGCCAGGACGCTCTCCTTCTTCTTCTCGCTCACCACTGAGCCTTTCTTCGCATGTGCCGAACACGGAGCCAACGGTTCCGAAAACTACGGCAGTCCGGGCGCGGCGTGTCCAATCGGCCCCCATCTTGAGGCGACTTGACTGCCCGTGCGTGCGAATCAACACAATGTCACCGCCAGCCGGGCCGACGTGCCCACCCCCACGAGCGCGCGTGCGGTATCGCGGGGCACGGACAGCACCACGAGCGCCCCACCGTCGCCAACACCCTGGTCGGGATCGGGAACTTCGGCGACCCGGGCCCCCTCGGCCACCACCCTGGGCGGTCCGGCGCGCTCCGCCGCGACCACGTCGACGCGGTCCCCGGGCCGTAGCAACCGCACCGTCGCAGCGTCCGAGATGCGCACCGGGGCCGACACCATCCGAACCGCCGCGGGCTGCTGCGCCGGCCCCTGGGAGACCCGCACCGCCGCGGGCGCGGCGCCACGCGAGGCCTGAGCCTCCGTCCCGCCCACGGCCAGTGCCGCCGCCGCGACCGCCAGCCCGGCGGAGACGGCCCGGCGCCGACGCCGCAGGGCCCTGCGCAGCCGGTCCCCGCCCCGTCCGACCCGCAGCGGGGGAAACGGCGGGACCGGCCGCGCGGGTGGACACGCGGACGAGCACGCGGAAGGGAAGACGGGAAAGGACGACGAAGAGGAACTCGAAGAGCACCCCGAAGAAGAAGCCGAAGAGGGCGTGGGCGTACGGGACATGAGGGCCACCACCAGACGGAGTGAGTCGCTGTGCCCGGACCTTGCGCCCGGACACACCTCACGATCCGGCCTCCCGCAGGATCCCGCTCCGCCCTGTGGATGATCCCCAGGTTGTGGACAACGGCGTCACCCGCAAGGGTCAGACGCCCGCCCTGATCCCCTCCAGCGCCGCCACCGGGTCCGCCGCCCGCGTCACCGACCGCCCGACCACGATGTGCGAGGCCCCCGCCCCGAAGGCCGCTCCCGGGGTTCCGGCCCGCGCGTGCCCGCCCCCCGCCCCGCCCGCCGGCGTCACCCCCGGGGTGACGATCAGCGGCTCCGGTCCCAGGGCGGCACGCAAGGCCGCGGCCTCCCGGGGTGAGGCGACGAGTCCGTCGCAGCCGGCGGCCACCGCGAGCCGGGCCAGGCGCAGCGCTTGTTCGTCGGTACTCGCGGCGACGATGCCGACGTCGGCGAGGTCGCTCGCGGTCATGCTCGTGACCACGGTCAGTGCGAGCACCTTCAGCCCTGGGAACTCCCGCGCCGCTTCGACCGCCGCCGTAAGGATGCCCGTACCGCCCATGGCGTGCACGGTCACCATCGACGCGCCCAGCGCGCCCGCCGCACGGACCGCGCCGGCCACGGAGTGCGGTATCTCGAAGAGCTTCAGGTCGAGGAAGACCTCGTACCCCCGGGCGGCGAGGTCCCGGACGAGCCCGGGGCCCGCGCTGGTGAGCAGCTCCAGGCCGACCTTGTAGTGGCCGCAGGTGTCGCCGAGCCGCGCGACGAGCGCCTCCGCCGCACGGCGGTCGTCGAAGTCGAGGGCGACGATGATCCGGTTCTCGGTGTTCACGCCGCCATTGTCGCGGCCGCCGCTTCCCCCGGATCATGCGGGAAGTGCGAGATCCTGTCACGCGAGGTCGCGGGATCCGTTCACACGAGGTCCAGGCCGAGGGCCGTGAGCAGCCGGTCGGTGAGCTCCTCCGCGAAGGCCTCGGAGCCGGTGAGGGCGGTCCGGACTGCCGCCGGATCGGCGCTCAGCCCGGCGGCCGCCGCCCAGTCGAGCGCGCCCTCCAGGGCCTGCTGGACGGGGAACCGGTCGAGCGGTATCCCGTAGTCCTGCGCCGTGTCCCGGTTCAGCAGGGCCTTCCAGTGACCGCCGGCGAACGTCGCGGCCTCGACGAAGCCGACGTCGCTGTCGAGGTAGGCCACCGTGATCACCGGCGCCCCGGTCCGTCGAGACAGTGCCGCGGCCCCGCCGGCCGGCTGGTCGGCGAAGTGCAACGCCGCCCAGCCTCCGCCCAGTTCCGCGGCTTCCTCACCGCCCCAGGCCGCACCGAACCCGGCCTCGGCCGCGAACTCCCGCAGCTCCTCCACCGTGGCGCGGGCCACGGCCGTCCCCCCTGAATTTCCCATGCGTGGAGGCTAAGGGCTGTCCCGTAATCCCCGGTGGGTCAGCGCACGGCGTCGGATGCGGTGCATCGCAAGGCGGAGGGGCGCCCCCATACTGGGCGTATTCGGGCGTTCCGACAACGCGGCGAGGTGCCGTAGCCGGCGTCGTGCGCCCGCCGGGGATTACGGGACAGTCCTTAGGCGGAGGTACTGACAAAAGCTTCCGGCTACGGCAGCTCGATGCCCAGGTCCCAGCCGTCGTGGGCGTGCGTGCAGAGGCAGTCGCGGGATTCCGTCGCCGGCAGGGCGGCCACCGCGTCGAAGAGCACCTCGCGCAGCCGGCCGACGTTCTCGCCGAAGACCTTCAGGACCTCCGTGTGCGACACGCCCTCGCCGGTCTCCGCGCCCGCGTCCAGGTCCGTGACCAGCGCCATCGAGGTGTAGCAGAGCCCCAGCTCGCGCGCGAGGACCGCCTCCGGGTGCCCCGTCATGCCGACCACCGACCAGCCCGCCGCCGCGTGCCACCGCGACTCGGCGCGCGTGGAGAAGCGCGGCCCCTCGATGACGACCATGGTGCCGCCGTCCACCGGCTCCCAGTTCCGCTCCCGGGCCGCCGCCAGCGCCACCTCGCGCCCCACCGGGCAGTACGGGTCCGCGAAGGTGGTGTGCACGACATTCGGGACGCTGCCGTCGGGCAGCGGTTCCCCGTCGAAGAAGGTCTGCGCCCGGGACTTCGTACGGTCGACCAGCTGGTCGGGCACGAGCAGCGTGCCCGGACCGTACTCGGCCCGAAGGCCGCCGACCGCGCACGGGCCGAGTACCTGGCGGACGCCGACCGAACGCAGGGCCCACAGGTTGGCCCGGTAGTTGATCTTGTGCGGCGGGACGGTGTGGCTGCGCCCGTGCCGGGGCAGGAAGGCCACCTGGCGGCCGGCCAGCTCACCCACGTACAGGGAATCGCTCGGGGGCCCGTACGGGGTCTCCACCTGGATCTCGGACACGTCCTCCAGGAAGGAGTAGAAGCCCGAACCGCCAATGACACCGATCTCTGCGTTCACCATGCGGCCCACCCTAACCGGGCATGCCGAAGGCCCCGCTGCCGGTCAAGGCGGGCGGGGCCCAGGGGAGAAACGGTCAGGCGGCCGAGGTCGAGCTGCTGCCCGTGCTCGACGACGTCGAAGAGGACGCGGCGGCGGGGGCGGCGGCAGCCGTCGTCGTGGACGACGAGGCCGGCTTCGAGGCGGGCGTGCTGCTCGACGAGGCGCCACGGCTGTCGTTCCGGTAGAAACCGGAGCCCTTGAAGACGATGCCGACCGCGGAGAACACCTTCTTCAGGCGTCCGTCACAGCTCGGGCACACGGTCAGCGCGTCATCGGTGAACTTCTGCACGGCCTCAAGGCCCTCACCGCACTCGGTGCACTGGTACTGGTAGGTCGGCACGAATATCCTCCTGGCACTCTGACTCAATGAGTGCTAACGACGCTCCATGGTGACGTATTCCGGTCGATCAGTCCACCGTCACCGGCACGCGGTGACCCATCCCACGCTCGTTCACGCGGTTCCGGGCGGTCGGCGAAGCGATCCGCGCGGTACGCGGGGCGGCGCCCGGCGCCTCAGCTGAGGTCGCGGCCTCAGCCGCGGTGGCGGCCTCGGCAGGGGCGGCGGCCGGCGCGGACGCGTTCACGAGCCGGCTCGGAGCCTTCGGCGCCAGCTTCGCGCGCAGCGCCAGCAGGGTGGCCAGCGCGAGCGCCGTGGCACCCATGGGCACCAGGAAGCCGTACGAGGACCCGTGCGCGTCCGTCAGACGGCCGGCCAGGGTGACCGCTATGGCCTGCCCGAAGGCGATGGAACCGGTCAGCCAGGTGAACGCCTCGGTCCGGGCGTTGGCCGGGACCAGCTGCTCGACCATCGTGTAGCCGGTGATCAGGGCGGGGGCGATGAACAGGCCGACGACCAGGCCGAGCGCGCCCAGCAGGATCATCGAGTGGGCGGCCCACAGCACGGACGCGGCGGCGGTGAGGCCGATGTAGCCGAGGATCAGGCGCCGACGCGGGCCGATCTTCCAGGCGACGGCACCCATCGCGATGCCGGCGATCATGTTGCCGGCTGCGAAGACGCCGTAGAGCAGGCCGTTGGCGCCGGGGTTGCCGATCTCGTTGGAGAAGGCGGCCAGGGAGACCTGCATGCCGCCGAAGACGGCGCCGATCCCGAGGAAGGCGAAGATCAGGACGCGCAGGCCCGGGAAGGACAGCGCGAAGGCGCGCTTCTCACCGGTGACCGACGGGGCGTGCGGCTTGGGCTGGGTGGCCCGCCGGGCCGCGAAGAGCAGACCGCCGAAGAGCGTCAGCGTGGCCTCGGTGACCAGGCCGGCGGCCGGGTGGACACCGGTGCACAGCGCGGTCGCCAGGACCGGGCCGACGACGAAGGTGAACTCGTCGGTGACGGACTCGAAGGCGGCGGCCGTCGGCAGCAGGGGCGAGCCCTCCAGCTTGACGGCCCAGCGCGCCCGGACCATCGGCCCGACCTGCGGCACCGAGGCGCCGGCGGGTACGGCGGCGAGCGCCAGCGCCCAGACCGGGGCACCCAGCAGGGCGAGCGCCGCCAGGCCGCTGACGGAGGCGGCGTGCGCGAGCACGACGGGGATCAGGACGGCGCTCTGGCCGAAGCGGTCGGTGAAGATGCCCATCAGCGGGGCGGACAGCGCCATCGAGATGCCGGTGACGGCCGCGACGATGCCGGCGCTGCCGTAGGAACCGGTGGTGTGCTGGATGAGCAGCAGCATGCCGATGGTCAGCATGCCGAAGGGGAGCCGGGCGGCGAAGCCGGGGAGTACGAAGCCGAGGGCGCCGGGTGTGCGCAGCAGTTGCCCGTAGCCGGGGCGGGCGGACGTGTCGGTCGTGACCGCGGATGTCACGGCCTTGCCTTTCCGCTGCCTGGTAGAGCGTCCCCGTCTGCGGACGGTGCTTCGCCTTGTGAGCGGCCGCACCCGTACATGTGGGAGCCCCGAGAGCTGTCCTCTTGCGCAGAACCGAGTGATACCTGGGCGCCCACTGCGGGAGGGAGCCACGGCCGCTTTGCGGTCGCGCCAGCTCTGCGTCAGGCAGAGTTGGTTCGATCTGTTGTGCCTTCATCGTACAGGGGGATGCACTACCACGCCCTGTGATTACGGTGACAAGGTGTGTCTTCACCTGCGATTAACGGGAGCTTCGCCATTCAAGGCCCCTGTAAACAGGGGCAAAACAGTTCAGAGTCCACCGAAAATGGCCGAATTAGAGCGCCGCTCTAAACTGTTCCTGCATCGGAATGACTGATTCCGGGTGTCAGCTCCGGGATCGCGGAGGCCCGTCCCCGCCCGTCCCCAGCCACCCGGCCAGCTTTCCGCCCCGGGCCACCGCCCGCAGTCGCGCCTCGGCCGCGTCCCGCACCGGATCCGTGGCCACCACCAGCAGCTCGTCCCCGCGCCGCAGCACGGTCGACGGCATCGGTACGAAGCTCTTCGCGTCCCGGACCACCAGCGTGACCGAAGCCCCGGGCGGCAGCCGCAGCTCGCTGACCTCGACGCCGTGCATGCGCGAGGCAGGCGGGATCGCGAAGGAGAGGAGGTGTCCGCGCAGCTTCTCCAGCGGAGCCGACTCGATGCCGAGGTCGGAGGCGGTCTCCTCCGACTCCCCGAGCCTGAGCTTGCGCGCCAGCCAGGGCAGCGTCGGCCCCTGTATCAGGGTGTAGACGACGACGAGCACGAAGACGATGTTGAAGACGCGGTCGCTGCCCTCGATGCCGGACACCATCGGGATCGTCGCCAGGATGATGGGCACGGCGCCGCGCAGGCCCGCCCACGACATCAGGACCTGCTCCCGCCACGGAATCCGGAAGGGCAGCAGGCTGACGAAGACCTCCAGCGGCCGCGCCAGCATCGTCAGCACCAGCCCGATGACCACGGCGGGCCAGAAGTCGTTGACCAGCTCGTGCGGCGTGACCAGCAGGCCGAGCAGGACGAACATGCCGATCTGTGCGATCCAGCCGAGGCCGTCCGCGAACCCCCGGGTGGCAGGCCAGTGCGGGAGCTTCGCGTTGCCGAGCACCATCGCCGCCAGGTACACGGCGAGGAAGCCGGAGCCGTGCGCCAGCGCGCCGGCCGCGTACGCGGCCACGGCGATCGCCATCACGGCGATGGGGTAGAGGCCGGAGGCGGGCAGCGCCACGTGCCGCAGGCCGTAAGCGCCGAGGAAGCCCACGGTCAGGCCGATCGCGACGCCGATCGCCAGCTCAAGGGCGATCTTGCCGAGGAGGACGTACCAGTCGTCCACCGGTCCGACGGTGGTGGAGAAGGTCACGACGAGGATGACGACGGGTGCGTCGTTGAAGCCCGACTCCGCCTCCAGGACGCCCGTGATCCGGGAGGGGAGGGGGACCTTGCGCAGGACGGAGAAGACGGCAGCCGCGTCGGTCGACGAGACGACCGCGCCGATCAGCAGTGCCTGGCGCCATTCCAGTCCGACGAGGTAGTGCGCCCCCGCGGCCGTGACGCCCACGCTGACCGCGACGCCCACCAGCGACAGCACGATCGCGGCCGGCAGGGCCGGTTTGATCTCTTTCCACTTGGTGCCCAGACCACCCTCGGCGAGGATCACGACGAGTGCGGCATAGCCGATGACCTGGGTCAGCGCGGCGTTGTCGAATACGACGTGGCCGATGCCGTCCTGACCTATCGCGATGCCTATGCCGAGGTAGATGAGCAGGCTGGGGAGGCCGCTGCGTGAAGAGATGCGTACCGCCGCGACGGCGATGAGCAGCACGAGCGAGGAGACCAGCAGAAGCTCATTGAGCGTGTGGACAGTCAGCGGGCGGCCCTTTCCTCAAAGCCCGCCGGCGGATCGTTCCGCCGGTGGCATATTTCGGCAAGTACTTCGTTACCTTACCTAAACTTTGACGGAGTTTTTACGTGATAACCACATTGTGAAACGTGTGTTCGGCCCTGTCCTCGGATGCCGGTCCACGTCCCGCCGAATGCGGCTCTCCACCCGGCGGATCAACGAGTACGGTCCTGCGCCTATGGTTGCTCCCAGCACTCCCAGGACCACCCTGCCCCTCTAAGGACAGCGATGCCCGCCAACGAAACCGCTCCTCCCGTCAAGAAGAAGGGACGACGCGCCCGTCTGATCGTGCTCGTCCTGGTCCTGGCTCTCTTCGCGGGCCTCGGCTACGGGGCGTACTGGGGCGTCGACAGCGTGCGCGCCTCCTTCCCCCAGACCACCGGCTCCCTCAAGCTGCCGGCCCTCACCGGGACCGTCGAGGTCAAACGCGACGCCCACGGCATTCCCCAGCTCTACGCCGACAACGACGACGACCTCTTCCGCGCGCAGGGCTTCGTGCACGCGCAGGACCGGTTCTGGGAGATGGACGTACGCCGTCACATGACGTCGGGGCGGCTCTCGGAGATGTTCGGTTCCGGCCAGGTCGAGACCGACGCCTTCCTGCGCACGCTGGGCTGGCGCCAGGTCGCCCAGACCGAGTACGACAAGAAGCTCTCGGAAGAGACGAAGAAGAACCTCCAGGCGTACGCCGACGGGGTCAACGCGTACCTGAAGGGGAAGTCCGGCAAGGACCTCTCCGTGGAGCACGCCGCTCTGAGGCTCAGCGACGACTACCAGCCCGAGCAGTGGTCGCCGGTGGACTCGGTGGCCTGGCTCAAGGCGATGGCGTGGGACCTGCGCGGCAACATGCAGGACGAGATCGACCGCGCGCTGATGTCGAGCAAGCTCTCGCAGGCGCAGATCGACGAGCTCTACCCGCCGTACCCCTTCGACCGGAACAAGCCGATCGTCGAGGGCGGCAAGGTCGAGGGCGGCAAGTACGCGCCCCAGGGCCCCGGCGGCTCCGGTTCGACGGGCGCCGGCTCCGCCTCCGCCACGGGCTCCCAGGCCTCCACGGGAACGGGCACCGGCACCGGCAACGCCACCAGCACCGCGTCCGGCCTCGCCGACAACGCCACCGCCCAGGGCGCGACCGTGGGCCTGCGCACCCAGCTGACCTCCCTCGCCAAGACCCTGGACGAGATCCCCGCGATCCTCGGCCCCAACGGCAGCGGCATCGGATCGAACTCCTGGGTGATCTCCGGCCGCTACACGACCACCGGCAAGCCGCTGCTCGCGAACGACCCGCACCTGTCCCCGCAGCTGCCCTCGGTCTGGTACCAGATGGGCCTGCACTGCCGCACGGCCTCGCCCCAGTGCCAGTACGACGTGGCCGGCTACACCTTCTCGGGCATGCCCGGCGTGGTCATAGGCCACAACGCCGACATCGCCTGGGGCATGACCAACCTCGGCGCGGACGTCACCGACCTCTACCTGGAGCAGGTGAAGCCCGAGGGCTACGTCTACGACAACAGGGTCGTCCCCTTCGAGACCCGCGAAGAGGTCATCAAGGTCGCGGGCGGCGCCAGCAAGAAGATGACCGTCCGCACCACGAACAACGGCCCGCTGGTCTCCGACCGCAGCGACGACCTCGCCACGGTCGGCGCCCGCGCCCCGGTGGGCAGCTCGGCCCCCGACCGCGGCAACGGCTACGCCGTCGCCCTGCGCTGGACCGCCCTGGACCCGGGCAAGTCGATGGACGCGGTCTTCAAGCTGGACAAGGCCAAGGACTTCAAGTCCTTCCGGGAGGCCGCCGCGGACTTCGAGGTCCCCTCCCAGAACCTGATCTACGCCGACGGCAAGGGCAACATCGGCTACCAGGCGCCCGGCCGGATCCCGGTCCGGAGCCAGGGCGACGGCCGCATGCCGGCCCCCGGCTGGGACTCCAAGTACGCCTGGAAGGGCGGCAAGGACGGCAACGCCGGATACATCCCGCAGAACGAGATGCCCTGGGACTACAACCCGTCCCGCGGCTACATCGTCACCGCCAACCAGGCGGTCGTGGAGTCCGGCACCGGCGCGGGCAAGTACCCCTACATGCTGACCACCGACTGGGGCTACGGCGCCCGCAGCCAGCGGATCAACGACCTCATCGAGGCGAAGATCAAGGACAGCGGCAAGATCTCGACCGACGACATGCGGGCCATGCAGATGGACAACAGCAGCGAGATCGCCGCGCTGCTCACCCCGATGCTGGCCAAGATCGAGGTCTCCGACCCGGACGTGCGCTCCGCGCAGAAGCTCCTGGACGGATGGAACTACACCCAGGAGAACGACTCGGCGGCCGCCGCCTACTTCAACGCGGTCTGGCGCAACATCCTCAAGCTGGCCTTCGGCGACAAGATGCCCAAGGAGCTGCGGATCGAGGGCAGCTGCATGAACGTCCGCGCCGACAGCAGGGGGCCGGCCGACGAGCTCGCCGAAGTGGTCCGCGAATGCGGCACCCGCGGTCCCGACTCGGCGCAGCCGGACGGCGGCGACCGCTGGTTCGAGGTGGTCCGCCGCCTGGTCAAGGACGAGAAGTCGCAGTGGTGGTCCTCGCCCAAGAAGGGCTTCACCCAGCCGGCGACCGCCACCCGCGACGAGCTGTTCGCCCGGGCCATGCACGACGCCCGGTGGGAGCTGACCGCCAAGCTCGGCAAGGACCAGTCCACCTGGAGCTGGGGCCGGCTGCACCAGCTGACGCTGAAGAACCAGACCATCGGCACCGAGGGCCCCGGCTTCATGCAGTGGCTCCTCAACCGCGGCCCGTGGAACCTGGGCGGTGGCGAGGCCACCGTCAACGCGACGGGCTGGAACGCCTCCAGCGGCTACGGGGTCACCTGGGTGCCGTCGATGCGGATGGTCGTCAACCTCAACGACCTCGACAAGTCCCGCTGGATCAACCTGACGGGCGCCTCGGGCCACGCGTACAACGGCAACTACACGGACCAGACGACGATGTGGGCCAAGGGCGAACTGCTCGACTGGCCCTTCGGCAAGGACGCGGTCGACAAGGCCACGGTCGACACCCTCACGCTGAAGCCGTGAAACGGACCACCCCCGACGGGGTGGCCACCGCCTGAACGGGGTGGTCGTGCGGTTCCTCCGGGACCCGCGCGACCACCTCGTCGTCGTAGAGGAGCACGACCAGCGCCGGATCCGCCCCGGCGCGCTCCAGCCGCTCCAGGACCCGGTCGTACGAGCCCCCGCCGCGGCCCAGGCGCATCCCGCGCGCGTCCACCGCGAGCCCGGGCAGCAGTACGGCGTCGGCCGCCGTCACCGCGTCCGGCCCGAGCGCCGGTCCGGTCGGCTCCAGCAGCCGCATCTTTCCCGGGTGCGCGGCCTCGGCGAGGCTGCCCGGGCCCTCGTACGCCGCCCAGTCGAGGTCGTTGTCGGGCAGCAGCAGGGGGAGCAGCACCCGCTTGCCGGCCGCGCGCAGGGCGTCGAGCAGGGTGCGGGTGCCGGGCTCCGTGCCGACGGAGACGTACGCCGCGACCGTGCGGGCGTCGGCCAGTTCGGGCAGTTCCAGTGCGGTGTCGGCGAGCGCGGTGGCCGCCGTACGGCAGGTCTCGGGGGACAAGGCGCGGCGGGCGGCGAGGAGTTCTCGGCGCAGCTGCGCCTTGGCGGAGACGGGGCGCGGGTTCTCTGTCACAGGGGATTCAAATCTCGTCGTGAAATCGGCACATAAGTGGACCTACCTACTGTGATCTGGGCTGGCGTTCGGCGGGACCCACTATCGTTCGGGGCATGACTATGTTGCACCCCGTGATCAAGAAGGCCGTGATTCCGGCTGCGGGCCTCGGCACTCGCTTCCTTCCGGCGACCAAGGCGACCCCGAAGGAAATGCTCCCCGTAGTGGACAAGCCGGCCATCCAGTACGTGGTCGAGGAGGCCGTGGCGGCCGGGCTCGACGACATACTCATGATCACTGGGCGTAACAAGCGTGCGCTGGAAGACCACTTCGACCGGAACTACGAGCTGGAGTCGGCCCTCATCGCCAAGGGCGACGACGACCGGCTGAAGAAGGTCCAGGAATCCAGCGACCTGGCGACCATGCACTACGTCCGCCAGGGCGACCCGCGGGGCCTCGGCCACGCCGTCCTGTGCGCCGAGCCGCACGTCGGCCGCGAGCCCTTCGCCGTCCTGCTCGGCGACGACCTGATCGACCCGCGCGACCCGCTGCTGCGTCAGATGTCGGACATCTACGCCCGTACCGGCGGCACCGTCATCGCCCTCATGGAGGTGGACCCGGCCAGCGTCCACCTCTACGGCTGCGCCGCCGTCGAGGCCACCGACGAGGAAGACGTGGTCCGGATCACCGGCCTCGTCGAGAAGCCGGAGCCCGAGGACGCCCCCAGCAACTACGCGGTCATCGGACGTTACGTCCTCAACCCCGCGATCTTCGACATACTGCGGGAGACCGAGCCGGGCCGCGGTGGGGAGATCCAGCTCACCGACGCCCTGCAGAAGCTGGCCGCCGACGAGACCGTCGGCGGTCCGGTGCACGGCGTGGTCTTCCGGGGCCGCCGCTACGACACCGGTGACCGCGGCGACTACCTGCGGGCCATCGTCCGCCTCGCGTGCGAGCGTGAGGACCTGGGCCCGGAGTTCCGCACCTGGCTTCACCGTTACGTCACGGAGGAGATGTAGCACCTTGACCAGTTCCGCACCGCAGGACACCGGCCACCGTCTGTGGTCCGTGGACGAGCACCTCGCGGACGTCCTCGCCACCGTCCGGCCGCTGGAGCCCATCGAGCTCCAGCTGCTGGACGCCCAGGGCTGTGTCCTGGTCGAGGACGTCACCGTGCCCGTCGCCCTCCCGCCCTTCGACAACAGCTCCATGGACGGCTACGCCGTCCGTACGGCCGACGTCCAGGGTGCGAGCGAGGAGTTCCCCGCGGTGCTGACGGTCATCGGGGACGTCGCGGCGGGCAGCGGCGAGCTGCCCACCGTGGGCCCCGGCGAGGCCGCCCGCATCATGACCGGCGCCCCGCTGCCGCCCGGCGCCGAAGCCGTCGTACCGGTCGAATGGACCGACGGCGGTACGGGCGAGGGCGCGGCCTCCGGGATGACCCCGGCCAGCGCCGCCCCCGAGGGCGCGGGCGGCGAGGTGCGGGTGCACCGCGCGGCCGAGGCGCGGGCGCACGTCCGCTCGCGGGGCAGCGACGTACAGGCCGGCGACCTGGCCCTGGCGGCCGGCACGGTCCTCGGGCCGCCGCAGATCGCCCTGCTGGCCGCCATCGGACGCGGCACCGTACGGGTGCGGCCGCGCCCGCGCGTGGTCGTGCTGTCCACCGGCAGCGAGCTGGTCCAGCCGGGCGAGGCGCTGGCCGCCGGGACGATCTACGACTCCAACAGCTTCGCGCTGGCCGCGGCCGCGCGGGACGCCGGGGCCATCGCCTACCGGGTCGGGGCCGTCGCGGACGACGCCGACACCCTGCGCGCCACGATCGAGGACCAGCTGATCCGGGCCGACCTGCTGGTCACCACCGGCGGCGTCAGCGTCGGCGCGTACGACGTGGTCAAGGAGGCGCTGACCGCGGTGTCCGCGGGTGACGCGGCCGCCGAGGACATCGACGGCGGCGGGATCGACTTCCGCAAGCTCGCCATGCAGCCCGGCAAGCCGCAGGGCTTCGGCACCATCGGCCCGGACCACACCCCGCTGCTGGCGCTGCCCGGCAACCCGGTGTCCTCCTACGTCTCCTTCGAGCTGTTCGTGCGGCCCGCGATCCGGGCCCTCATGGGCCTGCCGGAGTCCGAGGTGGGCCGGCCGACCGTACGGGCGGTGCTCAAGGCCGACAAGGCGCTCGGCTCCCCGGCCGGACGCCGCCAGTTCCTGCGGGGCAAGTACGACGCGCAGGGCGGCACGGTCAGCCCGGTCGGCGGATCGGGCTCCCACCTGATCGCCGCGCTGGCCCACGCGGACTCGCTGATGGTCGTACCGGAGGACGTCACCTCGGTGGAGCCGGGGAGCGAGCTGGAAGTGGTCCTGCTCGGCTGAGGACCGGCGGGTGCGGGTAGCGTGTTGCATCACACAGGCCCCTCGGGGGCCCGGACGGAAGCGACGCGCAGAGTATGAGTACGCAGAGCAGGCTGACCCACATCGACGAGGCCGGCGCGGCCCGGATGGTCGACGTCTCGGAGAAGGACGTCACCACCCGGACGGCCCGCGCCAGCGGCCGCGTACTCGTCTCCCCCCGGGTGATCGAGCTGCTGCGCGGCGAGGGCGTCCCCAAGGGCGATGCCCTCGCCACCGCGCGGATCGCCGGGATCATGGGCGCGAAGAAGACCCCCGACCTGATCCCGCTCTGCCACCCGCTGGCGGTGTCGGGCGTGAAGGTCGACCTGTCGGTCGCCGACGACGCCGTCGAGATCCTCGCCACGGTGAAGACGACCGACCGCACGGGCGTGGAGATGGAGGCCCTGACCGCCGTCGCCGTCGCCGGGCTCACCGTGATCGACATGGTGAAGGCCGTCGACAAGGGCGCGGTCATCACGGACGTCCGGGTGGAGGAGAAGACCGGCGGCAAGTCCGGCGACTGGACGCGCTCGTGAACGCCCCGCGCGGCGGCGAGGTGCACAGCCACGTCCCCCCGGCGGCCGAGCCCTCCGCGGCCCCCACCCGCTCCGCGGCCCCCGCGCCGCGCGGCCTGGTGGTGACGGCCTCGAACCGGGCCTCGCAGGGCGTGTACGCCGACAAGGGCGGCCCGCTGCTGGCCCAGGCGCTGGAGAAGCTCGGTTTCGCGGTGGACGGCCCCCGGGTCGTCCCCGACGGGGATCCCGTCGGGCAGGCGCTGCGCGAGGGCGTGGCAGCCGGGTACGACGTCATCCTGACCACGGGCGGGACCGGCATCTCGCCGACCGACCGGACCCCGGAGGCCACCGCGGAGGTGCTGGACTACGAGATCCCGGGCATCCCGCAGGCCATCCGCGCCGAAGGGCTGGCGAAGGTGCCGACCGCGGCCCTGTCCCGGGGAATGGCGGGCGTGGCCGGACGCACGCTGATCGTCAACCTGCCGGGCTCGACGGGCGGCGTGCGCGACGGCCTCGCCGTCCTGTCCCGAATCCTGCCGCACGCCGTGGAGCAGATCCGCGGCGGCGACCACCCCAGACCGGCGGACGCCCCCGGGAGCGCGAGCTGAACGGCCCCTCCTGGCCGGCGGTCCTGACGGACGGCGACGTCACGCTCCGGCCGATAAAACTGCGGGACCAGAAGGCCTGGCGGGAGGCCAACCGGCGCAATCGCGACTGGCTGCGGCCGTGGGAGGCGACGATTCCGCCGCCCGCGCCGTGGGGTCCGGTGATCCAGCGGCCGACGTACCGCCAGATGGTCCGCCACCTGCGGGCGGAGGCGAACGCGGGCCGGATGCTGCCCTTCGTCATCGAGTACCAGGGCCGGCTCGTCGGACAGCTGACGGTCGCCGGGATCACCTGGGGCTCGATGTGCGCCGGCCACATCGGCTACTGGGTGGACCGCGACGTGGCGGGCCGCGGCGTGATGCCGACGGCGGTCGCCCTCGCGATCGACCACTGCTTCGGGAAGGTCGGACTGCACCGGATCGAGGTGTGCATCCGCCCGGAGAACAAGCCGAGCCGGCGGGTCGTGGAGAAGCTGGGCCTGCGCGAGGAGGGACTGCGGCCCCGCTACCTGCACATCGACGGGGCATGGCGCGACCACCTCGTGTACGCGGTCACGGTGGAGGAGGTGCCGGACGGCCTGCTGCGCCGCTGGCACCGGATCCGGCAGTCGCAGAAATGACCGTGCCCGCCCGAAACCATATGCGAATATCTGTTCGAATTTATGCAGGCACGGAACCGATTCGCCCATAACCTGATCCGAAGAATCACAAAAAAAGTCCGTGATATCAGCGAGATCGCGCGACACACCGGCCCAATTGGCCGATCCCCTCGCCCGCGTCCCTCTACGGTGTGAGGTGTGAGCAGCAGCGGCCTCATCTACGCAGTCATTGTCGGGGCCTGGGCCGCCTACTTGGTGCCCATGTGGCTCCGGAGGCAGGACGAGCTGAACGAAGCTCGTCCGACGGAACGCTTCTCCACTGCCATTCGGCTGCTTTCCGGCCGGGCGGGAATGGAGCGCCGTTACGCCAAGGGGCTGCGTGAGCGCGGTGACGAGCAGGCGGGGCCCCAGCCCCACGCGGACCCGGACGCCGCGACGGAAACGGTGAATTCCGTGGACGCCGACGCCCGGGCCGTCGTCGTGCCCCCGACCAGGGCGGAGTCGAGACCGGCCACCGTCGAGCGGGAGCACCGCGCGGAGCGGGCCCGGCGCGAACAGCGCCTCCAGGTCCTCGCGCGCCGTCGGCGTACGACCGCGCTCCTCTTCCTCGTCTTCACCCTCGGCGCGGTCGTCGCCGCGGTGGGCGGGCTGCGTTTCCTGTGGGCCCCCGCGGTGCCCGCCCTGCTGCTGAGCAGCTACATCGTCCACCTGCGGGTGCAGGAGCGGCGGCGCTACGAGTTCACGATGGACCGGCGGCGCGCCGAGGCGGCCGCGCGTCACCTGCGGGAGAACCGCCCGCGCCGCCGCCACCCCGAGGACACCTCCACCGCGGACACCGAACCGGACCCCGCGCCACCGGTCTCCCCGCAGGAAGCCGGACGCCGCGCTCTGGTCGAGCAGACCGACCACGCCGAGTGGGTGGACCAGCAGCGCGAGCGCGAACGCGGCCCCGCCCGCGGTGACAGCTGGGAGCCGGTCCCGGTCCCGCTGCCCACGTACGTGACGGCCCCGGTCGCCCCGCGCGCCACGGGCCCGGCGTCCCCGGACGCGTGGAGTTCGACCCGTTCCAGCACGGCCGAGCCGACGGAGCCGCGCTTGCGCGCCCAGCCCGCGGCCCCCAAGCCGGAGCCGAAGACCCCGAGCACTCCGCACCCGCGCGCCAGCCGCGAGCGCGGCCGTACCCCGCTCTTCGACCAGTACGAGAGCGACGGCCGGCCGCGGGCCGCGAACGAGTGATCCGTGACCTGCGCGGACGCTCCCCGCATACCGGTTTTGGAGCACCCGCGCGGGGATGCTAATGTTTCACACGTCGCAAGGGCCTGTGGCGCAGTCTGGTAGCGCACCTCGTTCGCATCGAGGGGGTCTGGGGTTCAAATCCCCACAGGTCCACAGACGACAGTTCTTGAGTAGCTCTCAAGGATCGTCACGAGATCCCGTCCGGTCGAAAGACCGGGCGGGATCTCGGCGTTTGCGGGGTGAGTTCGGGGGGTGTCCGAACGCGGGCGGGGCTTCGGGCGGTTGGCCGGTAGACGATCGGCCGGGTGTGTGAGACGCCTCAGGTCGCTGAGCGGTCAAGTCGAGGCCGAACCAACGGTGTTCAGCCAACTGGACCCGGCCCGGCGGGGCTGGGCCGTGGAAGGGACTCCCAGGCCGCCGGCTGCGGACTCAGCTCCCGCAGCCGCACCCCGCCGCGGCCTTTGCCTCGCTGACGGTGGTGCCCGGGGTGACAGCTTCCTCGGCCGGAGTGCAGCAGGTGGTGACCCCGCAGCAGGCGTCGGCGGCCGGTGCGGGTGGTGCGGTGGCGGGCTTGACGGCCCGGACGATGGCGGAGTGCATGCCGTCGGCGACGTGATGGGTCGCGGTGATCTCGACATCGGTGAACCCGGCGGCCTCCAGCCCACGGCGGTACTCGGCGAAGGAGAGGGCGCCGGCGATGCAGCCGACGTGGTCCCCGCGCTCGGCCCGCTCCTCGGAGGTCAGGCCGTCCTCGGCGACGACGTCGGAGACCCCGATACGGCCGCCCGGCTTGAGGACGCGGAAGGTCTCGGCGAAGACCGCCGGCTTGTCGGTGGACAGGTTGATCACGCAGTTCGAGATCACCACGTCGATCGTGGCGGCGGGCAGCGGGATCGCCTCGATGGTGCCCTTGAGGAACTCCACGTTCGTCGCTCCGGCCTTGGCGGCGTTGGCGAGGGCCAGGGCGAGCATCTCCTCGGTCATGTCCAGGCCGTACGCCTTGCCGGTGGGGCCCACGCGGCGGGCGGAGAGGAGCACGTCGATGCCGCCGCCGGAGCCAAGGTCCAGGACGTGCTCGCCCTCGTTCAGGTCGGCGACTGCGGTGGGGTTGCCGCAGCCCAGGGAGGTGGCGACGGCCTCGGCCGGCAGAGTCTCGCGCTCGTCGGCGGCGTAGAGGGTCGAGCCGAAGTTCTCGTCGACCTCGACCGGCTCGGGCCCGCAGCAAGCGGTGCCTCCCTCTCTGACCTTCACGGCCGCCGCGGCGTAGCGGCGGCGGACGGTCTCACGCAGGTCGATGGACTGCTCGCTCATGACGATGACTCCCAACGGAAGGAGGCCCTAATCGGCGGGGCCCGAACAGGTTGCATTGATGTTTCTCTATACAACCTTGCGCCTTGGATCGAAGAACGTCAACATAGAGCCATGTCGAAACGAGAACTTGTGGTGCTCGGCCAGGACGCCGACGGCTGCTGCGGCCGGCTGGCGGCAGCCCCGCTGGACGAGGACCGGGCGGCCGAGCTGGCGAAGGTGTTCAAGGCCCTGGGTGACCCGGTTCGGCTGCGACTGCTGTCGATGATCGCTTCCCGGGACGGGGGCGAGGTCTGCGTGTGCGAGCTGACCCCCGCCTTCGAGCTGTCCCAGCCGACGATCTCCCACCACCTCAAGCTGCTGCGGCAGGCCGGCCTCGTGGACTGCGAACGTCGCGGGACCTGGGTCTACTACTGGGTCCTGCCCGCAGCCCTGGAACGGCTCGCCGCCGTCCTGAAGACCCCGCCGGCCGCCGGGGTGGCCGGGTGACCGCCCGCCCGGTGCCGCTGGCCGCCGTGCGGCCGCGGAGGCGCTCGGGACCGCGGTGCTGGTGGCGGTCGTGGTCGGCTCCGGCCTCCAGGCCGCCGAGCTGTCCAAGGACGTCGGCATCCAGCTGATGGCCAACTGCCTGGCGACCGTGCTCGGGCTCGGCGTGCTGATCGCGTTCGCGGCCCGCTCAGCGAACTCGCCGGGTAGTACTCGCGCAGCACGGGCTGACCGCGAACACCGGCTCCTGGCGGACCGCGCGAACAGACGAGGGGCCCGGCCGATCAGGATCGGCCGGGCCCTCGGTGTCGGGTCGGGCGTCAGTTCACCGAGTCGAGCGTGGCGCGCTGATCCGCCGTCAGTTCGAGCTCCACCGCGCCCAGGCTCTCCTCCAGCTGGGCCACCGAGGAGGCGCCGACCAGCGGGAGCACCGGGATGTCGCCGCCCATCAGCCAGGACAGGACGACCTGGTTGACGGTGGCGCCGGTCTCGGCGGCGACCTCGCGGACCGCGCGCAGGCGGGGCTCGGTGCCCGCGTGCTCGAAGCCGGGGCCGAGCGGCTTGTCGTCGCGTACGTAGGCGCCCGCGATCAGCGGGGAGTACGAGACCTGCGTGAGCGACGGGTTGTCCCGGAGGTAGCTGAGCAGGTCGCCGCTGACCAGGCCCTGGTTGCCGTCGGGCGAGCGCAGGCTGGGGATGTCGGTGCGCTGGCGCAGGTAGCTGTGGTGGTGCTGGAGCACCTCGTAGCCCGGTACGCCGGCCGCGGCGGCCAGCGTACGGGCGCGCTCCACGCGCCAGGCCCAGTGGTTGCTCGCGCCGAGCAGGCCGGCCGTGCCGTCCGCGACGACTTCGGCGAAGCCCCGGACGGTCTCCTCCAGCGGGGTGTTCTCGTCCATGATGTGCGCGTACAGCAGGTGGATGCGCTCGATGCCGAGTCGCTCGCGGCTGCGCTCCGCGGACTCGCGGATGACCTTGGCGGACAGGCCCTCCACGTCGAGGCTGAAGCCGCTGGTCGGGTGGTTGGGGCGGGCGCCGAGCTTGGTGGCGACGGTGATCTCGTCGCCGACGCCGCGGCTGCGCAGCCAGCGGCCGACGAGTTCCTCGCTCTCGCCGCCCTGCGTGCCGTTCACCCAGAAGGCGTAGTTGTTGGAGGTGTCGATGAAGGTGCCGCCCGCCTCCGCGAAGCGGTCGAGGATCGCGTACGAGGTGGCCTCGTCGACGGTGGTGCCGAAGGTCATGGTGCCGAGGCTAAGGACGCTCACTTCGCGGCGCGTTCCGGGCGCCGAGCCGATGACGCGGTATTTCACGGTGGTGCCTTTCGAGAACGGGATCCGCACAACCTATCGAATTTGCTGGGGTGTTGAGTGGGTTGAATGGCCCCCATGACGATCACAAGTGGGTGGGACGGCGCGACGGCGCAGGCGTGGGTCGCTCTCGGCGGGGCACCGGAGCTCGCCGGGCGGGTGCGGTACCGCGGGGCGCCGGGGCTGGGGCAGGGGTCGCTGCCCGTACGGGAGCTGGCGCGGGCCACGGTCGGGGCGTGCGCGCTGGCCGCGGCGGAGCTGGCCGCCGTACGGGCCGGGGGCGGGGCCGCCGACGCGGCTCCGCCCGTCGTGGACGAGGGCGCCGTCGCGACGGCCTTCGTCAGCGAGCGGCACCTGCGGGTGCGGGGGCGCGAGCCGGTGAGCTTCGCACCCCTGTCCGGTTTCTGGCGGGCGGCCGACGGCTGGGTGCGCACCCACGCCAACTATCCGCACCACGAGGCCGCGCTGGTACGTGCGCTGCGGCTGCCGTCCGCGACGCCGGAGGCGGTACGGGCCGCCGTGGCGGGCCTGGCCGCCGCCGAGGTGCAGGAACGCGTGTACGGGGAGGGCGGCCTCGCGGTGGCCGTGGCGCGGGAGTACGGGGACCCGCGGCCGCTGGTCGAGGCCGCGGGGGAATCCGGGGCGCCGGGCCGGACACTGGGTCCGGCCCCCGCGGGGCTGCCCGCGGCCGGGGTGCGGGTGCTGGACCTGACCCGGGTGATCGCGGGGCCGGTGGCGACGCGCACGCTCGGGCTGCTGGGCGCGGACGTGCTCCGGATCGACTCGCCGGGGCTGCCGGAGGCGGCCGACGCGTACGCGGACACCGGATTCGGCAAGCGGTCGGTGCTGCTGGACCTGGCGGCCACGGCGGACCGGGCCGTGTTCGAGGGGCTGCTGGCCGAGGCGGACGTGGTGGTGACGGGCTACCGGCCGGGGGCTCTGGAGCGGTACGGGCTCGGGGCGGCGCAGCTGCTTGAGCGGAGGCCCGGGCTGGTGGTGGCCCAGCTGTGCGCGTGGGGCTGGGACGGGCCGTGGGCCGCCCGGCGGGGGTTCGACTCGCTGGTCCAGGCGGGCTACGGGATCGCCGCCCGGTACGCCGGTCCGGACGGCGTACCGGGGGTGCTGCCGGCGCAGGCGCTCGACCACGGCACGGGGTACCTGGTGGCGGCCGGGGTGCTGAGGGCGCTGGCGGAAGGGCGCGGGCGCGCGCTGCGGTTCTCGCTGGCGGGAACGGCGTCGTGGCTGGTCCGAGACGTCCCGGCAGCCGGGCCCGGCGCACCGGGCTACTCGGCGCGGCCGTGGCTGCGTGAAACGGACTCGGGATACGGACCGCTCCGGTACGCCGCCAGTCCCTTCGGGGACTGGGCGGCGGGGCCGTCCCGCTGGGGCACGGATCGCGCCGTCTGGCTCACGCCCTAGCCCAGGCCGTGGAGCGGCTTCGTCATGCAGCGGCTGGAGTCGTGGAAGCGGTAGTGGCCGAACTTGGCGGACAGGGCGTAGCCGGACGACAGGTAGAGGGCGATCGCCTCCGGCTGCTGGTCGCCCGTTTCCAGGACCATCCGGGTACGGCCCGCCGCGCGGGCGTCGTCCTCCAGGACCGCCAGGATCCGGCGGGCCAGGCCCAGGCCGCGGGCCTCAGGTATGACGTACATGCGCTTCAGCTCGGCGTCGCCGTCCGAGTAGCCCTCGTCGTTCAGCTCCTGGCTGCGCCACCCGCCGCTGGCGACCGGCGCGCCCGCGGCGTCGTACGCCAGGAGGTAGAGGCCCTGCGGCGGGGCGAACATGGCGGGGTCGAGGAAGGTGGCGTCGCCCTCACCGTCGTTGTAGCGCGCCTGGTACTCCAGCTGGACCTGGCCATCGAGCTTGACCGCATCCGGATGGTCGTACGGCACCACGCGGAGGTTTATACCGTGAGACATTCGAATATCGTACGGAACCATCCCGCTAAGGTGCAGGGATGCTCACCGTGACCTCCGTGAATGTGAATGGGATCCGCGCCGCCGCCAAGAAGGGCTTCGGGGCGTGGCTCGAAGGCTCAGACGCCGATGTGGTCTGCCTTCAGGAGGTACGGGCCGAGGAGGGGCAGATTCCGCAGGAGGTCCGGACTCCCGCGGGCTGGCACACCGTGTTCGCGCCGGCCGCCGCCAAGGGACGGGCCGGGGTCGCGCTGTACACGCGCCGCGCGCCCGAGCGGGTGCAGGTCGGATTCGGGAGTGACGAGTTCGACACCGGCGGGCGGTACCTGGAGATCGATCTGCCCGGTGTGACGGTCGCCAGCCTCTACCTGCCCTCCGGCGAGGCCGGGACCGAGAAGCAGGACCAGAAGTACCGGTTCATGGCGGAGTTCCACAGCTACCTCCAGGCGCTGAAGGTGCGGGCCGCCGCGGACGGGCGCGAGGTCGTGGTCTGCGGTGACTGGAACATCTGCCACCAGGAAGCCGACCTCAAGAACTGGAAGACCAACCGGAAGAACGCGGGCTTCCTCCCCGAGGAGCGGGAGTGGCTGGGGAAGGTGTACAGCGACGCCGGCTATGTCGACGTCGTGCGCGCGCTGCACCCCGACACGGAGGGCCCGTACTCCTGGTGGTCCTACCGCGGGCGGGCCTTCGACAACGACGCCGGCTGGCGCATCGACCTCCAGGTCGCGACGCCCGGGCTGGCCGCGAAGGCGGTGAAGGCGTTCGTCGAGCGCGCCGAGACGCACCCCGAGCGCTGGTCCGACCACGCGCCCGTGACCGTCGTCTACGAGCTGGGTGTGTGACCGGATCCGGACGCCAGGAGGCGGTCCATCGCCATCGCCAGTTCCGCCTCGACCACGCTCTTGGCCAGCGGGCGCAGGCGCGGGAGGGCGTCCTGCGAGAGGTGGACCGTGATCAGCTCGGTGAACAGGGCCGCCATCGCGTCCGCGTGCTCGCGGACGCGGCGGCCCGTCTCCAGGACGGCCGAGAGCGGGACGCCCTCGCGGACCAGGGCCGAGGAGACGTCCAGCAGGCGCCGACTGACGTGCACGATCTCGTCGCCGTCGGTGGCGAGGTAGCCGAGGTCGAGCGAGGCCGCCAGGTTCTCCGGGGTGACCTCGCCCTCGAAGTAGTCGGCCAGCGCCTCCGGGGTCAGCCGGACCGGGGTCTCCTGCGACCAGCCGATGCCGAGCAGCTCCCCGAGCTGGCTGACGTCGCGGCCGCTCTCGAAGGCGGCGGTCAGCTCCGCGATGCCGCCGAGGGTGTGGCCGCGCTCCAGCAGGGCGGCGATGGTGCGCAGCCGGGCCAGGTGGTGGTCGTCGTACCAGGCGATGCGGCCCTCGCGGCGCGGTGGCGGCAGGAGCTTGCGCTCGCGGTAGAAGCGCAGGGTGCGGACGGGGATGCCGGCCGCTTCGGCCAGTTCCTCCGTGCGGTACTCGCGCACTGTCTTCGCTTCCGTCTCTTCCTTCGCCACAGCCGCAGCCTATGGCGTACCGGCAGTAACTTTCCGGGCGTGACCCCTACCCATGAGTACGGGGCTGCTCTACTCTCCCGATTGTGCCAGTGATTGCTGGCAGCGTTGTGGGCGCGGATACGGAAGGCGGCGGGCATGGGCGGCATGGACGGCAGTGACATCGCGCAACGTGAGCACGTACGCGTGGCGGTGATCGGGTCCGGATTCGGCGGGCTCGGCGCGGCCGTGCGGCTGCGACGCGAGGGGATCACCGACTTCGTCGTACTGGAGCGGGCCGACTCGGTCGGCGGGACCTGGCGCGACAACAGCTACCCCGGGTGCGCCTGCGACGTCCCCTCCCACCTGTACTCCTTCTCCTTCGCGCCCAATCCCGACTGGCCCCGGACCTTCTCGGGGCAGCCGACCATCCGCGCCTACCTGGAGCACGTCGCCGACACCTTCGGCCTGCGCCCGCACATCCGCCTCGACTCCGAGGTCTTGACGATGCGCTGGGACGCGGACGCGCTGCGCTGGGAGATCGAGACCTCCGCCGGTGCGCTCACCGCCGACGTGGTGGTGTCGGCGACCGGGCCGCTGTCCGACCCGAAGATGCCGGAGATCCCCGGGCTCGCCGAGTTCCCCGGCAAGGTCTTCCACTCCGCACGCTGGGACCACGACTACGACCTCCGCGGCAAGCGCGTCGCCATGATCGGTACGGGTGCCTCCGCCATCCAGATCGTGCCGGCCATCGCCCCCGAGGTGCAGCGCCTCACCCTCTTCCAGCGGACCCCGCCGTGGGTCCTGCCGCGCTCCGACCGGGCCATCACCGCCGCCGAGCGCTGGCTGCACCGCCAGCTGCCCTTCACCCGTGCGGCGCGGCGCGGGCTGCTGTGGGGGATCCGGGAGCTCCAGGTCAGCGCCTTCTGCAAGCGGCCGAACCAGCTCGGACCCGTCGAGGCGCTCGCCAAGGCCAACATGGCCCGCTCGATCAAGGACCCGGCGCTGCGCGCCAAGCTGACCCCCTCGTACCGGATCGGCTGCAAGCGGATCCTGCTCTCCAGCGAGTACTACCCGGCCCTGGCCAGGCCCGACGTGGACCTGGTCGCCTCCGGGCTGAAGGAGATCCGCGGCTCGGTCCTGGTCGCCGCGGACGGGACCAAGACCGAGGTCGACGCGATCATCTTCGGCACCGGCTTCCACGTCACGGACATGCCGATCGCCGACCGGGTGGTGGGCGCGGAGGGCATGACCCTCGCGGACGTGTGGAAGGACGGGATGCAGGCGCTGCGCGGGGCCACCGCGGCCGGCTTCCCCAACTGGATGACGATCATCGGCCCGAACACCGGGCTCGGGAACAGCTCGATGATCCTGATGATCGAGTCGCAGCTCAACTACATGGCCGATTACCTGCGACAGCTCGCCCTCCTCGATGGAGGCGGCCTCGGAGGGCGGGCCGCGCTCGCGGCCAGGCCGTCCGCCGTCAACAAGTGGAACCGGAACGTGCAGGCCCGGATGGAGCGCACCGTGTGGAACACCGGCGGCTGCACCAGCTGGTACCTGGACGCCCAGGGCCGCAACACCACCGTCTGGCCCGGCACGACCGGCGAGTTCCGCAAGGAGACGAGGACCGTCGACCTGTCGGAGTACGAGGTCCTGCGCATCCGGGAGCGCGAGCCCGTCCCGGCCGCCGCGAGGGCAGCCGGGGCAACCGCCGAAGTCACCGCCGAAGTCACCGCCGAGGAGAGCGCCGCGTGAGCAGCCCGCCGCACGTCACCACCGGTCGGTACGCGCCCCCGGTCGCGCGCCGCGAGTTCGCCTCCGTCTCCGTCGACGGGGCCCGGCTGCACGTCGAGGTCCACGGGGACGAGGGCGCGCCGGCCGTGGTGCTGGCGCACGGCTGGACCTGCTCCACCGCGTTCTGGGCCGCCCAGATACGGGAACTGGCCAAGGACCACCGGGTCATCGCCTACGACCAGCGCGGCCACGGGCGCAGCCCCGCCGCCCGGGAGCACAGCACCACCGCCCTCGCCGACGACCTGGTCGCCGTACTCGAAGCGGCCCTCGCCCCGGGGGAGCGGGCGGTCGTCGCCGGGCACTCCATGGGCGGCATGACGATCATGGCGGCCGCAGCCCGCCCGGAGTTCGCCGAACGTGTCGCGGCCGCGCTGCTGTGCAGCACCGGCAGCGCCCGGCTGGTCGCGGAGGCGCGCGTCGTTCCCCTGCGCCCCGGGAGCGTGCGGTCGCGTATCACCGGCGCGGTCCTCGGCTCCCGCGCCCCGCTCGGGCCCGTCACGCCCGTCGCGAAGAAGGTCCTCAAGTACGCGACCATGGGCGCCGGTTCCGCGCCCGACAAGGTCGAGGCGTGCGCCCGTATCGTGCACGCCTGCCCCACCGCGGTCCGCCGCGCGTGGTCCCAGGTACTGGCCGGACTGGACCTGGACGCCGACGTGGCCCGGCTCACCGTCCCCACCGCCGTCATCGGCGGCAAGGACGACCGGCTCACGCCCGTCGTGCACGCCCGCGGGCTCGCGGCCGCGCTCCCGCACTGCGTGGGGCTCACCGAGCTCACCGGCATGGGGCACATGACACCGATCGAGGCCCCGGAGGCCGTCACCGAAGCCGTGCGCGAGCTGGCCACGCTGTATCTCGCCGCGCCGAACACCACCGAGAAGGAGAAGACGCCGTGAGCGCTCGCAGGAGTCTGGAAGGCCAGGTCGCCGTCGTCACCGGCGCCGCCCGCGGGGTCGGCGAACTGCTCGCCCGCAAACTCTCCGCGCGCGGCGCGAAGATCGCCCTCGTCGGCCTGGAGCCGGAGGCCCTCAAGGAGGTCTCCGAGCGGCTGCACACCGACAGCGAACACTGGTACGCCGACGTCACCGACCACGAGGCCATGGCCCGGGTCGCGCAGGAGGTCAAGCAGCGCTTCGGCAAGGTCGACATCGTCGTCGCCAACGCGGGCGTGGCCTCCGGCGGGCCGTTCGCCGACTCCGACCCCGACGCCTGGCGCCGGGTGATCGAGGTCAACCTCATCGGCGGGGCGGTGACCGCCCGGGCCTTCCTGCCCGTCCTGACCGAGAGCCGCGGCTACTTCCTGCAGATCGCGTCGCTCGCCGCGATCACGCCGGCGCCGATGATGACCGCCTACTGCGCCTCCAAGTCCGGCGTCGAGGCCTTCGCCCACTGCCTGCGCGCCGAGGTCGGCTACAAGGGCGTCAAGGTCGGCGTCGGCTACCTCTCCTGGACCGACACCGACATGGTGCGCGGCGCCGACCGGGACGAGGTCATGCGGGAGCTGCGCCAGCGGCTGCCGTGGCCCTCGAACCGCACGTACCCGCTGGGCCCGGCCGTCGACCGGATCGTCGCGGGCATCGAGCGGCGCTCGGCGCATGTGTACGCGCAGTGGTGGCTGCGCGGGATGCAGGGCGTGCGCGGCTACCTGCCGGGGATCATCGGGGCCGTCGGGCAGCGCGAGATGAAGCGGTTCGAGCCGCGGCTGGCCGGTGTCTCCAAGGGACTTGTGGGGGCGGGCGGGGCCGCGGACGAGCAGGCGCGCACCGGGGGCACCTCCGCGCGGTAGCTGGGAGTGACTGATCGAAATGCGTGCCGTGTTCCCTCGTGCAAGTCTGGTCGAGGCCCCACCACCAACACCCCTCATGGAGTGAAGAGCATGGGTATCAAGGACCAGTTCCAGGACAAGGCGAAGCAGCTCGCGGAGCAGGCCAAGGCCAGGGCGGCAGGCACCAAGGACCAGGCCTCCGAACGCTCCCCGCAGCGCCGGCAGGACGTGAAGGACCAGTCGAGCAAGGCCCGGGACGTCTACGGCGACCGCTTCGAAGACTGATCCGGCGTACCTCAGGTACTTCGCGTACCGAGTGAAGGGGCGCGGCCCGTGCGGTTCCACGGGTCGCGCCCCTTCCGCGCGCCTACGGCCTGGGCGGCAGCTTCGGGCGGCGCAGGTCCGGCACGTCCGTGTAGCCGGGCGGCACCGCGGCCGGGTCCTGCTCCAGCAGTTCCAACGCCAGGTTCACGGCGTCGTCCAGCCCCGCGTGCCGCCCCTCCGCCCAGTCGAGCGGGGTGCGCAGGACCTCGAAGTCCGGTTCCACGCCGTTGTTCTCCACCGACCACCCGTACTCCGGGAACCACGCGGCATTCATCGGCACGGTGATCACCGTGCCGTCGCCCAGGGTGTGCCGGCCGGTCATGCCGACCACCCCGCCCCAGGTGCGCTGGCCCACCACCGGGCCCAGCCCCAGCAGTTTGAAGGCCGCGGTGATCATGTCCCCGTCCGAGGAGGTCGCCTCGTCGGCGAGCGCCACGATCGGACCGCGGGGCGCGTTGGAGGCGTAACTGACCGGCTGGGCGTTTCGCGTCAGGTCCCAGCCGAGGATCGAGCGGGTCAGCTTCTCCACCACCAGCTCGCTGATGTGGCCGCCCGCGTTGCCGCGTACGTCCACGATCAGCGCGGGCCTGGACATCTCCATCCGCAGGTCGCGGTTGAACTGCGCCCAGCCCGAGCCGCCCATGTCGGGGATGTGCAGGTAGCCGCACCGGCCGCCGCTGAGCTCCCGGACCACGGCCCGCCGCTTGGACACCCAGTCCTGGTAGCGCAGCGGCCGCTCGTCGATCAGCGGCACGATCGCGACCCTGCGGGGCCCGCCCTCGCCCTCGGAGGGCCGGAAGGTGAGCTCCACGGTCGTTCCGCCCGCCGCGGACAGCAGCGGGTACGGGCCGGTCACCGGATCCACCGGCCGTCCGTCGACATGGGTGAGCACCGCGCCGTCCCGGATGCCGGTGCCGGCCAGCGGGGAGCGGGCCTTGGAGTCGGAGGACTCGCCGGGCAGGATCCGGCTGACCACCCATGCCCCGTCCCGGGGCACGAGGTTGGCGCCGAGCAGCCCGATCGCCCGCTGGTAGTGCGGGGGGCCTTCGTTGCGGCGGGCGGGGGAGACGTAGGCGTGTGAGGTGCCCAGTTCGCCGAGGACCTCGCGCAGCAGGTCGGCGAACTCGTCGGGGGACGCGACCCGTTCGACGAGGGGGCGGTACTGGCTCAGCACCCCGTCCCAGTCGATGCCGCACATCTTCGGCTCCCAGAAGTAGGCGCGGATGATCCGCCCGGCCTCCTCGTAGGCCTGGCGCCACTCGGCCGCCGGGTCCACCTCGTGCAGGATGCGCCGCAGGTCCAGGTAGACGGTCGAGTCGCTGTCGCCAGACTCGGTGGCCGGGACGGCCCGCAGGTCGCCGTCGTCGTTGATCACGAGCCGGGTGCCGTCGCCGCTGAGGGCGAACCAGTCCAGTCCGGAGGCCAGTTCCGTCTTGCGGGCCTTGGTGAGGTCGAAGTGCTCCAGCGTGGGCTTGCCGCTGATGTCGGCGGGGTTGGCGAAGGTCTCGCCGAGCGCGCCCGAGATCGGCCAGCGCAGCCACACCAGACCGCCGCCGTGCACCGGGTACAGGGCCGAGTACTTGGACGCCGCCACCGGGAAGGGCGTGACGCGGCTTTCCAGCCCCTCCACCTCGACCATCACCGCGCCTTCGCCGGTGTCGCCCGAGTCCCCTTCCACCGGGTCGAGTCCGCCCGCCGCGGGCCGCCCCTCGGCGGACAGCGCGAAGGGGGAAGGGGTCGCCGAGGACAGCGGCACCAGGTACGGGCGGCAGCCCAGCGGGAAGGACAGGTCGCCGGTGTGCACGTCGTACACCGGGTCGAAACCGCGCCATGACAGGAAGGCGAGGTAGCGCCCGTCCCGGGTGAAGACCGGACTCTCGTCCTCGAAGCGGCCGTTGGTGACGTCGATGACCGTGCGTCCGCCGGGGCCGGAGATCCGGGCCATCTTGATCTGCCGCAGCGACCGTCCGATACCCGGATGGGACCAGGTCAGCCAGCATCCGTCGGGGGAGAACGCCAGGTCGGTGACGGGCCCGTTGATGGACCGGATCAACTCGGTGACCTCGCCGTCGGACTCCTCGGTGGCGTCGAGCAGCAGCAGCCGCCCGTCGTTGGAGGCGACGGCGAGCCGCTCGCCGTCCGGGTCCGACAGCAGCTCCAGTACGCGCCCCAGCTCGCCGGAGGCCAGCCGGCGCGGCTCGCGCTCCCCGGAGGCCCGCGGCAGGTAGGCGATCTCGATCGCGTCCTCGCCCTCGGCGTCGGTGACGTAGGCGACCTGCCCGCCGCTGCCGAGCATCTCGGGCAGCCGCACCCGTACGCCCGGGGTGTCGGCGATGGTCCGGGCGGGGCCGTCGCGGTGGGTCAGCCAGTACAGGCTGCCGCGCACCACGACCGCGCTGGCCCGTCCGGTGGTGTCCACGGACAGTGAGTCGACGTGGCTGCCGGCCGGCACCTGGTACGTACGCCGGCCCGCGCGCGGGCCGCCGAGCCGGATCTCCAGCTTGCGCGCGGCGGCGTCGGGGGCCAGCGAGTCCACCAGCCAGATGTCGCCCGCGCACTGGTAGACGATCCGGGAGCCGTCGCTGGAGGCGTGCCGGGCGTAGAACTCCTCGTGGTCGGTGTGCCGGCGCAGGTCGGTGCCGTCGGGCAGGCAGGAGTACAGGTTGCCGATGCCCTCGTGGTCGGAGAGGAAGGCGATCCGGCCGCCGACGAACATCGGGGAGTCGAGGTGGCCCTCGACGTCCTCCAGGATCTGCCGGCCGTGCAGCCACAGCCGGCCGGTGGCGCCGCCGCGGTAGCGCTTCCAGGCGGCGGGTTCGTGCGGCGGCTTGCCGGTCAGCAGCAGGGTGCGCCGCTCGCCCGACCCGTCGTCGTGGACCTGGATGTCGGAGACCGGGCCCCAGGGCAGCCGCCCGCCGGGGCTGCCGTCGGTGGGCAGGCTGTAGGCCCAGGCGAAGTAGGAGAAGGGCTGCCCGTGCGAGGAGACGGCCAGGATGTCGCTGCGGCCGTCCTCGTCGGGTGGCGTCCAGCCGCAGACGCGGGTGTCGGTGGCGCCCCAGTAGCTCAGCTGGCGGGCCGGGCCGCCGTCGACCGGGGCCAGGTGGATCTCGGGGTCGAGGCTCCGCCAGGTGGTGTAGGCGATGTGCCTGCCGTCCGGGGAGAAGCGCGGATGGCTGACCCGGGTCCGGTCGACGGTGATCCGCCAGGACCGGCCGACCGGATCTCCAGGGGGAACCAAGGGCGCCACCCAAAGATCGTCCTCGGTGGCGAAGCACAGCAGGTCGTCGTGGAGGTGCGGGAAGCGGAGGTACGCGACGTCGTGACTCACCCCCCAATGCTTTCCGCGTCAGGGGGGCCTGGCAACTCGTACACGTGATCCATGCCACTGCCCGAAGCGAAACGGAACGGTTTCGTTTCGCTAGGAGCGGGGGTATCGTCGTATGCGTACGGAACACTTTCGTTTCGATAAGGGACGTGTTCGGACGTTCGGACGGAGGCACGGAGATGACCGAGGCGATGGCGGCCCGGCGCAGCCGGATCACCCCCGAACGGGAAGCCGAACTCCACGGGGCGGTGCTCGACCTGCTCCGCGAAGTGGGCTACGAGGCGCTGACCATGGACGCGGTCGCCGCCCGCACCAAGTCCAGCAAGGCCACCCTCTACCGCCAGTGGGGGAGCAAGCCGGAGCTGGTCGCCAAGGCCCTGCGATGTACCCAGCCCGTCTCGCTGCGGGAGATCGACACGGGCAGCCTGCGCACGGACTTCGCGCGCATGGTGGAGCACTCGGACGACGCGCAGATGGCCAAGGACACCGCGCTCATGCGGGGTCTGGCCCATGCGGTCCACGAGAGCCCGGAGCTCCACAAGGCACTGCGGGACCTGCTCGTCGACCCGGAGATCAACGGCCTGCAGACGATGCTCCAGCGCGCTGTGGACCGGGGCGAGATCCGCCCGGACTGCCCTGCACTGGACTTCGTACCGCACATGCTCATCGGGGCGTTCATCGCGCTCCCGCTGATCGAGGACCGGTCGGTCGACCGGGCCTTCCTCAGTGACTTCATCGACGCCGTGGTCTTCCCCGCCCTCGGCGTCTGACCTCCTTCTTCTCCGTCCCGTCCCCGCTGCTTTCCCGCTGTTCCTGACACGCCGCTCTCGTCGTCGGGCCGGCTCCTCATGCCCAGATCCGGTTCTCCGGATCCATCCCACGACCCGAACGGGAGAACCACCGACGTGGCCACCTTCCTTTACCGACTCGGCCGGGGCGCCTTCAGGCGCCGCCGTTTCGTCGCCCTCGTCTGGGTGGCGCTGCTGTTCGCCGCCGGCTTCGGCGCGGCCTCGGCGTCCGCCCCCACCTCAGGCTCCTTCTCGATACCCGGCACGGAGGCCCAGAAGGCCTTCGACGTGCTCGACAAGAAGTTCCCGGGGATGGCCGCCGACGGCGCCACCGCCCGGATCGTCATCAAGGCCCCGGCGGGCGCCAAGGTCACCGACCCGGGCACCAAGACCGAGGTCGAGAAGATCGTCGAGGGTCTGAAGTCCGGTCCGGGCAAGGACCAGATCTCCTCGGTCGCCGACCCGTACCAGAGCCAGGCCGTGAGCCAGGACGGCTCCACCGCCTACATCAGCGCCAAGTACAAGGTCAGCGGCATGGAGCTGACCGACGCCACCCGCGACGCGCTCAAGGAGTCCGGCAAGGACGCCCAGGCGCACGGGCTCACCGTCGAGATCGGCGGCGACGCGCTCATGGCGGCCCCCGAGACCGGCTCCGGCGAGGTCATCGGCATCCTGATCGCCGCGATCGTCCTCGTCATCACCTTCGGCTCGCTGATCGCCGCCGGGCTGCCGCTGCTGACCGCGCTGATCGGCGTGGGCATCGGCGTCTCCTCCATCACCGCGCTGGCCAACGTGCTGGACCTCGGTTCCACCACCTCCACCCTCGCGATGATGATCGGCCTCGCGGTCGGCATCGACTACGCCCTGTTCATCGTCTCCCGCTACCGCGCGGAGCTCGCCGAGGGCCGCGAGCGCGACGAGGCCGCCGGGCGGGCCGCCGGAACTGCCGGTTCCGCCGTCGTCTTCGCCGGTCTGACCGTGGTCATCGCCCTCGTGGGCCTGGCCGTCGTCAACATCCCGATGCTGACCAAGATGGGCTTCGCGGCCGCCGGAACCGTGGTCATCGCGGTGCTGGTCGCCCTCACGCTGGTCCCGGCCATCCTGGGCTTCGCGGGCAAGAAGGTCCTGCCGGCCGGCGAGAAGAGCAAGCTGTTCGGCAAGGGGAAGCAGGCCTCCGGCTCGGCGGCCGCCGCCGGGAAGAAGGCCAACGGCGGCACCCGCTGGGCGCGCTTCGTCCTGCGCCGCCCGGTCATGGTCCTGCTGGTCGGCGTGATCGGCCTCGGCGTCATCGCCATCCCGGCGAGCAAGCTGGAGATGGGCCTGCCGGACGACGGCGCCCAGCCGGTCTCCACCACCCAGCGCCAGGCGTACGACCTGCTGTCCGACGGCTTCGGTCCGGGCTTCAACGGCCCGCTGATGATCGTCGTGGACGGGGACAAGGCCCTGGCCGACTCCACCGTCGAGCGGATCAAGGGCCTGGAGGGCGTGGCCGCGGTCATGCCCCCGATGCCCAACCAGGCCGGTGACGCCTCGATGATCACCGTCATCCCGAAGGACCGTCCCTCCTCCACCCAGACGGAGGACCTGGTCCACACGATCCGCGACGGCAGCGGGGACGACGTCATGGTCACCGGCGCCACCGCGATGAACATCGACTTCTCGCAGAAGATGAACGACGCGCTGCTGCCCTACCTCGCGCTCGTCGTCGGCCTCGCCTTCCTGCTGCTGATGCTGGTGTTCCGCTCGGTCCTGGTCCCGCTCAAGGCGGCCCTCGGCTTCCTGCTCTCGGTCGTCGCCGCCCTCGGCGCGGTCGTCGCGGTCTTCCAGTGGGGCTGGCTGGGCTCGCTCTTCGGTGTGGAGCAGACCGGCCCGATCATGTCGATGATGCCGATCTTCATGGTGGGTGTGGTCTTCGGCCTGGCCATGGACTACGAGGTCTTCCTCGTCACCCGGATGCGCGAGGCGTACGTACACGGCGAGCGCCCGGGCCAGGCCGTCGTGACCGGCTTCCAGTACAGCGCGCGGGTGGTCGTGGCCGCCGCCATCATCATGATCGCCGTGTTCGCGGGCTTCATCGGAGCCAGTGAGCAGATGGTCAAGATGATCGGCTTCGGTCTGGCCGTCGCCGTCTTCTTCGACGCCTTCGTGGTCCGGATGGCCATCGTCCCGGCGGTGCTCGCACTGCTCGGGCACAAGGCCTGGTGGCTGCCGCGCTGGCTGGACCGGCTGCTGCCGAACGTGGACGTGGAGGGCGAGAGCCTGCGCAAGCACCTCTCCGACAGCTCCGACCGCTCCGACGGCTCCGACGGCCACGGCAAGGACCGCGAGCTGGTCAACGCCTGACGTCGAGATTCGTACGTACGACAGCCCGGCCCCGCACCTGAACCTCAGGTGCGGGGCCGGGCCCGTTGCGCCTAACGGGTGACGGTGGGGGCAACTCCCGGCCGGAGCCTGGGCGAGTACGTACGGCGCAGGAAGCGGCGCAGCGCGGCGATGTCGAACTGGACCACGGCCACGCCTTCGGGGGAGTGGAACTCGACGACGGCCTGGACGCGGCCGCAGGGCCAGACGCGTACGTCGCCGGTCCCGCTCGGGGCCTGCAGGCCCGCCTCCAGGAGGGCGCGGGGGAAGACCCACTCGTTGTCGGTGCCCTCGGGGGACAGGTCCGCGGGGAAGACGATCCGTACGGCCAGCGGTTCCGCGGGGACGAAGCGCAGGACGACGGGGATCGCCCGGTAGAGCGGATCGTCGGTGATCACGCGGGCTCTGACGCGCTCCTCGACGAGAGGGACGGTCGCCGTGGCTGTCGCAGTGGCTGCCGCGGTGGCTGATGGATTCTCGGCGGTGGATGACATCGACAAGACTCCTCGCGTCGGAGCTTCGAACAAAAGTGCCGTATGTGCTCTTTTGTCCCGTCCAGCCTCGCACATTCCGACGGAAGTGCGAGGGCGTATTTGTGCCGGAGACGCTGTTGCCAACCATTTGCAAGAGGGCACTATTCTTGGACGGCTGAAAACTGTGAGAAGCGGAGCCACTCCATGCATGTGCCCGACGGATTCATCAACGCACCCGTGTCGGTGGCCGCCGGAGTGGTGGCCGCCGCCGCTGTGGCCGTCAGCCTCCGCGGCGCCCGGCGGGAACTTGGGGGTCCCTCCCAGGCCGGAGGCTCCGGGGGAGAGCGCACGGCGCCGCTCGCCGGTCTCGTCGCCGCCTTCATCTTCGCCGTGCAGATGCTGAACTTCCCGGTCGCCGCCGGCACCAGCGGGCACCTGCTGGGCGGAGCGCTCGCCGCGATACTCGTCGGCCCTTACACGGGTGTGCTGTGCGTGTCCGTCGTCCTGCTCATGCAGGGCATCCTCTTCGCCGACGGCGGGCTGACCGCCATCGGCGTGAACGTCACCGTCATGGGCGTCGTCACCGTCGTCGTCTCCTACGCGGTCTTCCGCGGGCTGCTGGGGGTGCTGCCCCGTACCCGCCGCTCCGTGACCGTCGCCGCCTTCGCCGGAGCCCTGCTCTCGGTGCCCGGCGCGGCCGCCGCCTTCACCGCGATCTACGCGGTCGGCGGCACCACCGACGTGGCCATCGGCAAGGTGTTCACCGCCATGGTCGGCGTGCACGTGCTCATCGGCGTCGGCGAGGCCGTCATCACCGCCGCGACCGTCGGCGCCGTGATCGCCGTACGGCCCGACCTGGTGCACGGGGCGCGCGGACTGACCACGCCGCTGAAGCTGCGCGTGGGCGGTGAACTCGTCGACGCGCCGGCCGCCGCCCCCGCCCCCGTCGCGGCCCGCTCCACCACGAAGGTGTGGGCCACCGGCCTGGTCACCGCCCTCGTCCTCGCCGGGTTCGTCTCCTTCTACGCCTCGGCCAGCCCCGACGGCCTGGAGAAGGTCGCCGCCGACAAGGGCATCGACGCCAAGGTCGAGGAGCACGCCGCCAAGGACTCCCCGCTCGCCGACTACGCCGTCAAGGACGTCGCCGACGCCCGCCTGTCCGGCGGCCTCGCGGGCGCCCTCGGCGTCGGGGCGACCGTCGCCGCCGGCACCGGGGTCTTCTGGGTCGTGCGCCGCCGTCGTACCGCCGAGCCGGCCGCGGCCGGGGCATCGGCGGTCTGAGATGGGTGCGGGCCACGCCCACCGGCTCTACCGGCACGGGCACTCACCGGTGCACGCGCTGCCGCCGCACTGCAAGCTCGCCGCGACCTTCGCCTTCGTGGTCGTCGTCGTCTCCACACCGCGCGAGGCGGTGTGGGCCTTCGGGCTGTACGCCGTCCTGCTCGCCGGGGTCGCGGCCGCGGCCCGGGTACCGGCCGGCTTCCTGCTGCGGCGGCTGCTGATCGAGATCCCGTTCGTGGCGTTCGCGGTGCTCATGCCGTTCGTGGCCGAGGGCGAGCGGGTGGACGTACTGGGCCTGTCGCTCAGCGTCTCCGGACTGTGGGGCGCTTGGAACGTCCTGGCCAAGGGCACGCTCGGGGTTGCCGCGTCCGTACTGCTCGCCTCGACGACGGAGCTGCGGGCGCTGCTGCTGGGCATGCAGCGGTTGAAGCTGCCGCCACTGCTGGTGCAGATCGCCTCGTTCATGATCCGGTACGGCGACGTGGTCACCGGCGAGCTGCGGCGGATGTCCATCGCCCGGCGCTCGCGCGGGTTCGAGGCGCGGGGGATCCGGCACTGGGGGGTGCTGGCCAAGACGGCGGGCGCGCTGTTCATCCGCTCCTACGAGCGCGGCGAGCGGGTCTACCTGGCCATGGTGAGCCGCGGCTACGCCGGTTCGATGCCGGTGATCGACGAGGTGGTGGCCACGCGCGCGCAGTGGGCGTACGCGGCCGCGCTCCCGGTGACGGCCCTCGCCGTCTGTCTGATGGGATGGACCCTGTGACCGACCCCGTGACCGACCTCGTGACCGACTCCGTGATCAGCACGACTGCGCCCTCGCTGGAAGTGACCGGCCTCGCCTACGCCTACCCCGACGGCCACCAGGCCCTCTTCGGGGTCGACCTGGCCATCGCACAGGGCGAGCGGGTCGCCCTCCTCGGACCGAACGGCGCCGGCAAGACGACCCTGGTGCTGCACCTCAACGGCATCCTCGGCGGCGGCGTCGGCACCGTGACCGTGGCCGGACTGCCGGTGGAGAAGCGCAACCTCGCCGAGATCCGCCGCCGGGTCGGCATCGTCTTCCAGGACCCCGACGACCAGCTGTTCATGCCGACCGTCCGCGAGGACGTGGCCTTCGGCCCGGCCGCGGCCGGCCTGCGCGGCGCCGAACTGGAGGAGCGGGTCCGGGACGCCCTGGAGCAGGTGGGGATGGCCGAGTTCGCCGACCGGCCCCCGCACCACCTGTCCTTCGGGCAGCGCCGCCGGGTCGCGGTGGCGACCGTACTGGCCATGCGGCCCGAGATCCTGGTGCTGGACGAGCCCTCGTCCAACCTGGACCCGGCCTCGCGGCGCGAGCTCGCCGACATCCTGCGCTCGCTGGACGTGACGGTGCTGATGGTGACCCACGACCTGCCGTACGCGCTGGAGCTGTGCCCGCGCTCGGTCATCCTGAGCGGGGGCGCGATCACGGCCGACGGCCGTACCCAGGACCTCCTATGCGACGAGGACCTCATGCGCGCCCACCGCCTTGAGCTGCCCTTCGGCTTCGATCCCCGTTCGGTCTCGGTGGCATAAGCACCGGTCGCCGGTTGTTGGACTGCCCGTGGACATCCAGGGTGTGGTGACGGAGGGCTTCGAGCCCGTCAGGGACGCGTTCGTACGCAACTTCGAGGTGCTCGGGGACCGGGGTGCGGCGGTGGCCGTGTACCGGGACGGGCGCAAGGTCGTCGACCTCTGGGGAGGCACCAAGGACGCCGACGGCACCGAGCCGTGGACTGCAGACACCGTGCAGATCGTCCGCTCCGCGACCAAGGGCGTGGCCGCCGCCGTACCGCTTCTGCTCCACCAGCGCGGACTGCTCGACCTGGACGCGCCCGTGGCCTCGTACTGGCCGGAGTTCAAGGCGGGCGGCAAGGAGAAGACCCTGGTCCGCGACCTGCTCGCGCACCGCGCCGGAGTCCCGGCCCTGGACCGCGGGCTGACCGTGGCGGAGGCCGCGGACGGTGTGTCCGGGGCGCGCGCGGTCGCCGCGCAGCGGGCCTTCTGGGAGCCCGGCACCGCGCACGGCTACCACGCGCAGACCTTCAGCTGGCTGCTGTCCGAGCTGGTGCTGCGGGCGACCGGCCGCACCATCGGCGGCATCCTGGCCGAGGAGATGGCCGAGCCGCTGGGCCTGGACTTCTGGATCGGCCTGCCGGAGGCACAGGCCCACCGGGTGGGGCGGGTGGCCCCGGTCGACCCGCCGGAGAGCGCGGGCCTGCTCAGGACCCGGCCGAGGCGAAACGTTTCCGAGGCCTACGCCGACCCGGACTCCCTCACCCGCCGCGCCTTCGCGGCCATCGACCCCGTGCCGGACGAGAACGACCCCGCCTACCGGGCGGCCGAACTGCCGGCCTCGGCGGGCATCGGCACGGCCCGCGCCCTGGCCCGCTTCTACGGGGCCACCATCGGCGTGGTGGAGGACGGCGCGCGGATCTTCACACCGGCCACCACCGCGCTCGCCGGCAAGGAGTTCTCTGCGGGCCCGGACCGCGTCCTGGTGGTGAACACCCGCTTCGGCCCCGGCTACATGCTGCACGGCCCGGCCTCGCCGCTGCTTTCTCCGGCCTCCTTCGGCCACCCGGGCCGCGGCGGCTCACTGGCCTTCGCGGATCCGGAGGCGGGCATCGGCTTCGGCTACGTCACCAACGCCCACGCCAAGTCGGTCACCGCCGACCCGCGCGCGCAGGCGCTGGTCCGGGCCCTGCGCTCCGTGCTCTGACGGACCGACAGGAGCGACCAGACCGACGGGAGCGACGGGAGCGACGGGGGCGACGGGGCCGGGCGGGAGCGGCGCCCGGCCCCCGCGCCTCAGCCTGCGTTCAGTACGGCGGCCACGATCGGGCCCGCCGCATCCCCGCCGTGGCCGCCGCCCTCGACCATGGCCGCCGCGGCCACGTCGCCGCTGAAGCCGGTGAACCAGCTGTCCGGGCTGCCCGAGCCGCCGACCTCCGCCGATCCGGTCTTCGCGCCCTTGTCCGAGCCGCTGACCGAGGACATCGCCTTCTGGCCGGTTCCGCTCGTCGCCGTCAACCGCATCATCGACACCAGCTGCTGCTGCACCGAGGACTTCATCCGGCGCTGCGCCGTGGCGATCGTACGGCCGTCGAGGTCCGGCGAGACCAGCAGCGGCTGGCGGAACACGCCGGTGCGTGCGGTCGCCGTGATGGACGCGACGTTCAGCGGGTTCATGGTGATCTTGCCCTGGCCGATGTACGCGGCGGCCGCCTCCGCGCCCGTCGCCGCCGGGACCTTGCCGTCCGTGGATTTGACGCCCGTCTTCCAGTCCAGCCCGATGCCGAAGACCTCCGTGGCCTCCTTCGCCAGCGCGCCGTCGTCGTCGACCGCCTTGATCTGCTTGATGAAGGCGGTGTTGCAGGACTTGGCGAAGCTGGTCGCGAAGGTCGCGGTGCCGGGCAGGTCGAAGTTGTCCAGGTTGTGGAAGGAACGGCCGCCCCAGGACACCTCCTTCGGGCACTCCGCCGGCTTGTCGGCCGCCACCTTGCCGCGGTCCATCAGCATCTCGCCCGTCACGATCTTCATCGTCGAGCCGGGCGCCCGGTTGCCGGTGAGCGCCGCGTCGTAGCCGTCCTTGCGGTTGTTGGCGACGGCCAGTATGTGCCCGTTGCTCGGCTTGACGGCGACCACCGACGCCTCGGGGAACCTGGCGACCGCCTTCTCGGCCGCCGCCTGCACCTTCGCGTCCAGGTACGTCTTGATGGTGCTCGGCTCCCCCTCGACCAGGGTCAGCAGCGTCCGCTTGGGCTCGTTCGGGGTGGCCGGCTCGATCCAGACCTCGGCACCCGGTTTGCCGCCCGCCTTGCTGCCGTACGTCTCGCGCAGCTGGTCGAGGACCGGCCGCAGCGAGGGGTACTTCTCCGCGGTCAGCTCCTCGCCGCTCCGGTCGACCGCCTTGACCGGCGGGCTCGCCGGGGCGCCCGCGCGCAGCTTCTCGTCCCGCTGGAGCTGCGGGTGGATCACCGAGGCCTGCCAGTCGACCAGCGGCTTCCCGCTGGTCAGGCCGCGCACCACGGTCAGCTTGGACTCGTAGGCGAGGGGCTTGGTGGTGCCCTCGTACGTGATCTCCGCGGCGACCGTGAAGGGCACGGTGTCGCCCTTCGGCGTGCCGGGGGTGATCACGGCCTTGGAGACGTACGCCTTGCCCTTGAAGTCGGCCACCGCGGTCCGGGCGGCCTGGTCGTTGTTGGTCAGTTCGGCGGCCGCCTGCTCGTTCCCGGCCGCCCACGCGGCCAGGAAGGCCTTGGCGGTCGCGGCGGTCTCCTTCTCGGTGACGGGCCCGCTGCCCTTCGTCGGCTGGGCGGAGGCCTCCGCCTTCCCGCCCCCCTTGCCGTCGCCGCCGCCGGCGTCCCCGACCAGGGCGTACACCCCGTACCCGGCGCCGCCGACCATTGCGAGGAATACCCCGCCGACGATGGCGCCCTTCGCTGCCCCGTTCACTTGCGTCCCCTCCAGAGTCCCCGTTCCCTGAACGTGTTCAAAGAACCTCTGGTGCGGACCTTACGCTCCGCGAGCGGACGGGGCGCCTCTTGTTACCTGACCGGAACATCGATGGCCGAAAAGGATCGTTAAACGGCAGGAGGGCCCTCCCTGCCCGGGAAGGCCCGGGGCAAGCCCGGGACCTGACCGACGGTCAGGCCGCCGACGGCCAGGAGTGACCTGTCGGCGCCGACCGCGGGCAGGCTTCCGGGCCTGTTGGGGGCCGTGGCGGGCGTCTTGAGCCGTCCACCGGTGTTCGTGGCGCAACTTCTGTGACCATGGCAGCGGTTGCCGGTGTCCGAGATAAAGGTTCGTCAGCAGAGAAGGATGTCTCTACCCTGGGTCGGAGCGGGAGTGCGCGCATTCCCGCAGGTTGCGGTGCCGTGGCAGAGCGGTCCAATGCGATCGCCGTGGGCGAGGTCCCTCCCACGGCGACTGACGGAGACGGGGCGGACCTGCCCCCATCTGTCCGCGGGTTCAAATCCCGTCGGCACCGCAGCCGCCCTGGACTTGGTCCAGGGCGTGGAACTGCGCGTCGCGCCAGGTCCACAGAAGTTCCCTGCGGCGGCCGGGACACCCGCTGCGTCCCGACCTTCACGTCAGCGTCGGCGTCAGGCGTCGGGGTTCTTGCCTCCGACCGTCGTCTTGAGGCGGTCGATCTGGTGCTAAGTCCTAGCAGAACTTGTCCACCGCGGCCTTTGCGCCGGCCTCGAATCCCTTGTTGAACTGCTCCGTGTTCGCAACGGTGCCCTGCAATGGCGTCGTCTTGCAGGTGGCCTTGCCCCTCTTGAATCCCATCTGCCAGCCCTCGTCGTACGCGGCCTTGCCTTCGGTCGCCTCCTGCTCCTCGACCGTTCCGCATTTGACCGCGGCCTTGTTGAGCTGCTGTGCGGTGACCGTGCCCGTTGCATCAGGCAACTGCACTGTGAATACACCGGTGGCGTTCGCTTTGATACTGGCGTCCGAGCCGCCGGAGTCGACGATCACGGTCTTGTTCGGTACGAAATTCTTGCCCGAGACCGAGATTGAAGTTCCCACTCCGGTCGGGGCTATCGCACAGGAGGGGCCGACTGATTGTGCCGGTGTCGCGAAGAACGTCACCGACCCGAGTGCCAGTGCCGAAACCGAGAGGGGAGGCAGTACGGCCATTCGCATACGCCTGTTCATTGCTGCACCTTCTTTTTGGGGAGGTCGCGGGCAAATTTACGAGGTGGGAAACAAAAGCACGCAGAGTGGCGTGATGGGTATGTAATACCGGTCTGAGTAGCCCATATCGGCCCCCCGAGAGGCCGTAGGTCGAAGGCCCTCCATATTGCAGGGCGGACCGTGGCTCCAGAAGTCCCGGGACGCCGTTCCATGGTCTCCCCGGATACACGGCATGTCGAATCGGGGGAGCGGCGAGAGGGTTTTCCGGTCTCCGCACGTGCGCAGCGGTTGCGAATCGTTATATGCGCGAACACGTTGAATGGCCCGGCATCCACGACAACCACAACAACCACGAAGGCCCCGGCGCTCACCGAGCGCCGGGGCCTTCGTGGTTGTTGCTAGACCCAGGTGTCCAGCCACATGCGGGCCCGCCAGGAGTCCATCGGGAGGGTCTGGCCCGTGTAGATCGGCCAGAAGTAGATGAAGTTCCACACGATCAGCAGGACCAGCACCCCCGCCCCGATCGCGCCCAGCGTCCGCCGTCTCTCGGTCGAACCCGCCGGGCCGAGCAGCGCGCCGATCATCATCGCCACCGCCAGACACAGGTACGGCACGAAGACCACGGCGTAGAAGAAGAAGATGGTCCGCTCCTGGTAGTTGAACCAGGGCAGCAGGCCCGCGCCCAGCGCGCACGCGATCGCGCCCGCCCGCCAGTCGCGGCGGAAGAACCACCGCCACAGCACGTACAGCAGCGCGAAGCAGCCCGCCCACCACAGCAGTGGTGTGCCCAGGGCCAGCACCTCGCGGGCGCACTTGCCTGCCTCCGTCGCCGGGCAGCCGTCGGTGCCCGGCTCGGGGGACTCGTAGAAGTACGACACGGGCCGGCCCAGGACCAGCCAGCTCCACGGGTTCGACTCGTAGGTGTGCCCCGATGTCAGACCGACGTGGAACTTGTACACCTCGGTCTCGTAGTGCCACAGGCTGCGCACCCACTCCGGCAGGAACGACAGCGCACTGTCCTGGTCGTTCTTGGCGGCCCAGTCGCGCAGATAGCCGCCCTTGCCGTTGTCCGGGCTGAAGATCCAGCCCGACCAGGAGGCCAGGTACGTCACGATCGCCACCGGCACGGTGGACACGAAGGCCGGCAGCGCGTCGCGGCGCAGCATCGCCGCGTACGGGGCGCCCGCGCCCGCCGTGCGCCGCGCGGCCGCGTCCCACAGCACCGTGAGGACGCCGAAGAAGGCCAGCACGACGAAGCCGTTCCACTTCGTGCCCGCGGCCAGGCCCAGGCAGACCCCGGCCAGGATCCGGTACGGTCGCCAGCCCAGCCGCAGCGTCTCGGCGATCTTCGTGTCGGGCCGAGTCCGGCCTCCCCCAGCCCCAGGGGGCTGGGAGGTACCCCCACCGTCCAGCGGGAGCGCGTCCGCGAGTGCGGCGCGGGCCTTGTCCCGGTCGATGAGCAGCGCCCCGAAGGCGGCGAGCACGAAGAACATCAGCACCAGGTCGAGCAGCGCGGTGCGGCTCATCACCAGGTGCAGGCCGTCCACCGCCAGCAGCGCGCCCGCCAGGCAGCCCAGGAACGTCGAGCGGAAGAGGCGCCGCCCGATCCGGCACAGCATCAGCACCGACAGGGTGCCGAGCACGGCGGTCATGAACCGCCAGCCGAAGGGGGTGAAGCCGAACATCCACTCGCCGAGCCCGATGACCCACTTGCCGACGGGCGGGTGCACGACGTAGCCCGGGTCCAGCGGGAGGCTGACCCCGTCGGGGTTGGCGAGGATCGACTTGTCGATGTCCTTGGGCCAGCTCGCCTCGTAGCCCTGCTTGATCGTGGCCCAGGCGTCCTTGGCGTAGTACGTCTCGTCGAATATCACCGCCTTGGGGCTGCCCAGGTGCGCGAACCGCAGCGCCCCGGCGACCAGCGCCACCAGCAGCGGCCCCGCCCACGACAGGATGCGCTGCCACGTGCCCCACACCTGCTGCGGCAGGCCGAAGGTCATCCACAGCTGCGGGGACGGCTGGGCGTACGGGGGCACCAGGCGGGTGCGGACGTCCGCGCGCCGCGACGCGGCGCCGTGCGGCGCGTAGCCGAACGCGCGCAGGCGGCGCAGCCAGGTGGGCGGCTCTTCTTCGCGTCCCGCCGGCGGGGCGGGAGGGGCCCCCGCGGGGCTGGGCGGCGGCGTCGCGGTCTTGGTCACCGGGCCATCGTAGGGAAAGGATCTGTGAGTGCCCCAGTGGCGGGGAGGGTCGGGGTGCGGGGCTGAGAGGATGGACGGGTGACAACTGACCAGCCCCTCGGCTCCGAAACCCCCGCCTCCGCCGCCGGCTCGATGGGCACGCTCGTCCTCGCGGGCACCCCGATCGGCGACCTCGCGGACGCCCCGCCGCGGCTCGCGGCCGAGCTGGAGCGCGCCGACGTGATCGCCGCCGAGGACACCCGGCGGCTGCGCCGGCTGACCCAGGGGCTCGGCGTGCACACCACCGGGCGCGTCCTGTCGTACTTCGAGGGCAACGAGTCGGCGCGCACCCCCGAGCTGGTCGAGGCCCTGGCCGGCGGGGCGCGGGTGCTGCTGGTGACCGACGCGGGGATGCCCTCGGTCTCCGACCCCGGCTACCGGCTGGTCGCCGCCGCCGTGGAGAAGGACATCAAGGTCACCGCCGTCCCCGGGCCGTCCGCGGTGCTCACGGCGCTGGCCATGTCCGGGCTTCCGGTGGACCGGTTCTGTTTCGAGGGGTTCCTGCCGCGCAAGGCGGGCGAGCGCCTCGGCCGGCTGCGCGAGGTGGAGGGCGAGCGGCGCACGCTCGTCTACTTCGAGGCCCCGCACCGGCTCGACGACACCCTGGCCGCGATGGCCGAGGTCTTCGGCGCCGAGCGCCGCGCCGCCGTGTGCCGCGAGCTGACCAAGACCTACGAGGAGGTCAAGCGCGGCGGCCTGGGCGAGCTGGCGGCCTGGGCCGCCGAGGGCGTGCGCGGGGAGATCACCGTCGTCGTCGAGGGCGCCCCGGCGGCCGCACCCGGAGACGTGGACGACGAGGAGCTGGTGCGCCGGGTACGGGTGCGCGAGGAGGCGGGAGAGCGGCGCAAGGAGGCCATCGCAGCGGTCGCCGCCGAGGCAGGGCTACCCAAGCGCGAGGTGTTCGACGCGGTGGTCGCGGCAAAGAATGCGGCACAAAAGATGCCGTAGGTCGGTAAAGAGCTAACCTGAAAAGCAAAGCTCAGACCGCGCACCGGGCGCTTTGGGGCATGAGTCGCCCAAAGACCGTCCAACACTAGACAGGGCCTGATGCGCTCCCGCCCGAAGAGGCGTCCACTGGCAATGGCACCAGTGGAACAAGAGGAGCTGGCATGAGTGAGATCGCTGACACCCCGGTACCTGTTTCCGTACCCATCCAGACGGCCGCCGACGTGCACACCGTGCGCGAGGCGTACTCCTTCGCCTGCATGAGGTGCGGGTACGGCTGGGAGCAGGCGTACGCGATAGAACACCACGTCGACGGCAAGGGCCAGCCGTTCATCATGTACACGGTCAACAGCGAGCGGGTGCCTTCCCCGCTGTCCAACCCGACCTGCCTGAACTGCGGCGGACACGTCGTACGCATCATGCGGGCCGGCCAGGTCTCCACGGTGCTCGGCACGATCGACCAGCTCTACCACCACCAGATCGCACCCGGGATCGCCGGGCCCGTCCCCGCGGGCGCGGACGTCCCCCGTACCCCTAAGCCGCACAAGGCGCCCCGGCACCACGACGCCCCCGGACCCGTCGCCCTCGACGAGGCCGACAAGCGCGGGGGCCTGATCTCCCGTCTGCTGGGGATCTTCCGCCGGTCATAAGATCGGCCGTATGAGCTCTTCCTCTGCTTCGAAGGACGCACCGCCGCCGCTGCCCGAACCCCTCCGGGTGGCGGTCGCGGACTCGCACACCCACCTGGACATGCAGTCCGGCACGGTCGAGGAGGGCCTCGCGAAGGCCGCCTCGGTGGGCGTCACCACGGTCGTCCAGGTGGGCTGCGACGTGAAGGGCTCCCGGTGGGCCGCCGAGACGGCCGCCGCGTACGAGAACGTCCACGCGGCCGTGGCCCTCCACCCGAACGAAGCCCCGCGCATCGTCCACGGCGACCCTGGGGCCACCTCCCAGCCCTCTGGGGCTGGGGGAGGCTGGTCGAGGCAGGGCGCCCGGACCGGCGGAGGCGAGGCGGCCCTGGACGACGCGCTCGCCGAGATCGAGGCCCTCGCCGGTCTCGCCCACGTCAAGGCCGTGGGCGAGACCGGGCTGGACTACTTCCGCACCGGGCCGGAGGGCATGGCGGCCCAGGAGCGTTCCTTCCGCGCCCACATCGAGATCGCCAAGCGGCAGGGCAAGGCGCTGGTCATCCACGACCGCGACGCCCACGCGGACGTGCTGCGCGTGCTGCGCGAGGAGGGCGCGCCGGAGCGCACCGTCTTCCACTGCTACTCCGGTGACGCCGAAATGGCCCGGGAGTGCGCCGCCGCCGGGTACTACATGTCCTTCGCCGGAACGGTCACCTTCAAGAACGCGGCGCCGCTGCGCGAGGCCCTGGCCGTGGCCCCGCTGGAACTGGTCCTCGTCGAGACGGACGCGCCGTACCTGACCCCCGCCCCGTACCGCGGACGGCCCAACGCGCCCTACCTCATTCCGCTGACCGTGCGGGCCATGGCGGCGGTCCGCGGCCTCGACGAGGACGCGATGGCCACCGCGCTGGCCGTCAACACCGCTCGCGCCTTCGCCTACTGAGTCCCTCCGCATCGCCCCCGCCCGCTCCGACACGCTGTGTAGCCACCCGACTTTGGTGAGTGACGTCCGCTCCGCTATGGTGCCGTGCCCGAGCCATGAGGGTCCGGACCAGTGGAGCGAGCTTCGTGAGCGATACACACGGCAGTCACCGCCGCAGCGGTCCCGTCCCGGAGGCGTACGAGGCAGTGCCCGTGGCCCGGCCGGCCGGACCGGGAGACCCCGAGCCCGCGGTTCCCGCGCCGCGCGGCGGCGACCGGCGGGCGGACCGCCGCCGGGCCCGCGGCCGCTCGGCCCCGGCCGCCCGGCCGGACACCGGGGCTATGGGCACCCCGTGGCCCGACGCAGCCTCCGCACCCGGCTCGGGCCGCCGCCGGGCCCCGGGGCCGATGCCCGGCGCCGACACGGCCATCGCCGCCGGCCCGGGGGGCTCGGGCCGCCGGGCCCGTGGCCGTGCCACCACCGACGAGCCCCCGGCGGGCACCGGCCGTCGCCGCGCGGCCGCTCCCGCGGCCGGGGGAGCCGCCACCGGCGGCGGCCACCGCTCGCGCGGCCGGGCCGCCGGGCCCGGACTCCTCACCCTGGAGATCCCGGGCGGGACCTGGCGGCGGATCGTGCCCCAGGCGCTGGTCGTCGCCTTCCTCGCGGGCGGCACCACCGCCTTCGTCGCCGCCGACAAGTCGGTACGGCTCACCGTGGACGGCGTCCCCCGCACCCTGCACACCTTCGCCGACGACGTCGACGAACTGCTGGCCGCCGAAGGCGTCGGCACCGGACCGCACGACCTCGTCGCCCCCGCCCCCGGCGAACCCCTCGAAGACGGCGAGCAGGTGGTCGTCCGCTACGGCCGCCCCCTGCTCCTCACCCTCGACGGGCAGCAGCGCCAGATGTGGACGACCGCCCGCACCGTCGAGGGCGCACTGCGCCAGTTCGGCGTCCGCGCCGAGGGCGCCTACCTCTCCGCCCCCCGCACCGCCCCGGTCCCCCGCGCCGGCCTGACCCTCAGCGTCCGCACCGAACGCAGCGTCACCTTCATGGCCGACGGCCTCGAACGCACCATCCGCACCAACGCCTCCACCGTCCAGGAGGCCCTCGACCAGGCCGGAATCACCCTGCACGGCCAGGACACCACCTCCGTGCCCCCCACCGACTTCCCGCGCGACGGCCAGACCGTCACCGTGCTGCGCATCACCGGCACCCGAGAGGTCCGCGAGGAGCGCATCCCGTACGCGACGGAGCGGACCGAGGACGACACCCTCTTCGCCGGGACCGAGGTCGTCGAGCGGGCCGGCCGCCCCGGGGCGCGCCGGGTCACGTACAGCCTGCGCACCGTCAACGGCGTCCGGCAAAGGCCCCGCCCCATCGCGGAGGAGACCGTCCGCGAACCCGTCACCCAGCTCGTCAGGGTCGGCACACAGCCCCTGCCGGCCTCCGTCGCCGGCGCCGACGGCCTCAACTGGGAGGCCCTCGCCCAGTGCGAGTCCGGCGGCCGCCCGTCGGCCACCGACGCCTCGGGCACCTACGGCGGGCTCTACCAGTTCGACGTCCACACCTGGCACGCCCTCGGCGGCAGCGGCCGCCCCCAGGACGCCTCGGGCGCCGAGCAGACGTACCGGGCCAAGAAGCTCTACGTGCAGCGGGGGGCGAGTCCGTGGCCGCACTGCGGCCGTACGCTTAGCCGGTGAGCACCGCAGAGCAGCAGCCCAACGAGACCCCTTCTGACGCCCTCCTCGGCCCCGCCGACATCCGGGAACTGGCCGCCGCCCTCGGCGTACGCCCGACGAAGCAGAAGGGCCAGAACTTCGTCATCGACGCCAACACGGTGCGCCGGATCGTGCGCACCGCCGAGGTGCGGCCGGACGACGTGGTCGTCGAGGTCGGTCCCGGGCTGGGCTCGCTGACGCTCGCGCTGCTGGAGGCCGCCGACCGGGTGACCGCCGTCGAGATCGACGACATCCTGGCGGCGGCGCTGCCCGCCACCATCGAGGCCCGGATGCCCGGGCGCAAGGACCGCTTCGCCCTGGTCCACTCCGACGCCATGCTGGTGACCGAACTGCCCGGCCCGGCGCCGACCGCGCTCGTCGCGAACCTGCCGTACAACGTGGCCGTGCCCGTCCTGCTCACCATGCTCGACCGCTTCCCGAGCATCGAACGGACCCTGGTGATGGTGCAGGCCGAGGTCGCCGACCGGCTCGCCGCCGAGCCGGGCAACAAGGTGTACGGCGTCCCCTCCGTCAAGGCCAACTGGTACGCACACGTCAAGCGCGCCGGATCCATCGGCCGCAAGGTCTTCTGGCCCGCGCCGAACGTCGACTCCGGCCTCGTCTCGCTGGTGCGGCGCACGGAGCCGATCAAGACCACCGCCACGAAGGCCGAGGTCTTCGCGGTCGTGGACGCGGCGTTCGCACAGCGGCGCAAGACCCTGCGCGCCGCGCTGGCCGGCTGGGCCGGCTCGGCTGCCGGGGCCGAGGCCGCGCTCGTCGCCGCGGGCGTCTCGCCGCAGGCGCGCGGCGAGTCGCTGACGGTGGAGGAGTTCGCCGCGATCGCCGAGAACAAGCCCGCGGCGGAGAGGCCCGCACTGTGAGCTCCCGCACGAGCGTGACCGTACGAGTCCCCGCGAAGGTCAACGTGCAGCTGGCGGTGGGCGCGGCCCGCCCCGACGGCTTCCACGACCTCGCCAACGTCTTCCTCGCCGTCTCCCTCTTCGACGAGGTCACGGCGACGGCGGCCGACGCCCTGACGGTGACCTGCGCCGGCCCCGACGCAGGTCAGGTCCCCCTGGACCGCACCAACCTCGCCGCGCGCGCCGCCGAGATCCTGGCGGCCCGGGCCGGCATCGACCCCGCCGTCCACCTCCACATCGCGAAGAACATCCCGGTCGCGGGCGGCATGGCGGGCGGCAGCGCGGACGGCGCCGCGGCCCTGCTGGCCTGCGACGCCCTGTGGGGTCTGGGCACCCCGCGCGCCGAACTGCTCGACATCTGCGCCCAGCTGGGCAGCGACGTCCCCTTCAGCCTCGTCGGCGGCGCCGCGCTCGGCACCGGGCGCGGCGAGCTGCTGACGCCGGTGGACGCGGGGTCGTTCCACTGGGTGTTCGCGGTGGCCGACGGGGGCCTGTCCACCCCGGCCGTGTTCCGCGAGTTCGACCGCCTCACCGCGGGTACGAGGATCCCCGACCCCGAGGCCTCGCCGGCCCTGCTCGCGGCCCTGGCCTCGGGAGACCCGGACGCGCTGGCCCCCGTACTGGCGAACGACCTCCAGCGGGCGGCCCTGTCGCTGCGCCCGCAGCTGGCCGGGACGCTGGCCGCGGGCACGGAGGCCGGGGCGCTGGCCGCGCTGGTCTCCGGATCGGGCCCGACGACGGCCTTCCTGGTCCGCGACCCGGAATCCGCCGAGAAGGTGGCCGCGGCCCTCGAAGCCTCGGGCACGTGCCGCGCCACCCGCGTGGCGTCCTCCCCGGCCCCCGGAGCCACGGTCCTGCTGCCCTGAATCCACGCCGCGCGGTTCAGCGGCACCCCGCCCGCGCGGCTCGGCTCCGTGAGCTGGAGGCGGTGGCCGCGCGGGCCGGATCTCCGTCGACCGCGTGGTCGGCTCGGCTGAGCGGTACTCAGGCGGAGTTGAGTACCCGCGCCCTGTCGGCGGTCCCCCGCCGGAGGCGACCGTAGGGCCATGACAGTCAGCGCACGCGACATGGCCGCCGCCACCCCCGCAGACCGCGACCGGTACGTCGACCTCCTGCGGGTCGCCTCCCTCGCCACCGTCATCGCCGGGCACTGGCTGATGGCCGCCGTCAGCGGCGACGGCATAGGGAACCTGCTCGCCCTCGTGCCCCCGCTCCAGGTCCTCACCTGGGGGCTCCAGGTCATGCCCGTCTTCTTCTTCGTCGGCGGGTTCTCGCACGCCCTGTCCTACCGTTCCCTGGCCCGCCGGGCCGCCACGGGGCCCGTCTACGCCGCCTTCCTGCGGGCCCGGCTCCAGCGGCTGCTGCGGCCCACCCTCGTCTTCGTCCTCGTCTGGAGCGCGGCCGCGCTCGCCGTCCAGCTCGCGGGCCACGGTGCGGGCGGGCTGACCGGGGCCGCGCTGCGGCTGGTCACCCAGCCGCTCTGGTTCATCGGGATCTACCTCGCGATGGTCGCCTTCACCCCGCCGCTGCTGAAGCTGCACGAGCGGTGGGGGTGGGGGGCCTTCGCCGGGCTCCTCGCCGCCGCCGCGCTCGTCGACGTACTGCGCTTCGCGCTCGGGATCCCGTACGTCGAGTTCCTGAACTTCGCCTTCGTCTGGCTCGCCGTCCACCAGCTCGGCTTCCTGCGCGCCGACGGCCGGATCCGCTTCCCCGCCGCCCTGGCCGCAGCCGGGCTCGCCGCGGCCGCGGCGCTGGTCGCCTACGGCCCCTACCCGCTGTCCATGGTCGGGATGCCCGGAGAAAAGGTGTCCAACATGGCCCCGCCGACCCTCGCCCTGCTCGCGCACGGCATGTGGCTCGTCGGCGCCGTCCAGCTCCTGGCCCGCCCCGCCACCGCCTGGCTCGCCCGCCCCCGCGTCTGGCGCGGCGTCGTCGCCGCCAACGGGATCGCCATGACCGCCTTCCTCTGGCACCTCACCGCCATGCTCGCCGTCTACGCCGCCCAGCTCGCCCTCGGGATCGGGCTCCCCGCACCGGCCTCCGCCACCTGGTGGGCCCAGGTCCCGGTCAGGATCCTCGTGGCCGCCGCGCTGACCGGCGTGCTCGTCGCCCTCTTCCGGCGCTTCGAGGGCCCCGGCCGCCCTGCTGCCGCCCCCGGCCGCCCTGCCACCGCCCCCGGCCGCCCTGCCACCGCCCCCGGCAGCGGCCCCCGCGCCGCCGCAGGCATCACCCTCTGCCTGCTCGGCGTCCTGGGCCTGTCCATGACCGGCCTCGGCGGCCTGCTCGACGGCCACAGCGCCACCCTCGTCGCCCTTCCCGTCACCGCGCCCGCCGCGATCGCCATGGCGCTGGGCGGCTGGGTCCTGGTGGAACGGTCAGCGTCGTCCCGGAGCGTTAGGCTGAGGGGCTGATCCATAAACCCTTCCCTGGAGCGCGTCTGATGGCCGTCAATCTGGTCAATGTCGAGGCAGTCAGCAAGGTGTACGGCACACGTACCCTGCTCGACGGCATCTCCCTCGGCGTGTCCGAGGGGGACCGGATCGGTGTCGTCGGCCGCAACGGCGACGGAAAGACCACCCTGATCCGGATGCTGGCCAAACTGGAGGAGCCCGACAGCGGCCGCGTCACCCAGAACAGCGGCCTGCGCATGGGCGTGCTCACCCAGCACGACTCCCTCGATCCCGCGGCCACCATCCGCCACGAGATCATCCGGGACATGGCCGACCACGAGTGGGCCGGCAACGCCAAGATCCGCGACGTCCTGACGGGCCTGTTCGGCGGACTCGACCTGCCCGGCTTCGGCCAGGGCCTCGACACCGTCATCGGCCCGCTCTCCGGCGGCGAGCGCCGCCGCATCGCACTCGCCAAGCTGCTCATCGCCGACCAGGACCTCCTCGTACTCGACGAGCCCACCAACCACCTCGACGTCGAGGGCATCGCCTGGCTGGCCCGGCACCTCCAGGAGCGCCGCTCGGCCCTGGTCTGCGTCACCCACGACCGCTGGTTCCTCGACCAGGTCTGCACCCGCATGTGGGACGTCCAGCGCGGCGACGTGCACGAGTACGAAGGCGGCTACAGCGACTACGTCTTCGCCCGCGCCGAGCGTGAGCGGATCGCCGCCACCGAGGAGTCCAAGCGGCAGAACCTGATGCGCAAGGAGCTGGCCTGGCTGCGCCGCGGCGCCCCCGCCCGGACCTCCAAGCCCCGCTACCGCATCGAGGCCGCCAACGAGCTCATCGCCGACGTGCCGCCGCCGCGCGACCGCTCGGAACTGATGCGCTTCGCCAACGCCCGCCTCGGCAAGACCGTGTTCGAGCTGGAGGACGTCACCGTCCAGGCCGGCCCCAAGACGCTGCTCAAGCACCTCACCTGGCACCTGGGCCCCGGCGACCGCATCGGCCTCGTCGGCGTCAACGGCGCCGGCAAGACCTCCCTGCTGCGCGCCCTCGCCGAGGCCGCCCGCACTCAGGGCGAGACCCAGCCGGCCGCCGGACAGGTCACCGTCGGCAAGACCGTCAAGCTGGCCTACCTCTCCCAGGAGGTCGGCGAACTCGACCCGTCCCTGCGCGTCCTGGAGGCCGTCCAGCGCGTCCGTGACCGCGTCGACCTCGGCAAGGGCCGCGAGATGACGGCGGGCCAGCTGTGCGAGCAGTTCGGCTTCACCAAGGAGAAGCAGTGGACGCCCGTCGGCGACCTCTCCGGCGGCGAGCGGCGCCGGCTGCAGATCCTGCGCCTGCTGATGGACGAGCCCAACGTCCTCTTCCTCGACGAGCCCACCAACGACCTCGACATCGAGACCCTGACCCAGCTGGAGGACCTCCTCGACGGCTGGCCCGGATCGATGATCGTGATCTCCCACGACCGGTTCTTCATCGAGCGCACCACCGACACCGTGATGGCGCTGCTCGGCGATGCGAGCCTGCGGATGCTGCCGCGCGGCCTGGACGAGTACCTGGAGCGCCGCCAGCGGATGATCGAGGCGGCCGCCCCGGCGCCCGCCCCGGCCGCAGCCGCCGCGAAGTCCACCGCCTCCGGTGACTCCCGCGCAGCGAAGAAGGAACTCCAGAAGATCGAGCGGCAGCTGAACAAGCTCTCCGACCGCGAGAGCAGCCTGCACGCCCAGATCGCCGAGAACTCCACCGACTACGACAAGGTGGCCAAGCTCGACGCGGAGCTCCGGGAACTCCTCGCGGACCGCGACGATTTGGAGATGCGCTGGCTGGAGCTGGCCGAGGAGGCCTAGGCTCCCAGGCCGCCCCGAGCGGCCAACTGACCGGATAACGACGGCGTCACGGGCCGGTCCTCCCTTGGGAACAGGGGGCGGACCGGCCCGGCGTATGGCCTGTGTGAGTGATAGAAAGGTCATCTTCCACGACCCTGACACCGAAGGTACGCGCTGATGACCGAGCCGCCCCAGCCGCCGAACCAGCCGCCGACTCCTTCCGGTTACGGGCACCTCCCCGGCCCGCCGCAGCCCGGCTACGGCTACCCGCAGCAGGGCGAGAACCCGTACGCCCAGCAGCCGCCCACCGTCCCGCAGCAGCCGCCGACCGCCCCGCAGCAGCCGGCCTACTACCCGCCGCCGCCCCCCGGCCTGCCGGGAATGCCGCAGCCCTCCTCCGGCATGACGCCGAAGAAGAAGCTGACCGTGCTGATCGCCGCCTCGGTCGCCGCAGTGCTCGTCGCCGGCACCGTCGCCTACGTCGGCTTCTTCAAGGACGACAAGGACCCCGAGCCGCCCGTCGCGCAGGAGTCCACGTCCCCCGACGCCAAGCCCTCCGGCTCCCCTTCCGTCGACAACGGCGACGGCAGCGGCAACGGAGCCGGGGACGGCGACCTCAACTCCGCCCGCAAGCAGGGCGAGGACAAGGTCCTCTGGCTCAAGACCGCCAAGATCGACGGCCCCGGCGTCGGAGTCGACACCGACGGACAGTGGGTCGTCGGCGACACCGTCGCCAAGACCGTCTGGAAGAACCTCACCGGCTACGGCGCGGCCGACGGCAAGGAGAAGTGGACGATCTCCTTCCCCGGTGACATCTGCGCCGTCACCGGCCAGATGACCGCCGACGGCAAGACCGTCGTCCTGTTCAGGAACGGCGAGAGCGACACCGCCGACTGCAACCAGATGCGCATGGTCGACCTCAAGACGGGCAAGGAGGGCTGGACGAAGGAAGTGCCCAAGGACGGCCTCTTCGACCTCTTCGCCAGTCCCAGCCTGAGCCTCACCGGGGACGCCGTCTCCGTCAACCGGGTCACCCGCGCCAGCGTCTTCAAGGTCAGCACCGGCGACAAGCTCTTCGCGACCCCGTCCGAGGGCTGCATGACCGGCTCCTACCTCGGCGGCAACGGCAAGATGATCGGCATCGCCACCTGCCAGGACGCCGACCGCACCGTCGAGGTCAAGGACGCAGACCCGGCCACCGGCAAGTCGACCTGGTCCTTCAAGCTCCCCAAGGGCTTCCAGGTCTCCAGCGTCTACTCGGTGGACCCGCTCGTCCTCGACATCGGCAACGAGGAGAAGAAGGAACGCTCCATCGTGGTCATCGGACCCGACGGGAAGCAGCGCGCCACCGTCACCGGCGAGGGCAGCTTCGCGAGCGGCTGCAGGAGCTCCTTCAGCCGGTCCCTCCAGGCCTGCGCCGCAGGCCTCGTCGACTCCAACACGCTCTACCTGCCCACGGCGACCGAGGCCGGCACCGGCAACGAGATCGTCGCCTTCGACCTGGCCTCCGGCAAGGCCAAGTGGCGCACCCCGGCCGGGGACAAGCGCACCCTCACCCTCGTCAAGGCCGCGAACGGCTCGCTGATCGCCTACCGCAAGGCCGAGTACGACAAGGGCGGCGAGGTCCTGTCGATCCCGGCCGCGGGCGGCGAGCCCACCGCGCTCCTGCGCCACCCCTCAGGCCCGGCCGCTCCGGTCGAGAGCTCCTTCTTCTCCCCGAAGGCCGACTACGTCGACGGTCGGTTCTTCCTCTCCGTCACGCATCTGCTCGCCCGGGGCAAGGACGAGAAGTTCCTGATGGTCTTCGGCAAATGAACGCGTCCCCGAGCAGTCCACCGAGAGGCAGTAGCAACACATGAGTACCCCGCCGCCCCCCAGCCAGCCGCCGTCCGGCGGCTTCGGAGCGCCGCAGGACCCTCCCCCGGCCACCGCAGGAGGGACCCCCGCCCCGGGCGGGTTCGCGCCGCCGACGCCGCCCGTACCGCCGGCGCCCCCGCAGCAGCCGCCGGCCGCACCGCCGCAGCAGCCGCCGGCCGCGCCGCCCGCCGCGCAGCCCGCGTACGGCTACCCGCAGCAGCCCGGGCCCGGCTACGGCTACCCGCAGCAGCCCGGCGCCCCGGCGCCCTTCGGACCGCCCACCACGCCCATGCACACCGCCCAGCCCCCGGCTGGCGGCGCGGGCGGCGGTGGCGGCAACGACAAGCGCAACCAGCTGATGATCGTCGGCGCGGCCCTCCTGGCCATCGTCCTCATCGTCGGCGGCGGCCTCTGGTACGTCTCCGGCGACGGCGGCGGCGGCGGCAAGAAGGACACCGCGGACAGCGGTCCCGTCGCACCGGGCGAGAACAAGGGCCAGGCCGGCGCGGGCGGCAGCGAGAAGGTGCCCTCCAACCCCAAGTCGAAGGTGCTGGTCAACCAGCCGAGCCCGACGCCGGAGGAGATGGTCCAGGTCCCCGGCTCCTGGCTGACCGACTCCACCTACGTCAAGTCCGACGTGGCGAAGATCGTCGGCTACAACCTCGTCGACGGCGGCAAGAAGTGGGAGGTGCCGCTCGCGGGAGAAATCTGCGGCGCCACCCCGCACGTCACCGACAACAAGTCGGCGGTGCTCTTCAGGCCCGCGATGGCCACGCCGGAGAACAAGTACCCGCCGTGCACCGAGGTCGGCGTCATCGACCTGAACGCCGGCAAGCTCGTCTGGACCGGCAACGCCAAGAGCGCCACCAGCGGCGACAAGCCCGCGTCCTACTACGAGGTCACCCTCAGCGGGCAGACCGTCGCCGCAGCCGGTTCCTCGGGCGGCGCCGCCTGGAACCTCGCCGACGGCAAGTCGCTGTGGGTGCCCAAGACGGACGGTGAAGGCTGCTACGACGCGGGCTACGCCGGCGGCGAGGCCCTCGGCGTCATCCGCAAGTGCGGCCGGAGCCCCAACCAGAGCCTGCAGGCACAGATCCTCGACCCGGCCACCGGCGCCCCGCAGTCCTCGTACAAGCTCTCCGCGGGCATCGAGACCGCCAGCATCGTCTCCACCAAGCCCCTGATCGTGGCCGCCGACGTCGGCAAGACCGCCAAGAACGCCAGCGGCGTCAGCGACCTCTTCGTCGTCGACCCCGCGGGCCAGCTGAAGGCACACATCTCGCTCTCCTCCGGCAACTTCGGCGGCGAGTGCAACACCGAGGTCGAGAAGTGCTCCGGCTTCGTCGTCGGCAACGGCAAGCTCTACCTGCCCTCGTACGAGCACCAGGGCCAGGACCCCTACGCCAAGACCAACGAGCTGCTCTCCTTCGACCTGGAGACCGGCAAGCAGACCAGCGACCGCGCCGACGCGGGCGAGCGGTACAAGCTGTACCCGCTGCGCATGGACGGGTCGAACATCATCGTCTACAAGGACCCCCCGTACGACAAGGGCGGCCAGATCGTCAGCGTCGACGGCAAGACGATGAAGGAAACCGTCCTGATGGAGAACCCGTCGGACAAGGTGACCCAGCGCATCGAGACGGCCTACCTGCCCGACCACCACGAGTACCGCTACCACAACGGCAAGCTCTTCATCGCGCGTACGACGGTCAAGAAGCCGTACTCCGCCACGTCCGACCCGGAGTACATCTTCACCGCCTTCACCGCGAGCTGACCGGCCCGCGTCCACGAAGCCCCCGGAAGGTCCGCCTTCCGGGGGCTTCTGCGCGGTAACACCCGCGCGCCGTCGAACAAGCGTGTAGCTTGCCGGGGCAGAAGGGTGGGGGGGTGGGTGCCGCAATGGGCGTACGGGTCGTGGTGGTCGACGAGCACCGGCTGCTGGCCGAGGCGCTCGCCTCTGCCCTGAAACTGCGCGGCCACCGGGTGCTCGCCGCCGCCGCGCCGGCCGCGGGAGCCGCCGAACTGGTCGTCGGCCGCGCCCCGGAGGTCTGCCTCTTCGGCACGGCCACCCCCGCCGAGCCGGGCGTGTTCGAGCCCGTCGTACGCATCAGGCGGGAGCGCCCGCAGATCGCCGTCGTCGTCCTCGGCCCGGTGCCCAGCCCGCGCGGGATCGCGGCCGCCTTCGCCGCGGGTGCCTCGGGGTACGTACGCCACGACGAGCGCATCGAGGGCGTGGAGCGGGCCCTGGCCAAGGCCAGGGCGGGCGAGGTGGCGATCGCCCCTCAGCTGCTGCACGGAGCCTTCGCGGAGCTCCTCAACCCCGCGGCCCAGCCCGACGACGAAGGCAGCCGGCTGCTGCGCCTGCTCACCCCGCGCGAGGTGGAGGTGCTGGTCCGGGTCGCCGAGGGCGAGGACACCCGGCTCATCGCGGAGGGCATGGCCATCGCGCCGAGCACCGCCCGTACCCACGTACAGCGGGTGCTGATGAAGCTGGGCGTGGGCTCCCGGCTGGAGGCGGCCGCGCTGGCCGCCCGTACCGGCCTGCTGGACCGGGCGGTGCCCATGGCGCCGCCCGCCGCCGTCCAGGCCTGACGGGGGCCGATTTCCCCGCGGGCGCTCTCATCGGGTAAGCCAGTGTCTGCATGCGCAGGCACCCGGCGCGTGGTCCCCCGCGAGAGGCAGTAGGCGAGTGAGCAAGACGGCGAATCACAAGTACCTGGTAACCGGCGGCGCCGGCTACGTCGGCAGCGTGGTCGCGGCCCACCTCCTGGAGGCGGGCCACGAGGTCACCGTCCTCGACGACCTCAGCACCGGCTTCCGCGCCGGAGTGCCGGCGGGCGCCGAGTTCATCGAGGGCCGGATCCAGGACGCCGCCGAGTACCTGGACTCCTCCTACGACGCGGTGCTGCACTTCGCGGCCTTCTCGCAGGTCGGCGAGTCCGTGGTGAACCCGGGCAAGTACTGGGAGAACAACGTCGGCGGTACCCTCGCCCTGCTCGCCGCCATGCGCGGTGCGGGCGTGCGAAAGCTGGTGTTCTCCTCCACCGCCGCCACCTACGGGGAGCCGACGGAGGGCCTGCTGACGGAGGCCTCGGTGACCGCGCCGACCAACCCGTACGGGGCCTCGAAGCTGGCCGTGGACCACATGATCGCGGGGGAGTGCGTGGCGCACGGCCTGGCCGCGGTGTCCCTGCGGTACTTCAACGTGGCTGGCGCGTACGGGGAGTTCGGCGAGCGGCACAGCCCCGAGACCCACCTGATCCCGCTGGTCCTCCAGGTCGCCCTGGGCGAGCGGGAGTCGATCTCGGTGTTCGGTGAGGACTACCCGACGCCGGACGGCACCTGCGTACGCGACTACATCCACGTCGCGGACCTGGCGGAGGCCCACCTGGCGGCGCTGCAGGCGGCCGCCGCGGGCGAGCACCTGATCTGCAACCTGGGCAACGGCGCCGGGTTCTCGGTCCGCGAGGTCGTCGAGACGGTCCGCAAGGTGACCGGGCGGGAGATCCCCGAGGTGATCGCCCCGCGCCGGGCCGGCGACCCGGCGACGCTCGTCGCCTCCGCCCGCACCGCCCACGAGCGTCTGGGCTGGACCCCCAGCCGCCCGGACCTCACCGGCATCATCACGGACGCGTGGAACTTCGCCAAGGCGCACACTTCCTGAACCACGGGTGTCCACCCGCACCACCGCTTTCCCCGTACGCCCCCCGAACCTCCGGTCCGGGGGGCGTGCGCACATCCGGAACGCGCTGGCGCCGGGCGCTCCGCGCGGGCGCCCGGCGTGCACACGCCGAGTGAAACGCGCAGCGTGCAACTGCCGGTGGCACGCGCCGGTCCACAAGCCGCCATCAGGGCTATCAGTGCAGGTGAAATCAGGCCAACATAAAGGCGGTTCAGCACGCCCGCACCGGAAAAACGCTGGAAAAACTTCCGCTATTCGGCCAACCCCGGGCCCCCGGCGCCCTACGCTGATGCGTGACACCGGTGGGGGCCGGTGTTGATTCAGGGGTCGAGACAAGTCGGGTACGACGTCCGGTCCGGGGTAGTGCAGAGATGTCACGGCGGCGGCCGCGGCGGCTGCGGATCACCCGGTCCGGGCGTCGTACCCGCCGTCGTCCGTTCCCCGACCCTTGGGGGTTTTGTGGCTCGTATCCGGGTTCTCGTGGTCGACGATCACCGCATCTTCGCCGAATCGCTCGCGGCCGCGCTCGCGGCCGAGCCGGACGTGGACGTGTCCGCGGCCGGCAGCGGCCCCGCCGCGCTGCGCTGTCTCGAACGCGCGGCGGCCGAGGGCCGCCGCTTCGACGTCATGCTGGTCGACGCCGACCTCGGCGCCGTCGTGGGCGCCGCCGCCGGGGGAGTGCCCGCCCAGCGGGAGCCGGGCCCCGGCTCCGGGCCGCCGCCCGCATCGGACGGGATCGCGCTGGTAGCCGGGGTGCGGGTGTCCCACCCCGGGGCGCGCGCGGTCGTCCTCGCGGAGCGCGACGACCCCCGCCGGGCGGCCCTCGCGCTGCAGGCGGGAGCCTCGGGCTGGGTGGCGAAGGACTGCTCGCTCTCGCGGCTGCTGGCCGTCATCCGGGGGGTCCTGCGCGAGGAGACCCACCTGCCGCCCGCGCTGCTCACCGGAGTCCTCCGCGAACTGACCGCGGCGCGCAAGCACCGTACGGACAGCGAACGGCTCGTCGAGTCGCTCACCCCGCGCGAGCACGAGGTGCTGCGCTGCATGGTGGCGGGGCTGGGCCGCAAGGACGTGGCGGCGCGGCTGTTCCTGTCCCCGCACACCGTCCGCACCCACATGCAGAACGTGCTGGGCAAGCTCGGGGTGCACTCCACCCTCGCCGCGGTGGCGCTGGCCCGGCGGGCCGGCGTACGACCCGCCGACCTAGCCGGGGATGTTGTCGAACGGAGCGGTCAACTGGCGTAGCAGCGCGGCGAGATCGCCGCGCTGGTTCTGCGAGAGCTGGGCCAGGATCGCCCGCTCCTGGGCCAGCAGTCCGGCGAGGGCCTGGTCGGCGCGGTCCCGGCCCTCGGGGGTCAGCCGCACCAGGACCCCCCGGCGGTCGCTGGGGTCCGGCAGCCGCTCGACGAGGCCCTTCTTGGCGAGCCGGTCGATGCGGTTGGTCATCGTGCCGGAGGTGACCAGGGTCTGCGTCAACAACTGGCCGGGAGAGAGCTGGTAGGGCGCGCCCGCGCGCCGCAGCGAGGTCAGGACGTCGAACTCCCACGGTTCCAGGCCGTGCTCGGAGAAGGCCAGCCGACGTGCCCGGTCGAGGTGGCGCGCGAGCCTGCTGACGCGGCTCAGTACCTCGAGCGGTTCCACGTCGAGGTCAGGGCGCTCCCGCCGCCATGCCGCTACCAGTCGGTCGACCTCGTCCTCCATGCGGATCAGTGTAAGGGGTCTGTCGACATGAAGTCTCTTCACGTCATGCATCTTGTGATCAAGTATCTTGACATCGAGATATAATTGGCGCGAGCAGGGGGCATGGAGGGGCCGGAGCTGATTCCGCTTCCGACCGACCCGCCAGCAGGGAGGATCGAACATGCATTCCGATACGGCACGGGCCGGGATTCCCACGGCCACCGCGCCCTCCGCCCCCACCTGGGATCCCCATCAGTACCTCCGGCATGCCGGCCATCGAACACGCCCGTTCCTGGACCTCCTGACCCGCATACCCGAACTCCCCACCAGGCCCGCCCGCATCGCCGACCTCGGCTGCGGCCCCGGCAACGTCACCGCCCTGCTCGCCGGACGCTGGCCCGAGGCCCGCATCACCGGCTTCGACCTCTCCCCCGAGATGCTCCACCGCGCCATCGAGGAGTACGCCGGCCCCACCACCGGCGGCGGCAGCCTCGACTTCCGCCACGCGGACCTCTCCGGCTGGCTGCCCGAAGAGCCCTACGACCTGATCGTCTCCAACGCCGCCCTCCAGTGGGTCCCGGGCCACCCCGGCTCCTTCGGCGCCTGGATCAACAGCCTGCGCCCCGGCGGCACCTTCGCCTTCCAGATCCCCGGCAACTTCACCGCCCCCAGCCACGCCATACTCGCCGAACTCTGCGACACCCCGCGCTGGCGGTCCCGCCTCGCCGGGCACGGCGCCCGCTACGTCCATCTCCTCGAACCCGCCGAATACCTCGCCCGGTTCACCGAGCTCGGCTGCGCCGCGGACGTCTGGGAGACCACCTACCACCAACTGCTCCAAGGCCCCGACCCGGTGCTCGACTGGGTCAAGGGCACCGCGCTGCGGCCCGTCCTCACCGCCCTCGGCGACGACCGGGAAGCCGCGAACGCCTTCCTCGCCGAGTACCGCGACCGGCTGCGCGAGGCCTACCCGTCCGGGCCGCGCGGCACCGTCTTCCCGTTCCGAAGGATCTTCGCCATCGCCCGCAAGGAGGCCTGACCGTGCTGACCGCCGTCGACCACGTCCAACTCGCCGCGCCGCCCGGATCGGAGGACCGCCTGCGGGCCTATTACACCGAGGTCCTCGGCATGGACGAGATCCCCAAACCGGCCGTCCTCGCCGCGCGCGGCGGCTGCTGGTTCGCCGCCGGCCCGGTCCAGCTGCACCTCGGCGTGGAGGAGGACTTCCGGCCCGCCCGCAAGGCCCACCCGGGACTGCGGGTGACCGGCATCGTCGCCTACGCGAGCAGACTTCGGGAGCGGGGCGCCGAGGTCGTCTGGGACGACAACCTGCCGGGCCACCGCCGCTTCTACTCCGAGGACCCCGTGGGCAACAGGCTCGAATTCCTGGAACCGCACAGCCCGGAACCGCACGGCCCGGACCCGGTCGGCTGATGCCGACCGCACGACGGCGCCCCGCCACCGGATCTCCGGTGACGGGGCGCCGTCGTACAGGTCGCGTACGGTACGCCGCTCAGCTCTTGCGCCGGCCCACCAGCTGCGGCTTCGACTCCAGCCCGTCCAGCCCGTGCCAGGCCAGGTTCACCAGATGCGCCGCCACCTCCGCCTTCTTCGGGCGGCGGACGTCCAGCCACCACTGACCCGTCAGCGCCACCATTCCCACCAGCGCCTGCGCGTACAGCGGGGCCAGCTTCGGGTCGAAGCCCCGGGCCTTGAACTCCAGGCCCAGGATGTCCTCCACCTGCGTGGCGATGTCACTGATCAGCGAGGCGAACGTGCCCGTCGACTGCGCGACCGGGGAATCACGTACGAGGATCCGGAAGCCGTCCGTGTAGGACTCGATGTAGTCCAGCAGTGCGAACGCCGCCTGCTCCAGCAGCTCCCGCGGATGCCCTGCCGTCAGCGCGCCCGTCACCCCGTCCAGCAGCTGGCGCATCTCCCGGTCCACGACGACCGCGTACAGCCCCTCCTTGCCCCCGAAGTGCTCGTACACCACGGGCTTGGACACCCCGGCCTTCGCCGCGATCTCCTCCACCGAAGTGCCTTCGAAACCCTTCTCCGCGAACAGGGTCCGGCCGATGTCCAGCAGCTGCTGGCGCCGCTCCGCGCCCGTCATCCTCACCCGGCGGCCGCGCCTGGGCTTGTCGCTGCTGGAATTACCGCCGTCGATCGCCACACCCCCCATCATGCCGCGTTCGGTTCGTTTTCCCTGCGCCGGGCGTCGATGCGGCCCTGAGAGGGCCAGCGCACGTCCGTGGCCCAGCCCAGCTGCTCGAACCAGCGGATCAGCCGCGCACTGGAGTCGACCTGGCCGCGCAGCACCCCGTGCCGGGCCGACGTCGGGTCGGCGTGGTGCAGGTTGTGCCAGGACTCGCCGCAGGACAGGACCGCCAGCCACCACACGTTGCCCGAGCGGTCCCGGGACTTGAACGGCCGCTTGCCCACCGCGTGGCAGATCGAGTTGATCGACCACGTCACGTGGTGCAGCAGCGCGACCCGCACCAGCGAGCCCCAGAAGAACGCCGTGAACGCACCCCACCAGGACATCGTCACCAGACCGCCCACCAGCGGCGGGATCGCCAGCGACACCATCGTCCAGAAGATGAAGTCGCGCGAGATGCGCCGGATCGCCGGATCCTTGATCAGGTCAGGGGCGTACTTCTGCTGATCGGTCTGCTCCTCGTCGAAGAGCCAGCCGATGTGCGCCCACCACAGGCCCTTCATCAGAGTCGGCAGCGTCTCGCCGAACCGCCACGGCGAATGCGGGTCGCCCTCGTGGTCCGAGTACTTGTGGTGCTTGCGGTGGTCCGCCACCCAGCGCACCAGCGGGCCCTCCACCGCCATCGAACCCATCACGGCGAGAACGATCCGCAGCGGCCGCTTCGCCTTGAAGGAACCGTGCGTGAAGTAACGGTGGAAGCCGATCGTGATCCCGTGGCAGGCCAGGAAGTACATGAAGACCATCAGGCCGAGGTCCAGCCAGCTCACCCCCCAGCCCCAGGCCAGCGGAACCGCCGCCAGCAGCGCCAGGAAGGGAACGGTGATGAACAGCAGGAGGGCGATCTGCTCGATGGAACGCTTGTTCTCGCCGCCGAGCGTCGCGGAAGGCACGGACGGAGCGGACGACGCGGACGACGTGGACGTGCCGGAGGACGCTGTGACGCCCTCGGCCAGATCGGGACTGATGGTCATGGGTGTCCCCTGGGGGGTGAGGAGAGGGTGAGGAGTCAGGGAGCCTGATCGCGGACCCTACGGACCCGTAACCTACGGCATCGTAAGTATGGCAAAGGACAGCCCGGAGGCAACAGGAGCGCGGCCGGGACGGCCGGACGTCGGCCAAGTGACCGCGACGAGACGCGCCGGTAACCGGCACGAGAGCGTGCCGCGAGCGGTTCACCAGCCGCCTGCTGAGACATTTGCCCAGGCACGCGCCTCGGACACCTATCCTGGTCCCGTCGGACAGCGCGGTCCGCACGGGCAGCCCGAGCTGCGCACCTCAGGAGCGGCGACGCCGCGCACGGCCGGGAGCCCACCGCCCAGTAGCGCTCGAACACTGCAAGGAGCCGCACCTGTGAGCAGTGCTGACCAGGCCCCCCAGGGCCAGGCCCCCGTCACCCCGGCCGCCACCGCCAACGCGGAGCTGCGCGCGGACATCCGCCGCCTCGGCGACCTCCTCGGGGAGACCCTCGTCCGCCAGGAAGGCCAGGACCTCCTCGACCTCGTCGAACGCGTCCGTGCCCTCACCCGCACCGACGGCGAGGCAGCCGCCGCCCTCCTCGGCGACACCGACCTGGAGACCGCCGCCAAGCTCGTGCGCGCCTTCTCCACCTACTTCCACCTCGCCAACGTCACCGAGCAGGTGCACCGCGGCAAGGAACTGCGCGCCCACCGCGCCGCCGAAGGCGGGCTCCTCGCCCGCACCGCCGACATGCTCAAGGACGCCGACCCCGCGCACCTGCGCGAGACGGTCAAGAACCTCAACGTCCGCCCCGTCTTCACGGCGCACCCCACCGAGGCGGCCCGCCGCAGCGTCCTCAACAAGCTGCGCCGCATCGCGGCCCTCCTGGAGGAGCCCGTCACCGGCGCCGGCGACCGCCGCCGCCACGACCTGCGCCTCGCCGAGAACATCGACCTCGTCTGGCAGACCGACGAACTGCGCGTCGTCCGCCCCGAGCCCGCCGACGAGGCCCGCAACGCCATCTACTACCTCGACGAGCTGCACGCCGGCGCCGTCGGCGACGTCCTCGAAGACCTCGCCGCCGAACTCCAGCGCGTCGGCGTCGAACTCCCCGCCGGCACCCGCCCCCTCACCTTCGGCACCTGGATCGGCGGCGACCGCGACGGCAACCCCAACGTCACCCCCGACGTCACCCGCGACGTGCTGATCCTCCAGCACGAGCACGGCATCACCGACGCACTCGAACTCATCGACTTCCTGCGCGGACTCCTCTCCAACTCCATCCGCTACACCGGCGCCACCGAAGAACTCCTCGCCTCCCTCCAGGCCGACCTCGAACGCCTCCCCGAGATCAGCCCGCGCTACAAGCGGCTGAACGCCGAGGAGCCGTACCGCCTCAAGGCCACCTGCATCCGGCAGAAGCTCCTCAACACCCGCGAACGCCTCGCCAAGGGCATCCCCCACGAAGAAGGCCGCGACTACCTCGGCACCGCCGAGCTGCTCACCGACCTCACCCTCATCCAGACCTCCCTGCGCGAACACCGCGGCGCGCTCTTCGCCGACGGCCGCATGGACCGCACCATCCGCACCCTGGCCGCCTTCGGCCTCCAGCTCGCCACCATGGACGTACGCGAGCACGCCGACGCCCACCACCACGCCCTCGGCCAGCTCTTCGACCGGCTCGGCGAGGAGTCCTGGCGCTACGCCGACATGCCCCGCGACTACCGGCAGAAGCTCCTCGCCAAGGAACTCCGCTCCCGCCGGCCCCTCGCCCCCACCCCGGCCCCCCTCGACGCCGCGGGACACAAGACCCTCGGCGTCTTCTCCGCCATCAAGGACGCCTTCGAGAAGTTCGGCCCCGAGGTCATCGAGTCGTACATCATCTCGATGTGCCAGGGCGCCGACGACGTCTTCGCCGCCGCCGTCCTCGCCCGCGAGGCCGGCCTCATCGACCTCCACGCCGGCTGGGCCAAGATCGGCATCGTCCCGCTCCTGGAGACCACCGACGAGCTCCGCGCCGCCGACGTCATCCTCGACGAGATGCTCGCCGACCCCTCCTACCGGCGCCTGGTCTCCCTGCGCGGCGACGTCCAGGAGGTCATGCTCGGCTACTCCGACTCCTCCAAGTTCGGAGGCATCACCACCAGCCAGTGGGAGATCCACCGCGCCCAGCGCCGACTGCGCGACGTCGCCCACCGCTACGGCGTGCGCCTGCGCCTCTTCCACGGCCGCGGCGGCACCGTCGGCCGCGGCGGCGGTCCCTCGCACGACGCGATCCTCGCCCAGCCCTGGGGCACCCTCGAAGGCGAGATCAAGGTCACCGAGCAGGGCGAGGTCATCTCCGACAAGTACCTCGTCCCCTCCCTCGCCCGCGAGAACCTCGAACTGACCGTCGCGGCCACCCTGCAGGCCTCCGCCCTGCACACCGCGCCCCGCCAGTCCGACGAGGCCCTCGCCCGCTGGGACGCGGCCATGGACACCGTCTCCGACGCCGCGCACGCCGCCTACCGCGAGCTCGTCGAGGACCCGGACCTCCCCTCGTACTTCTTCGCCGCGACCCCGGTCGACCAGCTCGCCGACCTCCACCTCGGCTCCCGCCCCTCCCGCCGCCCCGACTCCGGCGCCGGCCTCGACGGCCTGCGCGCCATCCCGTGGGTCTTCGGCTGGACCCAGTCCCGCCAGATCGTCCCCGGCTGGTACGGAGTCGGCTCCGGCCTCAAGGCCCTGCGCGAAGCCGGCCAAGGAGACGTCCTCGCCGAAATGGGCGAGCGATGGCACTTCTTCCGCAACTTCCTGTCCAACGTCGAGATGACGCTGGCCAAGACCGACCTGCGGATCGCCCGCCACTACGTCGACACCCTCGTACCGGACGACCTCAAGCACGTCTTCACCCGCATCGAGGCCGAGCACGAGCTCACCGTCCGCGAGGTCCTGCGCATCACCGGCGGCGAGAAGCTCCTGGACTCCCACCCGGTGCTCCAGCAGACCTTCGCCGTACGCGACGCCTACCTGGACCCCATCTCCTACCTCCAGGTGTCCCTGCTCGCCCGCCAGCGCGCCGCAGCCGCCCGCGGCGAGGATCCCGACCCGCTGCTCGCCCGCGCCCTGCTGCTCACCGTCAACGGCGTCGCCGCCGGCCTGCGCAACACCGGCTGAATCCGCGACCGCCCGCAGACACGCAGAAGCCCCCGCACCGAAGGTGCGGGGGCTTCTCCCGTACGGGCTGCCTGCGTACCGGCTACGGCTACGGCTACGGCTGCGTGCGACGGCGGCGGACCACCAGCACCCCACCGGCCGCGACCAGCAGGGCGGCCAGCGTCGAGACCAGGGCGACCGGCAGGCCGGACCCGGTGTTGGCCAGGTCACCGCCGGCGACCGGGGCCGGCGAGGTCGCCGTCCCGCTCGGCGTACCCGACGGAGTAGCGCTCCGGCTCGGGGTCACCGACCCGGAGGGGGAGACCGACGTGGCCGGCGTCTTCGACGGGGTGCCCGAGGACGTGCTCGACGGCGTACCGGACGGAGTCTTCGAAGGCGTCTTCGACGGCGTCCCGCTCGGCGTGCCGCTCGGAGTCACGGTCGACGGGCAGGTGTGCGACAGGTTGAACCACTCCAGCTTGCCGCCCTTCACCTTGGCGACGGCCGAGGTGAGCTTGGCGCCGGGCTCGGAGGCGACGTAGGCGTGGTTGTCGTTCGGCGGGCCGAAGGTGGTGATCACCTTCTGGCCGCCCGGCTCGAACGTCACCGTCAGCTCCACGAAGGAGATGTCGTTGGGGTTGCCCGGAGCGACGAAATGCCAGCCGTCCTGGGTCGACGGTATGTCAGCGCACTTCTTCTCCGTCGACCCGAAGGAAGCCGCGGTGATGGGCACCTGCTGGTGCAGCGGAACGGTGTACGCGTCGGTGGCGAGAGCGGGAGTCGCCCCGGCGGCGAGAACGAGCGAGGTCGCGGCGACGGCGAATGCCGCCCGGCGCATCCTGGAAGGGGACATGGAGTACCTCTGGAACAAGTGAGGAAGACGGGCCGTGGGGGGCGGCGCCGCCAGCTTGCTGATGACGTCCCACACCAGTCAAGAGGTACGCGTCAATATTCGTATGCTCTTGTATTCCTGTGTGACGGTATGTCCGAAGTAACGATCGGTCTACGCCCCCCGGTCACTCAGGAGTTGTACGTCGACTGGGCGCGCTCCAGCCCCTCCGCGATCAGACACTCCACGGAATCCGCCGCCCGGTCCACGAACCAGTCCAGCTCCTTGCGCTCCGTCGAGGAGAAGTCCTTCAGCACGAAGTCCGCCACCTGCATCCGGCCCGGCGGCCGGCCGATACCGCAACGCACCCGGTGGTAGTCCGGGCCCATCGACTTCGTCATCGACTTCAGTCCGTTGTGACCGTTGTCCCCGCCACCCAGCTTCAGACGCAGCGTCGGGTAATCGATGTCGAGCTCGTCATGGATCGCGACGATCCGCTCCACCGGCACCTTGTAGAAGTCACGCAACGCCGTCACCGGCCCGCCCGACAGGTTCATGTACGTCATCGGCTTGGCCAGCACCACCCGCCGATTGGCCGGCCCCGGCGGGCCCATGCGACCCTCCACCACCTGCGCCCGGGCCTTGTGCGCCTTGAACTTCCCACGGATCCGCTCCGCCAGCAGGTCGGCCACCATGAAACCGATGTTGTGGCGGTTGCCCGCGTACTCCGGTCCCGGATTGCCGAGGCCGACGATCAGCCAGGGCGCCGTGTCGTCCGACATCAAAAGCTCCTTAGGTCCTGGGCGAAACACGACCGCCGTCCCGCTCCAGTGGAGCCGGACGGCGGTCGGTCAGCAACTGCTGAGGGGAGAAGGCGAGGCTCAGGCCTCGGCGCCCTCGGTCTCCTCGGCGGCGGCCGGCTCCTCGGCCTGCGGGGAGACGACCTGCAGAACGGCGATGTCGCCGTCGACGGCCAGGGTGGTGCCCGCCGGGAGGACCAGGTCCGCGGCGTGGATGGTGGCGCCGGCCTCCAGGCCCGCGATCGAGACGGTGACCTCGGTCGGGATGTGGGTGGCCTCGGCCTCGACGGAGATGGTGTTCTGGAGGGTCTCCAGCATGTTGCCGCCGGCGGCCAGCTCGCCCTCGGTGACGATCGCGACGTCGACGGTGACCTTCTCGCCCTTCTTGACGATCAGGAAGTCGACGTGGGAGACCGAACGCTTCAGCGGGTGCTTCTGCACGGCCTTCGGGATGACCAGCTCGGTGCTGTCGCCCGCGATGTCCAGGGAGATCAGGACGTTCGGGGTGCGCAGCGCCAGCTGCAGGGCGTGGGCGTCGACGTTGACGTGCTTCGGGGCGGTGCCGTGGCCGTAGATGACACCCGGGGTCAGGGCGTCACGACGGGCCTGGCGGGCAGAGCCCTTGCCGAAGGTGTCACGGAGCTGGGCGGAAAGCTTGACCTCGGACATACTCACTCCTCGTGGGGTGACGGAAAAAGGACGACAGTCACCCGGCCGGAACGGCCTGCTACGAAGAGCGCGTCGATAACGGAGTGCCCGCACATGAAAGTGCGGCCTCCCTCGCCGAGCAACTTCATGAGTCTACCCGGCGGGGAGGCCGCCCTCAAAAATGATCACAGCAGAAGGATCTGCGGTGACTCCTACTGCTGCTCTTCGAACAGGCTGGTGACCGAGCCGTCCTCGAAGACCTCGCGCACCGCGCGCGCGATCATCGGGGCGATCGACAGCACCGTGATCTTGTCGAGCTCCAGGTCGGACGGGTCCGGCAGGGTGTTCGTGAAGACGAACTCGCTGACCTTGGAGTTCTTCAGACGGTCGGCGGCCGGGCCCGACAGGATGCCGTGCGTGGCCGTCACGATGACGTCCTCCGCGCCGTGCGCGAACAGCGCATCGGCCGCGGCACAGATGGTGCCACCCGTGTCGATCATGTCGTCGACCAGGACGCAGACGCGGCCCTTGACCTCACCGACGACCTCGTGGACGGTCACCTGGTTGGCGACGTCCTTGTCACGGCGCTTGTGCACGATCGCCAGCGGCGCGTCCAGACGGTCGCACCAGCGGTCGGCGACACGCACGCGGCCGGCGTCCGGGGAGACGATCGTCAGCTTCGTACGGTCCACCTTGGCGCCCACGTAGTCCGCGAGGACGTTCAGCGCCGACAGGTGGTCCACCGGGCCGTCGAAGAAGCCCTGGATCTGGTCGGTGTGCAGGTCGACCGTCAGGATGCGGTCCGCACCCGAGGTCTTCAGCAGGTCCGCGACCAGGCGGGCCGAGATCGGCTCGCGGCCCTTGTGCTTCTTGTCCTGACGGGCGTAACCGTAGGAGGGGATGATCACGGTGATGGAGCGAGCCGACGCGCGCTTCAGCGCGTCGATCATGATCAGCTGCTCCATGATCCACTTGTTGATCGGAGCCGTGTGGCTCTGGATCAGGAAGCAGTCCGCGCCACGAGCCGACTCCTGGAAGCGGACGTAGATCTCACCGTTCGCGAAGTCGAAAGCCTTGGTCGGCACGAGGCCGACTCCCAGCTGGTGCGCGACCTCCTCGGCCAGCTCGGGGTGGGCGCGGCCGGAGAAGAGCATCAGCTTCTTCTCGCCGGTCGTCTTGATCCCGGTCACAGCACTGTCTCCTCAGACGTGTTGAAAGCTGCTCGCCCCCGCGTGCGTCCGTCCCGCACACGGTGAGCCAGCCGAATTGCGTGCACCTATCACGGTACGCCGTCCCAGGCGTACCCGTTTCCGGTCAGTTCACCTCAACGGCTGTCGGAGTCCACCTGGACCGCCGACTGGGCCGCCGTCGCGGCAGCGCTTCCCGGACGCTTGCGGGCCACCCAGCCCTCGATATTCCGCTGCTGGCCACGGGCCACGGCCAGGGCACCGGGCGGAACGTCCTTCGTGATCACGGACCCGGCGGCCGTGTAGGCGCCGTCCCCGATGGTGACGGGCGCCACAAACATGTTGTCCGAGCCCGTCTTGCAGTGTGAGCCGACGGTGGTGTGGTGCTTGTGCTCACCGTCGTAGTTCACGAAGACGCTCGCCGCGCCGATGTTCGTGTACTCGCCGATCGTCGCGTCACCCACGTACGACAGGTGCGGCACCTTGGTGCCCTCGCCGATCGTCGCGTTCTTCATCTCCACGTACGTACCGGCCTTGGCCTTGGTGCCGAGGACCGTCCCCGGACGCAGGTACGCGAACGGCCCCACGGAAGCCAGCTCGCCGATGACGGCACCGTCGGCCACCGTGTTGTCCACGCGCGCCCCCTGGCCCACCCGGGTGTCCTTCAGCCGGGTGTTCGGGCCGACCTCGGCCCCCTCGGCGACGTGGGTGGACCCGAGGAGCTGCGTCCCCGGGTGGACGAGGGCGTCCTGCCCGAAGGTGACGGTGACGTCCACGAACGTGCTGGCCGGATCCACGACCGTCACACCCGCGAGCATGGCCTGCTCCAGCAGCCGCGCGTTCAGCAGGGCGCGGGCCTCGGCGAGCTGGACGCGGTTGTTGATGCCCAGGATCTGGCGGTGGTCACTGCCGACGGCCGCGCCGACGCGGTGGCCCGCCTCGCGCAGGATCCCCAGCACGTCGGTGAGGTACTCCTCGCCCTGGCTGTTGTCGGTGCGCACCTTGCCGAGCGCGTCGGCGAGCAGGGCGCCGTCGAAGGCGAACACGCCGGAGTTGATCTCGCGGATGGCGCGCTGGGTGTCGGTGGCGTCCTTGTGCTCGACGATGGCGGTCACGGCGCCGCCGGCGTCCCGGACGATGCGCCCGTAGCCGGTGGAGTCCGGCACCTCGGCGGTGAGCACGGTGACGGCGTTGCCGTCGGCCTCGTGCGTCGCGGCGAGCTGCTTGAGGGTCTCGCCGGTCAGCAGCGGGGTGTCGCCGCAGACGACGATCACGGTGCCGTCGACGACCCCGCCGAGCTCTTCGAGGGCCATCCGGACGGCGTGGCCCGTGCCGTTCTGCTCGTACTGGACGGCCGTGCGCACACCGGCGTCGATCGCGCCGAGGTGCGCGGTGACCTGCTCCCGGGCGTGCCCGACGACCACGACGAGGTGGGCGGGGTCCAGCTCACGGGAGGCGGCGACGACGTGACCGACGAGCGAGCGCCCGCAGATCTCGTGCAGGACCTTGGGAGTGGCCGACTTCATGCGGGTGCCTTCACCCGCTGCGAGTACGACGACGGCTGCCGGGCGGTTGGCGCTCACGGGGATGCCCTTCGGCTTCGGGGGTGGACCCGTGAAGGATACCGGGGGCCCACGGCCCGCTAACGAAGCCGGGTCCCGACCATGGAGGTCAGGACCCGAACGTGCTTTGCTCCCCTGCCAGGACTCGAACCCGGTCTTAAGGTACCAAAAACCTCAGTGCTGCCGATTACACCACAGGGGATGGTAAATCAACTCAAACCGGACATTCGATCTTCCCGGTTCGGGTTGGACGCCCCTACTATGCCGCACCAGGCGCCCTCGATGCGACGGTAGATGTCGGCGCTTCGGCTGACGTAAAGGATCAGGCAGCCCCGGTAGTTCTCACCCACGTTCTTCCGGGTGGTCCTGGGGTTGTGCTTCTTGAGGGTGGTCCGGGCGAACCGGGTCGCGTCCGCGCCGACGAAGTCGGCCCAGAATTGCTCGGCGGCCCCGGTGTCGGCTGATTCATGGATCATCACGCGGTAGCGAATCCGCTCTCTGTCGACGCCGATGAGATCCAGCCAGGCGAGGAACACCCGGATGACTCCCGGGTCGCTGTTGACGAACTGGACGTTCTCGCGGCGGTCGTACGACTTGTCCTTGGTCCCCTCCGCCCAATACAGCGTCACTCCCGCGATGAAGAGCTCTCGGTCGCTGAGCTGTCCGATCTCGGCTCGCGCCGACTCCTTGGCGAGGGTTCGCCGCTCGTCCCGGACGGCGTTCTCGCGCTCCCAGCGCCGGTGGGAGGCGAGCCGAGCCTGTTCCGCGGGGGTCCTTCGGCCAGCTGGCTTCGGGAGGTCACGGACCCAGAGGGAGATCGAGCTCTTCGCGCAGCCGAGCTCGACCTGGATCTCGTCGTACGTCATGCCCTGGAGGCGGAGCTCGCGGGCCCGGTCGCGCAGGTCGTCCTTGGCGTTGGGGCGCTTCGTCCACTCGGGTGGCGGTTCGCCCTTCACCAGGCTGTTGAGGATGTTGTTGTTGTGGATGCCGAGGCGGTCGCGGATCTGGCGCAGGCTGAGGCCCTCGCGGCGCAGGGTCACCGCCTGCTCGCGGAGGGATTCGAAGGTCGTGGTGCCCGTGCGGAGGCCGCCGGTGCCGTCGCCGGGGCGACGTCGGATTTCGGTCATGTCGCCAATGTCGTCCGGAATGCGGGATTCAGGTCTCGGTCGGCGGACGATTCAGTCGTGCGTGCGATTACCGGGGGTTTGCCGGAAATCCCGCCCTGTCTGTGCTGGGGGCGCTGCGTACGCTGGTCGGCATGACCAGTACGGGGGAAGTCGAAGGGCGCGCTGGGCCGCCCTTGTGGTGGGCGCGGCGGCGGGATGCCGTCGGGGACGTGGTGCTCGGTGGGGTGTCCGCCCTGGAGTGCGCGTGGGAGGGCGTCGGTTTCGCGCGTGCGGCCGGGGTGCCGACCGTGGTCGGGGTGCTGTTCGGGTTCGTCGTGGGGGCCGTGCTCGTGCTGCGGCGGCGGTGGCCGGTCGCGGTGGTGCTGGTGGGGATCGCCGTGGCGCCGGCCGCGATGGGGTTCCTGCTCGCGGTGGTGGGGCTGTACGCGCTGGCCTCGTCCGAGGTGCCGCGGCGGATCATCGCGACGCTGGCCTCGATGTCGCTGGCCGCGACGTTCGTGGTGATGTATCTGCGGACGAGGGGTGATGTCGAGGCCGACCCCCTGCTCGTGGTCGCGCTGTCCGGGTTCGTGGCGGTGGCGCTGACCGTGCCGCCGGTGCTGTTCGGGCTGTACATGGGGGCCCGGCGGCGGCTGATGGAGAGTTTGCAGGAGCGGGCGGATTCGCTGGAGCGGGAGTTGTCGCTGCTGGCGGACCGGGCGGAGGAGCGGGCCGAGTGGGCCCGTACGGAGGAGCGGACCCGGATCGCGCGGGAGATGCACGACGTCGTGGCGCACCGGGTGTCGTTGATGGTGGTGCACGCGGCGGCGTTGGAGGCGATCGCGGCGAAGGATCCGGCGCGGGCCGCGAAGAATGCCGCGCTGGTGGGGGACATGGGCCGGCAGGCGCTGACGGAGCTGCGGGAGATGTTGGGGGTGCTGCGGGCTGCCGAGAAGCCGGTGAGGCCGGCGGTGGCGGCGGTGGCCGCCACGTCGGTGGCTCCCCCAGCTACCGCTGGGAGGTACCCCCACGTGGGGAGTTTCGAGGACGGGCCTTCGCTGGCCGAACTGGAGGCGCTGGTGGGGCAGTCGCGGGCGGCCGGGATGGTCGTGGAGATGGTGGTGCAGGGCGATGGGGCGGGGTACGCGGCGGAGGTGGAGCAGGCGGCGTACCGGGTGGTGCAGGAGGCGCTCACGAACTGTCACAAGCATGCTCCCGGCGCGCGGGTGACCGTCCGGCTCGCGCACCGGGAGGGGGAGGTGGCGATGCAGGTGGAGAACGGGCCGTGCGACGGGATGGCCGCGGAGCCGGGGCTGCCCAGTGGGGGCAACGGGCTGGTGGGGATGCGGGAGCGGGTGCTCGGGTTGGGCGGGGTGTTCGTTTCGGGTCCGACGGATGCGGGGGGTTTCAAGGTGTCGGCGGTGCTGCCTGCCGGCTAGGGGTGGGTCAGCCGGTGGTGAGGCGGGTCGGCTGGAGGCCGGTGAGGAGGAGGGTGAGGGCCTCGTCGAGGCTGCCGCCGAGGTACCAGTCGCCGGTGTGGTCGATGCCGTAGACGCGGCCTTCGCGGTCGATGGCGAGGTGGGAGCTTGCGTCTGCCTCGACGCCGAGTGGGCAGAGCTGGGTGGACAGGGCGCGGCCGAGGTCGGCGAAGGTGCGGGCGAGGTGCAGGCCGGTGAGCGGGTCGAGGCGGATGGTGGCGGGGGCTATCTGCCGTCCCGTGCCGGGGGCGTTGACGGTGAGGCCGCCGAATTCGGCCCAGGCTTCGACGGCGGCGGGGAAGACCTCGTGCCGGTGTCCGGCTGGGGTGGTGTGGTCGCGGAGGGCGTCGGCCCAGAATTCGGCCTGTTTGATGTCCCAGCGGCCGGGCTCCCAGCCGGCGGTGCGCAGGGCGGAGTCCACGGCGACGGGGAAGCGGGTGGCCGAGGAGCGGTCGTAGGAGGCTGAGGCGGTGGTCATGGCTACTCGGAGGGGGTGAGGTCGACGGGGCGTACGCCGAAGTGGGCGAGGAGTGCGTCGCAGGAGCGGCAGGGGGGTGCGTAGCTGCCGTGGAGGGGGTCGCCGTCCTCGCGGATTCGGCGGGCGGTGATTTTCGCGTGTTTGAGGGAGCGGCGGGCTTCGCTCGGGGAGAGGGGTTTGCGGGAAGCGCGTCGGGAGCGGGCGCCTTCGATGGCGGCGAGGTGGCGGGAGAGCAGGATCGCTTCCGGGCAGCGGCCGGTGAAGCGTTCGCGCTGGCCGCTGGTGAGGGTGTCGAGGAAGTCCTGCACGAGGGGGTGGAGTACGGGTGGGTGGTCGGCTTTTCCTGCGGTGCCGGTGAGGGTTTCGCCGCGTACGGAGAGGGCGGCGGCGATGGTGGGGAGGATGCCGTCGCGGCGGAAGCGCAGGACGGGTGCGGCGGGGCGGCCGTCGGTGCTGCTCCAGCGCAGGCGGGGGTCGCCCGTGGGGCCGCCGGCTTCGGAGGCCGTGGCCGGTGATGGCATGGGGACGGGTGGTCCCACTGGTGCCGGCGGTCCGGGCGGGCCTGATGGTCCGGGGGTTCCCGGGGTGGCGTCGGCCGGATCTGTGCGTGCTGCCGTGTTGTGCATGGTCGCGCTTTCCCTCCCGTGGCGGCGGTGGTGGCCGCTGTCGCGCACGCCCCCGTGCTGAGGGCACAGCCTGCCAAATGTCACCTGTCATGCGGAAGCGGGGTCGAATATTCGTATCAATTCGGATGTTCCCGGCCGCGGGCCGGGTGTGCCGGTCGTGCGCGGGTGAGCCCCTTGCCCCAGCGCATAGGCTGTGGTGAACCAGCCAGATCCAGCAGGGGGCTACCGCCATGACGACAGGTCGGCTCGGGCAGCAGGCCGCGCCACCCAACGCCGCTTATTCGGGGCAGGTCGTGCATTTCCCGGACCCGGTCCGGGCCGCTCGGCATCCCCACGGAGTGCGGATGGGCGGCAACGGGCATCCGGACTTCTCCGCGTACGCGCGCGCGGCCGTGGAGATCGCAGAGCCGCCGGAGGGCTTCGGTGTGGACGAGTTGCGGCTGACGGACTACGTGTCCGCGAACGCCGCGATGAAGGCGGCCGGGCACGACTTGTGGGACACGGTCGGTGCGGTGGCCACCCCGCACGGCTGGACCTGGCACCACGTGTCGGGTTCGCGGCGCATGGAGCTGGTCCCGGTCGAGGTGAAGGCCCTGCTGCGGCATCACGCGGGGCTGGTGACGGCGCCGGTGGACCACACCAAGCGCGGGACGCGTCCGTTGCAGGAGCTGCGTCCGGCCCATCTGGGGCTGCCGAAGTCGGTGGTGTCGGTTTCCGAGCAGCAGGTGCAGGGAGTCGAGGAGGACCTCGGCTACCGGCTGCCGGAGGCGTACCGCTCGTTCCTGAAGGCCGCGGGTGGCTGCGCGCCGGTCGGCGCGGCGCTGGACGTGGACCTCGGTCTGCTGGTGGACCAGCCGTTCTTCACGGTGCGTGAGGAGGCGGCGGTCAACGACCTGGTGTACGTCAACAAGTGTCTGCGGGACCACCTGACGAAGGACTACCTGTGCGTGGCCTTCGTGCAGGGTGGTCTGCTCGCCCTGAAGGTGAAGGGCGAGGGCGTCGGTTCGGTGTGGTTCTCCCCGTACGACGATGCGCGTGACCAGGACGGCTGGTCGGTGCAGGAGCGCGTGGAGCGGCTGTTGCTGCCGTGCGGCGTTGATTTCGACGCCTTTCTTGAGCGGTTGGCGGGCAATCCGCCGGAGCTTGAGACGGTGGCCGGTCTGATGGTGGACGGCGGATTCGCGCGGTCGGTTCCCGTGGCGGGGCCGGCTGCGGCGGTGCGTGCCGGTTCGGATGAGGGGTGACGGCGCGGTGGTGACATTTGCGCAGGCGCAGGAGCGCGCTGAGGAATGGATCAACGGCGATGTGCCCGCGTACCAGCACCGCGAGGTGCGTGTACGGGAGTTCGGGCTCGGGTTCGTGGTGTGGGCGGAGGACCGTGCGGCCGGGCCGGTGTCCGGTGGTGGGCGGCAGCGGCTGGTCATCGCGCGGGACAGCGGGGAGGTGACGCTGTGGCCGGGGCTGCCGGTGGGTGAGGTGATCCGCCGGTACGAGGAGGAGTACGGGGCGGCGGCTGCCGCGGCGGCTTCGGAGGCTTCGGTACCGCCGCCGCGGATCGACTCGGAGCAGACGTCGTTCATGCTGAGCCCGCCGGAGTGGCTGCAGGAGGCCGCGGACCGGGCGGGGATTCCGGCTGCCGTTCCTTCGTCTTCGGCTGCCTCGGCTTCGTCCTCGGCTTCGTCCTCGGCTTCGGTTTCGCCGGTTCAGGCTCCGGCCGACCCGGCACCGGTACCCGCTCCGGCCGTTCCCGTGGAGGCCGTTGCCGCCGCGTCGGCGCCGGTGGACGTGGTGCCGCTGCGGCGCGGGGGCGAGGTGCCCTACGAGCCGACCGCCAATGACGGGGTTCCGGCGGCTGCCGCGGCGGCCGTTCCGACGGGGGCCACGCCGTGGGCCGGGACCGATGTGAATCCGGGTGCGGACGACGGTTCCGTGCCGCTGCCCGCGACCGTGTTCGCGCCGCCGCTGTCCGGGTCGGACCTGGACGAGGCGCCGTCGTCCGGGGTGGCGCCGGAGGCGCAGACCACGCTGATGCCGGGTGGCAGCCAGCTGCCGCGGACCGCGGTGGTGCCGACGCTGGGGCCGCAGGCGGACAGCATCGCCGACGCGCCGACGAGCAAGGCACAGATCTCCCGGCCGGCCCCCGGCCAGGGTGGCCCCGCCGGTGGTGCGGGGGGTTCGGGTGCGGTTCGGCCGCCGACGCCTCCTGGTCCGCCCGGTGCTCCGGGTGCCGGTGTGCCGCAGCCGCCCGGTCCTCCTGGTCCGCCTGGTGTTCCGGGGGCTTCGCAGGGTCGTGGGCTCGATCATGCCGCGACGATGCTGGCGGGTCCCGCGGTGACGGGTCAGCCGCCGGCGCCTCCTGGTCCGCCCGGTGCTCCGGGTGCCGGTGTGCCGCAGCCGCCCGGTCCTCCTGGTCCGCCTGGTGTTCCGGGGGCTTCGCAGGGTCGTGGGCTCGATCATGCCGCGACGATGCTGGCGGGTCCCGCGGTGACGGGTCAGCCGCCGGCGCCTCCTGGTCCGCCCGGTGCTCCGGGTGCCGGTGTGCCGCAGCCGCCCGGTCCTCCTGGTCCGCCCGGGGCCCCCGGGGCTTCGCACGGTCGTGGGCTCGACCACGCCGCGACGATGCTGGCGGGTCCCGCGGTGACGGGTCAGCCGCCCGCGCCTCCCGGTCCGCCCGGTGCTCCGGGTGCGCCCGGCGTCCCCGGTGCGGGGCTCGACCATGCCGCGACGATGCTGGCCGGTCCCGCCGTGACGGGTCAGCCGCCGACGCCTCCCGGTCCGCCCGGGCCGGCGCCCGCCGGTCCCGTCGCGCAGCCCCCGGCGCACACCGGTGCGCCCACGGTCGGCCCCGGCTACCAGGCCGTACTGCGCTACCGCGCCCCCGACGGCTCCGAGCAGCAGCTCATCCGCCGTTCCGCGCCCGGTACCCCGCACCCCGAGTGGCAGATCCTGCACGAGCTGCGCGCCATGAACGTGCCGCCGCAGCAGGTGCTGGAACTGCACACCGAGCTGGAGTCCTGCGAGCTGCCCGGCGGATACTGCGCCAGGATGATCCGGGAGACCTGGCCGCAGGTGCGGATCACCAGCGTGGCTCCGTACGGCAAGGACCACGCGGGCCGTCAGCAGGGCGTGCGCCATCTGCTCACCCATCAGGGCGAGCTGCACCAGGTGGCGGACGGTCCGGCGCGCCCCGCTCCGGTACGGGTGCCCCTGCCGCAGGTTCCGCTCCAGCCGGCGATCCCGCTGGACGCGATCGCGCAGGAGCTGGCGGGGGCGTTCGGCCCGCAGGGCGTGTTCCGCTTCGACCAGCGGGCGGTGTCCCGTCAGGGTGTGCCGGAGATCGTGGCGCAGACGCTGATGTGGGCGGGCCTGCCCGTCGATTTCGGGCCGTTCTTCTGGGCGCAGGCGGTGCCGGGCCAGCCGGTGCCGACGCTGGCCGAGATGGCCGCGCAGCGGCAGGTGGCGCCGGCTTCGGACGCGGGCTCGTACCTCGTCGTCGGCAGCGACTTCGGCAAGGCGCTGTGCGTGCAGTACGGCACCGCGCACATCGTGGCGGTGCCGGTGGAGGGCGGTCCGGGCGGTGCTCCGGTGCCGCCGCAGTTCGTGAACTCCAGCCTGCCGCAGTTCGTGCGGTCCCTCGCGATGCTGGGTCACATGTGGCGGCTGCGCCAGCATCTGACGCCGGAACAGGCGGGTCGCTGGACCGTCGATTTCCAGGCGAATCTGGCGGGCCTGGACAGTGCGGCGCTGGCCTCTCCGGAGAGCTGGTGGTCGGTGCTGCTGGAGCAGATGTGGGACGGACTGCTCTGATCGGATGATCAGTTGAGTGGCCGGGCCGAGACCCCCGAACAGGGTCTCGGCCCGGCCATTCCGGCTTCTGGGAGCAAATGGCGCATCCTTGACAGGAATCCCCGCGAGAGAGGCGCTTCCAGGATGAGTGCACCCATTGCGACTGTGCGCGGTCGCGGCTACCGCACGGAAGAGGTCGACCGGTATCTCGCGCGGCTCTCCGCCAGCCGTGACGAGGCCTGGGAGCGCGTGGCCCGGCTGACCGTCCTGGCGAGGCAGATGGAGGAGGAGGCGGCGCGGCTGCGCGAGGCGGTGGCCGCGCTGGCTCCGCAGACGTACGAGGACCTGAGCGAGCGTGCCCGCCGGATCCTGCTGCTGGCGCAGGAGGAGGCGGACTGCGTTCGGGCGGAGGCGCGGGCGGACGCGTCCGAGACGCTGGGTGCGGCCGAGGCGTGTGCGGACCGGGTGGCGGAGCTGGCCCGGGCGGACGCGGAGGCGGTGCGCGAGCAGACGGAGGTCCGGGCCCGGCAGGGGCTGCTGCGGGCGCAGCAGGAGGCGGACGGCGCGCGGGCGCAGGCGCGGGCGGACGCGGAGGGCTGGCGGGCGGAGGCGGTGGCCGCGCTGGCGCAGATGCGGCGGCGGTCGGACGCGTTGCTCGCGGAGGGCGAGCAGGAGCAGGCGGAGCGGTGGGAGGCGGCCGAGCGGGATCTGGCGGCGCGCGAGGCGGAGTTCGCGGCGCGGGCGGAGGAGGCGGAGCGGTACGCGGAGGGGCGGCTGGCGCAGGCGCGGCGGGGGTTCGCGGAGGCCGAGGAGGCGGCGCGGCACGGGCAGGAGGACGCGGAGGCGATGGCCGCCGAGCTGGTCGCGCAGGCGCGGGTGGCGGAGGAGCGGGTGGGCCGGGAGACGGAGCGGATCCTGCGGGAGCATGCGGAGTCGCAGGAGGAGATGCGGGCGCACATGAACCACGTGCGGTCCAGCTTGGCGGCCCTGACGGGCCGGGCTCCAGCGGAGGGCTGAACGGGGGCGGGGCGGGCCTCGGCCGGTCCCTGTCGGGGGCTCGGCGGGTGCCGGGGCGGGGTCGGGCGGGGTCGGGGTCTGCTGTGCCGGGGGCGGGGCGGGGCGGGGTCGGGCGGGGTCGCGGCTCGGCTGCGCCGGGGTGGGGTCGGTGCCAGGGCGGGGCGGGGCAGGGCCGGGCGTGGTCGGGGGCTCGGCTGCGCCGGGGTCGGGCGGGGTCGGGCTCGGCTGCGCCGGGGTCGGGCGGGGTCGGGCTCGGCTGTGCCGGGATGGCGCCGGGGACGGGGTGGGGTGCCAGCCGGGACTGCCTTATTTATGGCGCCCTGGGCCGCGCTTCGGCCCTTGCGTGCCTGGCGGGCGCCACACATCACGTTTTACGTCCCGGTCGGCACCCCGCCCCGTCCCCGGCGCCTCCTGGTTCTCGCCCGGCGCTACGGGAGGTTCGTGAGGAAGGTGGCGATCAGGGGGGTGATGGCGGGGAGGTGGGTCTCCAGGGCGAAGTGGCCCGCGCCGTCGAAGACGTGGACGGCGGCGTCGGGTACGTCCCGGAGGTAGGCCTTCGCGCCCGCCGGGGTGAAGAAGGGGTCGCCCGCGCCCCAGACGACCAGGACCGGCGGCCGTGCGGTGCGAAGCCAGGACTGCCAGGACGGGTAGTGGGCGAAGTTGGAGGCGTAGTCGAAGGCGAGGTCGGCCTGGGCGTCGGCGCGCCCCGGCAGGCCGAGGTAGTGGAGGTCGAGCGTCCAGTTGTCCGGGGAGATCAGGGTGGTGTCCGCGACCCCGGTCTCGTACTGGAAGCGGGTGCCGTCCAGGGTGAACAGGCCCCGGACCCGTTCCTCGTTGCCGGGCACCTCGCGCCGCAGGCCGGCGAACTCGCGGGCCGCCTCCGAGAGTCCCTCGTCGTACGCGTTGCCGTTCTGGACGATCAGGCCCGTGACGCGGTTCGGGCGACGGGTGGCGAGCCGTAGTCCGACCGGGGCGCCGAAGTCGAAGACGTACAGGGCGTAGCGGTCGAGGCCGAGGGCGTCGGTGAAGGCCTCCATGACGTCGGCGAGCCGGTCGAAGGTGTACGTGAAGCCGTCCGGTGCCTCGGTCCGGCCGAAGCCGGGGTAGTCGGGGGCGATCAGGCGGTACGGGGTGTCGCCGAGGGCGTCCATCAGGCGGGCGAACTGGTGCGAGGCGGTGGGGAAGCCGTGGAGGAGCAGCAGGACGGGGCCGTCGGCGGGGCCGCTTTCGCGGTAGGCGACGCGCACACCGTCGACGTCGACGGTTCGGTGCTGGACGGACGCGATCATCACATGCCTCCTGGTGGCTTGGTCCCATTAGTTTTGCCCGAGGGTGACTAACGGGTCAAGTGCTTGAGGTACCGTTAGTCGCGTGACGGTCTTCCCGCTGACCGGCGAGCCCCTCGCCCTGGACCTCCTCAACACCCTGACCGCCGAGAGCGACCTGGTCGCCGGGCCGGCGGGTCTCGCGGCATGGCTGGCCGAGCAGGCCGGCCGGCTGACCCCGGTCGTGGACGTGGGCGCGGCCGAGGTGGCCGCCGTACGGGCCGTGCGGGAGGCCGCGCGGCCCGCGCTCGCGGCCGTACGGTGCGGGGAGCGGCCGCCGGGCGATGCGCTGTGCGCGCTGAACGAGGCCATGGCCGCGGCGCCCGCCCACCGTGAGCTGGCCTGGAGTGCGCAGGCCGGCCTGGCGGCGGCTTCGCACCGGGCTGCCGACCCGGCGCGACGGCTCGCGGCGGAACTGGCCGAGGCTGTAGCGGAGTTCCTGACGGACCCCCGTGTGACGTCGGTCCGCGGCTGCGAAGCGCAGGACTGCGTCCTGCTGTTCCTTCCGCTGCACCCGAGGCGCCGCTGGTGCGTGGCGTCGGCCTGCGGCAACCGGGCCCGGGTGGCCCGCTACTACGCCCGCCACAAGCTCCCGTAGCCGCGGTGCGGGCTCAGCCCCCGGCCGGGGCCTCGTAGCGGTAGGGGTCGCTGCGCAGGCCGCGGGAGGTGACCACCACCGTGAACGGGGGCTGCGTCGTGGCCGGCAGCGGGGCCGTCAGGGCGCCCGTCGCGGGGTCCGGGGTGGCGGGCAGCGTGGTGTCGGCCACCGTGAGGCGGGGGTCGGTGAAGCCGCCGCCCTCGACCGTGAGCAGGCCGTCGGAGACGGTGACGTCCGTGATCACCGGGTTGGCGCGGGTGGCCATCTTGTTCACGAGGTACGCCCCCGCCGGTGCGCCCGTCAGGGCCCAGATCTCGTCGGGGAGGCGGGGGAGTCCGGCGCCCACGTCGGAGAGGAAGAACAGGACGACGTAGAGCATCGTGACCGCGCTGAGCGCGACGTACTGGAGGTCGACGAGGTCGGTCCGGCCGCTGTCGTTCGCGATCAGCTCCCGCAGCGGTCGGTGGCCCGTGGCCGCCGGCTTCGGCGCCGGCTTGGTCATGCTGCCGTTCTCCACGCGGATGCCGACCACCGTCTTCGCGGCGATCATGGCCGCGTACGGGCCCCCGACCAGCGGCAGGTACACCGTCGTCAGTGACGACAGCGGGCCGTGCTCGCCCCGGAACCAGCCGATGCCGCCGCCCGCGGTGAGTCCGTAGCCGAGGGTCGTGAGCAGCAGCCAGACCAGGATCACCGTCCATGCCAGGGCGAGCGCGGTGGAGGTCGAGAGCCGGCCGTCGCGTCCGGTGATGAAGGCCGGGTGGTGGCGGAGACGCAGGGCGAGCGGCCCGGCGAGCGCGGCGAGTAACGCCAGTGCGAAGAGTGCGGATGCCATGTCGTCGTCCCCCCGGAAACGGTTGTGCCCCACACTTACCCGTTGGCCCGGGGCATGACAAGTCGCTTGCCGGGGAGGCCCGTTACTCCTCGCTCTGCTCGGGCAGCACCGGGAACCTGCTCGGCGCCACCAGCAGCAGGACCAGCAGCGAGGCCACGGCCGCGCCCGTCGCGCCGAGGAAGATGTGGTCCACGGCGGCGGCCACGGCCTCCCGCAAGTAGTCGGCGGCGGCCTGGGGGAGCAGCCCCGGCTGGTCCAGGGCCTTGGACACGTCGTCCAGGTTGTCCGGAAGGCCGGGCATGGGGGCGTCCACCAGCCGGGCGGCGATGGTGGCGTTGGCGACGGCCCCCAGCAGCGCGGCGCCGACGCTCTGGCCGACCTGGCGGGAGAACAGCACCGAGGCCGTCGCGGTCCCGCGCTCCGCCCAGCCGACGGTGGACTGGACCCCGACGACCAGCGGGAGCTGGAAGATGCCGAGGGCGCCGCCCAGCAGCAGCATGATCAGCGCGGGCTGCCAGGGCAGGGCGGGATAGGGGAGCAGGGTGAAGGAGTACAGGATCACCGCGGCCAGCGCGACCCCGACGGCCGCGGTGTTCCGGAAGCCGATGCGCCGGTAGACGTGCTGGCTGAACGCGGCGGTGATGGGCCAGCTGAGGGTCATCACGGACATGACCAGCCCGGCGCTGATGGGCCCGAGCCCGAGTACGGACTGGGCGTACGTGGGCATGAACACCATCGGGGCGACCATCAGCAGGCCGAGCGCCCCCATGGCCAGGTTGACGGCGGCGATGGTGCGCCGGCGCCACACCCAGCCGGGCAGGATCGGCTCCTCGGCCCGGCGCTCGATCCGGACCACCACCACGGCCAGCACGGCGCTGGCGCCCAGCAGTCCCAGCGAGGGCGCGGAGAGCCAGGGCCAGGCGACCCCGCCCTGGACGAGCGCGAACAGCAGCAGGCCGCCGCAGGCGAAGATGCCCAGCGCCCCGGCCCAGTCGACCGGGCCCCGGCGGCCGGGGGACCGTACGGGCTCGGTGAGGTGACGGGCGATCATCCACAGGGCGAGGGCGGCCAGCGGCAGGTTGATCAGGAAGATCCAGCGCCAGTGCGCGTACGAGGCGAGCAGCCCGCCGAGGGCCGGCCCGGCCACGGCGGAGGTGGCCCAGACGGTCGACATCCGGGCCTGGATCTTCGGCCGGTCCTTGAGCGGGTAGAGGTCGCCGGCCAGGGTCTGGACGGTGCCCTGGAGGGCGCCGCCGCCCAGGCCCTGGATGATCCGGAAGGCGATGAGGGCGGCCATGTTCCAGGCGAGCGCGCACAGCAGCGAGCCCACGAGGAAGAGCCCGATGCCGAAGAGCAGCACGGGCTTGCGACCGAAGGTGTCGGACAGCTTGCCGTACACGGGCAGGGTGACGGTGACGGACAGCAGGTAGCCGGAGAAGAGCCAGGAGAAGACGGAGAACCCGCCGATGTCGCCCACGATCTGGGGGACCGCGGTGGAGACGATGGTGCTGTCGAGGGCGACGAGCGCCATGCCGAGCATCAGTGAGGCGACCACGGGCGCGGGCGGGCGCCCCGGCGCCGCCGCCGTGGCCCCCGCTGCCGCGCCGGGCCCCGCGCCTTTGGCCGAAACCGTGTCCTCGGACCGGCCGTCGCTCCCCTCGGCTATGCCGTCCGGACTTCCGTCCGTTCTCTCCCCAGACCCCACGAAGATTCCTTCCCCCTGCACGCACATGCGGGGAACACCTTCTCACCGCTGCCGTATCCGGCGGTATCCCCCAGAGCCGGTCCCCCGAACGGCGGAGAACCCCTAGGGGACGCTCCGCACAAGGTGCCGGGGGTCTTTCGTCCCGGCGGAGGAGGAGCCGGGCCGCGGCGCGTCCTTAACTGGTTCACATGGGCCGGGAGCCCGGGGGGTGGGGTTAACCCCCGGACGGATACGGCGATGGGCACCAGCGCGCCGGAGCCCGCCGCGCAACAGACTTCACGACGGCGACGCAAGCAGAAGACGAGAAGGAGAAACACCGTGACAACGGCTATGACCGAAACCAGGCACGGGGACACCGGGGGGCATGCAGCCGTCGCGGCCCGCGCGCGGAAGGTCGTCAAGGCCTACGGCTCCGGTGAGACGCGCGTCGTGGCCCTCGACACGGTGGACGTGGACATCCACCGCGGCCAGTTCACCGCGATCATGGGCCCCTCGGGCTCCGGCAAGTCCACGCTGATGCACTGCCTCGCCGGTCTCGACACGGTGACCAGCGGGCAGATCCACCTCGACGACACCGAGATCACCGGGCTGAAGGACAAGAAGCTCACGCAGCTGCGCCGTGACCGGATCGGCTTCATCTTCCAGGCCTTCAACCTGCTGCCCACCCTGAACGCCCTGGAGAACATCACGCTCCCCATGGACATCGCGGGCCGCAAGCCCGATGCCCAGTGGCTGAACCGGGTCGTGGAGACCGTCGGCCTGGCCGGGCGCCTGAAGCACCGCCCGACCGAGCTCTCCGGCGGCCAGCAGCAGCGCGTGGCGGTCGCCCGCGCCCTCGCCGCCCGCCCGCAGATCATCTTCGGCGACGAGCCGACCGGAAACCTGGACTCGCGGGCCGGCGCCGAGGTCCTCGGCTTCCTGCGCCGCTCGGTGGACGAGCTCGGCCAGACCATCGTGATGGTCACTCACGACCCGGTGGCCGCCTCGTACGCGGACCGGGTCATCTTCCTCGCCGACGGCAAGATCGTCGACGAGATGTACGGGCCCACGGCCGAGCAGGTCCTGGACCGCATGAAGGACTTCGACGCGCGCGGGCGGACCTCGTGAGCAACACCGTCCTGAAGACCTCCCGGCGCAACTTCGTCGCGCACAAGGGACGGATGGCGCTCTCGGCCGTCGCCGTCATGCTCTCCGTCGCCTTCGTCTGCGGCACCCTGGTGTTCACCGACACCATGAACACCACCTTCGACAAGCTGTTCGCCGTCACCAGCGCCGATGTGACGGTCAGCCCGAAGGAGGCGAAGGGCGGGGAGCAGACCCCCGAGCGCGGCAAGCCCGAGACGCTGGCCGGGCCCACTGTCGAGCAGGTGAAGAAGGCCGAGGGCGTCAAGAGCGCCGAGGGCGCCGTCATGTCGACGTCCGTCACGGTCGTCAACTCCAAGAACGAGAACATGGGCTCGACCACCGGTGCCCCGACCATCGCGGGCAACTGGAACGACAACGAGCTCAAGTCCATGAAGATCACCGCCGGCCGGGCGCCGCGCGGCCCCACCGAGGTGATGGTCGACGCCGACACCGCGGACAAGCACCACCTGGGGCTCGGCGACGAACTGCGCACCATCGCCGTCACCGGTGACATCCGCGCCGAGATCACCGGTATCGCCGCCTTCACCGTCACCAACCCGGGTGCGGCCGTCGTCTACTTCGACACCGCCACCGCGCAGCAGGCGCTGCTCGGTTCCCCCGGCTCCTTCACGCACGTCAACGTCACCGCCGAGGACGGGGTGAGCGACGAGCAGCTCAAGCAGAACATCGCGAGCGCCGTCGGCGCGGACACGTACAAGCTGCAGACCGCCAAGGAAGCCGCGGACGCCAACCGCAAGGACGTCGGTTCCTTCCTCGACGTCATGAAGTACGTGATGCTCGGCTTCGCCGGGATCGCCTTCCTCGTCGGCATCTTCCTGATCTTCAACACCTTCTCGATGCTGGTCGCCCAGCGCACCCGCGAGATCGGCCTGATGCGTGCCATCGGCGCGGACAGCGGACAGGTCCTGGGGTCCGTCGTCCTGGAGGCCTACATCCTCGGCTTCGTCGGCTCCGTGCTGGGCGTCGGCGCGGGCGTGGGCCTGGCCGTCGGCCTGATGGAGCTCATGGGCCAGATGGGCATGCACCTGTCCACCGATGATCTGACCGTCGCCTGGACCACCCCGGTCATCGGCCTGCTGCTCGGCATCAAGGTCACCGCGGTCGCCGCCTTCATCCCGGCCCGCCGGGCCGGCAAGGTGTCCCCGATGGCCGCCCTGCGCGAGTCCGGCACCCCGGGGGACAAGAAGGCCGGCGTCGTCCGCGCCGTCCTCGGCCTGGTCCTCACCGGCATCGGCGGCGCGGGCCTCTACCTCGCCGGCGCCGCGGAGAAGGCCGGACCCGGATCGCTCTGGCTGGGCCTTGGCGTCGTCTTCACCCTCATCGGCTTCATCGTGATCGGCCCGCTGCTCGCCGCGGGTGTGGTGCGTGCGCTCTCCGGCGTGGTGCTGCGGCCCTTCGGGTCCGTGGGCCGGCTCGCCGAGCGCAACGCCCTGCGCAACCCGCGCCGCACCGGCGCCACCGCCGCCGCGCTGATGATCGGCCTGGCCCTGGTCGCCTGCCTGTCGGTGGTCGGCTCCTCGATGGTGGCCTCCGCCACCGAGGAACTCGACAAGTCCGTCGGCGCCGACTTCATGCTCGGTTCCCAGTCCGGGCAGCTGGTCATGCCGCAGACCGAGCAGGCGATGCGTGCCGTCAAGGACCTCGACCACGTCACCGCCTACCGCATGGTGGAGGCGAAGATCACCGCCCCCGACGGCTCCACCGTCGAGGAGGGCATCGGCGCCACCGACCCGACGTACGCCCAGGACATGCGGCGCAAGATGATCGCCGGCGAGCAGGCGGCGGCGTACGGCAAGGGCTCGATGTCGGTCGGTTCGATCTACGCCACCGAGCACCACGTCAAGCTCGGTGACGAGATGACGGTCGCCTTCACGGGCGGCAACACCGTCAAGCTGAAGGTCGCGGCGATCACCAGCGACGAGGGCAACTTCGACAAGGGCATGATGTTCGTCAGCACCGCGGTCGCCCAGGCGAACGTGCCGGCCGACCGGATGCCGCTCCCCTTCATGCTGCTGGCCAGCGCGAAGGACGGAGGGACCGACACCGCGTACAAGGCGGTCAAGGCGGCGGTGGCGCAGTACCCGCAGTACGACGTGCGCAACCGGGCCGACTACAAGCAGGCGCTCAAGGACCAGGTCGGGCAGCTCCTGAACATGGTCTACGGGCTCCTCGGCCTCGCCATCATCGTCGCGGTCCTGGGCGTCGTGAACACCCTGGCCCTGTCGGTGGTCGAGCGGACCCGCGAGATCGGCCTGATGCGCGCCATCGGCCTCTCCCGCCGCCAGCTGCGCCGCATGATCCGCCTGGAGTCGGTGGTCATCGCCCTCTTCGGCGCCCTGCTCGGCCTCGGGCTGGGCATGGGCTGGGGTGCGACCGCGCAGCAGCTGCTCGCGCTCGAAGGCCTCAAGGTGCTGGAGATCCCGTGGCCGACGATCCTCGGGGTGTTCGCCGCCTCGGCCTTCGTGGGCCTGTTCGCCGCGCTGGTCCCGGCTTTCCGGGCGGGGCGGATGAACGTACTGAACGCGATCGCGAGCGAGTAGGGGTCACCTGCCGCCGCGTTCGTACGGGGGAAAGCGGGGGAGCACGGGGGAGGCGCCGGGGGGGGGGCCCCGGGGGGGGGGGCCCCCCCCCCCCGGCCGGGGGGGGCCCCCCCCCCCCCCCCACCCCACCCCCCCCCCCCCCCCCCCCCGCCCCGCCCCCCCCCGCCCCCCCGCCCGGGCGGGGGGGGGGCCCCCCCGCCGGGGGGGGTTGGGGGGGGGGGGGGGGGGGGGGGGGGGGGGGGGCCGGGGCCGGGGGGGGGGCCCCCCCCCCCGGCGCCGTGTCATTCGTGGCGCATCAGGACGACGCCCTCGGCCTCGCCCACGAGCTCGAACCGCTCGCCGGGGTGCAGCTGGCGGGCATAGCCGGTCGGGTCCTCACCGGCCCACTTGGAGGAGTTGTCGAGGGTGATCCAGTCGGGGACGACGCCCTTGCTGCCGCCGATCCACAGCACGCGGCAGCGGGAGGTCAGCCGGGTCAGCGGCGCGGTGTCGGCCTCCACCGTCGCCCCGTCGGGGATCCGGTCGAGGAGTTCCTCGATCGCGGTGACCCGGGCGGGCTTCTCGTACGTACGGGCCTGCGCGAGCTTCTCGGTCGGCAGGCTGGTCACGCTGAGGGCGAGGCCGGCGGCGAGGACGGCGGTGGGCAGCTGGAGGGCGTACGCGCGCAGCCAGGGCCGCTCACCGCGCCGGGCGGTGTCGATCGCGTCGACGAGCGCGAAGGCCACGACGGGCATGAGGACGGCGCTGTAGTGCCAGTCGGTGGACCAGTAGTGGTCGTCGCCGGACAGGAACCGCCAGCCGAGGGTGGGGGCGGCGACCAGCAGCAGCGGTGAGCGCAGGGCCAGCAGCCCGGAGGTCGGGATCAGCACCCAGGCCAGGGTGGTGAGCTTGGTGCCGAAGCCGTCGAGGGGGCCCGCGCCGTGGATCTTGTCCCAGTAGCCGTAGCCCGCCGTGGCGAAGGCCGGTATGACGACGGTGAACACCAGGGCGGCCAGGACGGTGGCCAGCGCGGCGACGCCCAGGGCGACCGCGGCGGCCCGCCGGTCGGTGGACCGGGCCCGCCAGGCGACGACCACGGCCAGGGCGGCGAGGGTGAAACCGAGGTCCTCCTTGACGAGGAGCAGCGGCAGCCCCCACAGCAGGGCGGCCCGCCAGCGCCGGGCGAGGACCGCCTCCAGGGCGAAGGCCAGCAGGGGCACGGCGAAGGCGATCTCGTGGAAGTCGAACTCGACGGCCCGCTGGATCCCCCAGGACAGCCCGTACGCGATCCCGACGGCGAGCCCGCGGGGCCGGCCCAGGAACCGCGCGGCCGTCCTGGTGACGGGGACGGCGGAGAGCGCGAAGAGCGCGGCCTGCGCGACGAGCAGCGTGACGGGGCCCGGGAAGATCCGGTAGAAGGGGGCGAGCGCCGCGATGACCGGGCTGAAGTGGTCGCCGAGGATGTTGGCCCCGGGCCCCTTCAGATCCGCGACGGGCTCGTGCAGGTGCGCGTACGCGCGGATCGCCTGCTCGAAGATGCCCAGGTCCCAGGAGGCCCACTCCATCCGCCGGAACCGCCCGACGGACAGTACGAGGTAGACGAGGAAAAGCCCGGCGGCCACCGCCCAGGGCCCGGGCCACCGTAGGCTCCCCGCCTTCGCGGCGGCTGTGGCCGTCGGCACGGCGGGGCGGGCCATCGCATCGCTCGTCACGGACTCGTGCTCCTCGGCCGGTCGGCGTCTCTCCGGCGGAAAGCGTCGCGGCGAGCTCAGACGGTCAGTACCGGGACATCGTAAAGCGGGATGAACTTGTCGTGTGTGAGGAGGGTCAGCCCTTCCGACTGGGCCTGGGCGATCAGTATCCGGTCGAAGGGGTCCTTGTGATGGAGGGGAAGCTTGCCCGCCAGCACGCCATGGTGGGCGTCGACGGGCAGGGCCTGGAACTGCGTGTTGCAGGCCTGCATCGCCAGATCCTCGGTGCTGGTGAGTTTGCCCGCGGCCTGCTTCACGGAGATCTCCCAGGGCGTGATGGCGCTCATGTACACCGTGAGCTCACGTGCGAGGAGCTCCCGCGTTTCATCGGGAAGCTCCCCGTTCATCCACCACAGGACGACGGGCGTGTCGAGCAGGAGCTTCACACGTCGACCTCGAACGCCTCGCCGAATCCATCGGGCAGGTCGTCGAAGTCGTCGGCGATCTCGATCCGGCCCGCGAGAGAGCCGTAATCCGTGCGCCGCACCTTCCCCGCGAGCGGGACCACCTTCGCGACGGGCTCGCCGGCCTTGCTGATGATCACCTCTTCGCCGGTGGCGACCGCCTCCAGGATCTTGGAGAAGTTCGTTTTCGCCTCGTGGACGTTGTACTGCCGGGCCGCTTCCATGGGGTCTCCAGGGCAGGGGTGGACCAAGTACTGGACCAAGCGTAATCAGATCGGCCCGCCAGGAACCATCTCCGTCACCCCCGCGGCTGACCCGAATCCCCCGCGCGTGGGGCCGGGGGGCGTCGTAGGGTGGGAACCCCCGGCCCGCGAGCGTGTCGGGCCCTTCGCGTTGCCCCCTCACCGGATGGAAAGCCTCTACATGAGTCTGCACGGACTGCTCGACGCCGTCACCCGGGATCCCGCCCTCGCCGAGGCGGTCACCGCGGCCGGGGACGGCAACCGCATGCACGTGGACCTGGTCGGCCCCGCCGCCGCGCGGCCCTTCGCGATCGCCGCGCTGGCCCGGCAGACCGGGCGGACCGTCCTCGCGGTCACCGCGACCGGGCGCGAGGCCGAGGACCTGGCCGCAGCCCTGCGCTCGCTCATGCCGTCGCCCGACGAGGTGGTGGACTACCCGTCCTGGGAGACGCTCCCGCACGAGCGGCTCAGCCCGCGCAGCGACACCGTGGGCCGCCGGATCGCCGTACTGCGCCGCCTCGCGCACCCGAGCAAGGACGACCCGGCCGCAGGGCCCGTCTCCGTCGTCGTCGCGCCGATCCGCTCCGTGCTCCAGCCGCAGGTCAAGGGGCTCGGTGATCTGGTGCCGGTGGCCCTGCGGCAGGGGCAGAGCGCCGACCTCGGCGACGTGACGCAGGCGCTGGCGGCGGCCGCGTACGCGCGCGTGGAGCTCGTCGAGAAGCGCGGCGAGTTCGCCGTGCGCGGCGGCATCCTCGACGTGTTCCCGCCCACCGAGGAACACCCGCTGCGCATCGAGTTCTGGGGCGACGAGGTCGAGGAGATCCGTTACTTCAAGGTCGCCGACCAGCGGTCGCTGGAGATCGCCGAGCACGGCCTGTGGGCACCGCCCTGCCGTGAGCTGCTGCTGACCGACGAGGTACGGGAGCGGGCGGCGGCCCTCGCCGAGGAGCACCCCGAGCTCGGCGAGCTGCTGAACAAGATCGCCGAGGGGATCGCCGTCGAGGGCATGGAGTCCCTGGCCCCGGTCCTGGTCGACGACATGGAGCTGCTGATCGACGTCCTGCCCGCCGGGGCGATGGCCGTCGTCTGCGACCCCGAGCGGGTACGGACCCGGGCCGCCGACCTGGTCGCCACCAGCCAGGAGTTCCTGATGGCGTCCTGGGCCGCCACCGCGGGCGGCGGCGAGGCCCCCATCGACGTCGGCGCGGCCTCGCTGCGCGGCATCGCCGACGTACGCGACCACGCCCGCGAGCTCGGCATGATGTGGTGGTCGGTCTCCCCCTTCGCCGCGGACGAAGAGGCGGCCGGCGGCGACACGCTGAAGCTCGGCATGCACGCCCCCGAGGCCTACCGCGGCGACACCGCCCGCGCGCTCGCCGACACCAAGGGCTGGATCGCCGACGGCTGGCACACCGTTTACCTCACCGAGGGCCACGGCCCGGCCGCCCGCACCGTCGAGGTGCTCGGCGGCGAGGGCATCGCGGCCCGCCTGGAGGCGGACCTGGGCACGCTGGAGCCGAGCATCGTGCACGTCGCCTGCGGCTCGATCGACAACGGCTTCGTCGACCCGGCCCTCAAGCTGGCCGTCCTCACCGAGACCGACCTCACCGGGCAGCGCACCGCCACCAAGGACCTGGGCCGGATGCCGACCCGCCGGCGCAAGACGATCGACCCGCTGACCCTGGAGGCCGGCGACTACATCGTCCACGAGCAGCACGGCGTGGGCCGCTACATCGAGATGGTCCAGCGCACCGTCCAGGGCGCGACCCGCGAGTACCTCCTCGTCGAGTACGCCCCCGCCAAGCGCGGCCAGCCCGGCGACCGCCTCTACATCCCCACCGACCAGCTGGAGCAGGTCACCAAGTACGTCGGCGGCGAGGCCCCGACCCTGCACCGGCTCGGCGGCGCCGACTGGACCAAGACCAAGGCGCGCGCGAAGAAGGCGGTCAAGGAGATCGCCGCCGACCTCATCAAGCTGTACAGCGCGCGCATGGCGGCCCCGGGCCACGTCTTCGGCCCGGACACCCCCTGGCAGCGCGAACTGGAGGACGCCTTCCCGTACGCGGAGACCCCCGACCAGCTCACCACCATCGCCGAGGTCAAGGAGGACATGGAGAAGTCGGTCCCCATGGACCGGCTGATCTGCGGCGACGTCGGCTACGGCAAGACCGAGATCGCCGTGCGCGCCGCTTTCAAGGCGGTCCAGGACGGCAAGCAGGTCGCCGTCCTCGTCCCGACGACGCTCCTCGTGCAGCAGCACTTCGGCACCTTCTCCGAGCGCTACAGCCAGTTCCCCGTGAAGGTGAAGGCGCTGTCCCGGTTCCAGGGCGAGGCGGAGTCCAAGGCCACTTTGGAGGGTCTGCGCGAGGGATCGGTGGACGTGGTCATCGGCACCCACCGGCTGTTCTCGCAGGAGACGAAGTTCAAGGACCTGGGCCTGGTCATCGTCGACGAGGAGCAGCGGTTCGGCGTCGAGCACAAGGAGCAGCTGAAGAAGCTGCGTGCCAACGTCGACGTGCTCACCATGTCCGCGACGCCGATCCCGCGCACCCTGGAGATGGCGGTGACCGGCATCCGTGAGATGTCGACGATCACCACCCCGCCGGAGGAGCGGCACCCGGTGCTCACCTTCGTCGGTCCGTACGAGGAGAAGCAGATCGGTGCGGCCGTCCGCCGTGAACTGCTGCGCGAGGGCCAGTGCTTCTACATCCACAACCGGGTCGAGTCCATCGACCGGGCGGCCGCCAAGCTGCGTGAGATCGTGCCCGAGGCGCGGATCGCGACCGCGCACGGCCAGATGTCCGAACAGGCCCTGGAACAGGTCGTCGTGGACTTCTGGGAGAAGAAGTTCGACGTGCTGGTGTCGACCACGATCGTCGAGTCCGGCATCGACATCTCCAACGCCAACACCCTGATCGTGGAGCGGGGCGACAACTTCGGCCTCTCCCAGCTGCACCAGCTGCGCGGGCGTGTGGGCCGGGGCCGCGAGCGCGGGTACGCGTACTTCCTGTACCCGCCGGAGAAGCCGCTGACCGAGACCGCGCACGAGCGGCTCGCGACGATCGCCCAGCACACCGAGATGGGCGCCGGCATGTACGTGGCGATGAAGGACCTGGAGATCCGCGGCGCGGGCAACCTGCTCGGCGGCGAGCAGTCCGGTCACATCGCGGGCGTCGGCTTCGACCTGTACATCCGGATGGTCGGCGAGGCCGTGGCCGACTACCGGGCGGCCGTCGAAGGCGGGGCGGAGGAGGAGCCGCCGCTGGACGTCAAGATCGAGCTGCCGGTCGACGCGCACGTCCCGCACGACTACGCGCCCGGCGAGCGGCTGCGCCTGCAGGCGTACCGGTCCATCGCCTCGGCGAACTCCGAGGCGGACGTCAAGGCCGTACGGGAGGAACTCACCGACCGCTACGGCAAGCTGCCGGAGCCGGTGGAGAACCTGCTGCTGGTGGCCGGGCTGCGGATGCTGGCCCGTGCGTGCTCGGTCGCCGACATCACCCTGCAGGGCCCCAACATCCGCTTCGGGCCGGTGGAACTGCGCGAGTCGCAGGAGCTGCGCCTGAAGCGGCTCTACCCGGGGGCCGTGCTCAAGCCCGCCACCTCGCAGGTGCTCATCCCGCGCCCGAAGACCGGCAAGATCGGCGGGAAGCCGTTGGTCGGCCGGGAACTGCTGGCGTGGACGGGAGAGTTCCTCGCCACGATCCTCGGCTCGTAGGAACACGGCCGGCCGCGGCCGGGGACCGAGGGGTCCCGGGCCGCGGCCGCTCCCGCGCGGCTTGCGTTCCCGTTCGTGGTGGTCCGCCCGCCGGGGTCCGCGGCCCGCTGTCCGGACCGCCCTCTGCGGCGACCGTGCAACGGTTGGGTCCATCCCCTCACCATGGCCGGAATCGCTGTATACGCTCAGACCCTGAATCTCTTTCCACACAGCCTGTCAGGAGCACCGATGCACGGCCCCGGCTACCCGCCGCAGCATGGTCACCAGCCCAGTTCCGGGACCGTGGTGACCCTGCGCGTGCTGTTCTCGCTGCTGCCGATCCTGAGCTGTGGCTTTCTGGCCTGGGGCTCGATGCTGAGACTCGCGATCGTGACCCGCGCGGCCCGCGACTGGACGCTGCTCGCGGTCAGTTTCGCGCTGTCCGTCAGCTGGGTCGTGCTGATCGACCTCGACCCGACCCCCAACGACGACGGCTGGCAGGGCAACACCGCAGCCTTCGGCACCCTCTTCACCGGCCTCGCGGCGTGCGTGTACTTCCTCGTCGCCGACATCCGGCACCACGAGAAGCGGGCGGCCGTCCCGTCCGCGCAGTGGTACCCGCCGGCGCAGCCCGCCCGCCCCGCCTACGGCTACCCGCCCGCGCAGGCTCCCGCCCCGGCGCCCCTGCCCCCGCAGGTCCCGCCGCAGCCGACCCCGCCCCCGCGCATCGGGCAGGTCCGCGCCGAACTCGACGAGCTCAGCGAACTGCTGCGCAAGCAGACCCCGCCGCCCGGCGGTCCCTACCAGGACCCGAACACGACCGCGATCCAGGACCCGAATCAGTGACCGACCGGCTCATCGGAGACCGCTACCAGCTGGCCTCCATCCTGGGACAGGGCGGCATGGGCCAGGTCTGGACGGCGTACGACAAGCGCCTGGACCGCCGCGTCGCCGTGAAATTGCTGCGTCCCGACAAGGTCGCGGGCCCCGGCACCGTCGCCGAGGAACTGCGCCGCCGTTTCGTGCGCGAGTGCCGGGTCACGGCGCAGGTGGACCACCCCGGTCTGGTCACCGTGCACGACGCGGGCAGCGACGGCGACGAGCTCTTCCTGGTCATGGGATACGTCGAGGGCACCGACCTCGCCGACCACCTCGGCCAGCACGACCCGTACCCGTGGCAGTGGGCGGTCTCGGTCGCCGCGCAACTGTGCTCGGTCCTCTCGGCCGTGCACGCGGTGCCGATCGTCCACCGCGACCTGAAGCCGCGCAACGTGATGGTCCGCCCGGACGGCACCGTCCTGGTCCTGGACCTCGGCGTGGCCTCGGTGATGGACACCGACACCACCCGCCTCACCAGTACCGGCACCCCGATCGGCAGTCCCGCGTACATGGCGCCCGAGCAGGCCATGAGCGGCGCGGTGGGCCCGTACACCGACCTCTACGCGCTGGGCGTGCTGCTGTACGAACTCCTCAGCGGAAACGTCCCCTTCGCCGGGTCCACCGCCCTGGGCGTGCTCCACCGCCACCTGTACGAGCCCCCGGCCCCGGTCCGCCCCAAGCGCCCGGAGATCCCTGCGGAGCTGGAGGCGATCCTGCTGCGCCTGCTGGCCAAGGACCCGCAGGACCGTCCCGCCTCCGCGCAGGAGGTCTACGAGGCCCTCGCGCCGCTGCTGCCCGCCGCCGGCAGCCGCACCCCCGTCGGCCCCCTTAACCCCACCCGCCCGTTCCTGCGCCCGCACGCCCCCTGGCCGGACCGGGCCACCGTGATCCCGCCCCAGCCGACGTCCCCGCCCACGGCGCAGCCCGACATCCCCGGCGCCGTGGACGAGGCGCGCAAGCTGCTGGACCAGGGGCAGCTGACCCAGGCCGGCGACATCCTCGGCGGGATCCTGCCGGCCGCCGCCGCCCAGCACGGCGAGCACTCGCCGGTGGTCCGCTCCCTGCGCAAGCAGTACGCCGCCACGCTGATGGACGACGGCCAGTACCGCCGGGCCCTGCCGGAACTGCGCCGCCTGGCCGACGAGTTCCCGGCCGGCGACCCCCAGTCGCTGCGCTTCCGCTACGACTCGGCGCAGTGCCTGGAGCAGCTCGGCGAACCGGCCGCGGCCCTGGCGGAGTACCGCTCGCTGCTGCCGCTCTTCGAGAACCACTACGCCAACCCGGACCCGGGACTCCCCCTGGAGGTCCGCCGCCGGATCGCGCACCTGCTGCTCTCCCTCGGCGACCGGCAGGCGGCCCACGAGACCCTGGCCCGCCTGCTGTTCGACGCGGAGCGCCTGCACGGCCCGAACCACCCCTTCCCGGGCGAGGTCCGCCGCACCCTGCACTGGCTCGGTCAGGTCCGCTGACGCCGCTGCCCCGGACGCCGCTGCCCGAGGGCAAGGCCCAGTACGCCCGCCAGGGCCAGTGCGGCCACCATCGCGCCCGGGACGAGACCCGGGGGGCGGAAGGTGCAGTCGAGGCGGGTGGCGCCGGGCTCCAACGGGACCGCGACCAGGCCCAGATACGCCGACGCCGGGCGGTCGTTGCAGCTCCACCCCGAGATCGCGGGGACCGACAGGACCGCCGTGCCCGTGCTGCCCGGCGGAAGCGTGGCCCGGACCCGCGAGGAGCCGACCACGACCGAGGTGGCGGCCGTGGCGCGCAGCCGGTCCACGGCCGCGGCCAGCCGGCCCCGGTCCAGGCAGGACAGCGCCCACCGCGCGGGCGCGGCCTGGTCGAAGACCAGCGGTGAGGACTCCCCCCGCGAGACGCCCAGCGGCTGGACGGCCGCCCGGTTGCGCGGGGCGTTGCCGTTCAGCCGCAGCGGTGGGCCGCCGGCGAGCCGGGCCGTCGCGTTGTACTCCGGCGCCCACAGGTAGGCCTCGGTGCCCGCGCGGCAGATGCCCGGCGCAGTCGTCTCCTCGTACACCCGCGCGCCCAGCAGCAGTTCCTGGTTGGCGAAGGGGGAGTCGCCGTAGGCGGCGGGAGGGCCCGGCGGTCTGGTCGTGACCAGCGGAGGCACCTCGGCGCGGGCGACCGTGCCGTCCGGCCGCAGCCGGGCGCCGACCGCGAAGACGGCGTCCGTCACCGGGTTGTCGATGCTCTGGACGTTGCGCCCGCGCGAGGTCCAGCCCGCGCCCAGCGCCACCATCGTCCGGGTGAACACGTCCGGGGTGTGGCTGCTGTAGTACGCGCCGCCCTCCCCGCCCAGCAGCATCGGGTCGTTGCCCGTCAGGGCCGGCCGGCTCGGGTCGGTCCGGTACGCCGGCCAGCCCTCGGCGCCGGCCAGGGCCTCGGCGCGCGCGGTGTGCGCCGAGGACCAGGACGGGTAGTCGTCGAGGCCGCCCAGCTTGCCCTTGTGCCCGTACGCGGTCGTCGCGGCGGCCTGCCCGACGAGTACGGCCGCCAGCAGCGCGGCCGCCGGGAGCGCCAGGCGGCGGTGGCGCAGCTGCAGCGCCCACCAGCCCGCGGCGGCCAGCGCCAGCCCGCCGCTGAAGAGCGCGTACCCCCAGGCCGTCGTGAGCGTGCTCCCGCGTGCCCACAGCGCCGCGGCCGCCAGCAGGCCCGCGCCCGCCGCCAGCGCGCGCGGCCCCGGCAGCCCCGCCGCCAGGCCGCTCCACGCGGCGAGCACGGCGATCCCGGCCAGCACGAAGGTCTGCCGGTACGGGCTTCCGTTCGGGGTCGCGAACAGGTGCCAGGCCAGGTGCGTCGGCGCCCACTGGAGGGAGAGCGCCACGGCCGCCGTCAGCCCCGCCCACGCCAGCCGGGTGCGCGGCGCCGCGGCCCGGTGGAAGGGGAGCGCGGCCACCAGCAGCAGCGTCCCGGTGCCCAGGAAGACGGCGGGGGAGGAGAAGGAGTACGTGGCCGGCAGCAGCCGGGCGAAGAGGTCCGCCCAGGACACCGGCCTGAACTCCTTGACCCAGCCCGGGTAGGCCTGCCCGGAGCTGAGGAACAGGGGGGCCAGGACCGGCGCCGCGAGGGCGATCCCCAGCACGGTCGTCGCGGCCGCCCGCCCGATCACCGCCAGCCGGGTCCGGACTCCCTCCCGCGTCAGTACCACCCGCACCAGCAGCACGAGCGCCGCGCCCAGCGTCGCCATGTAGGCGGTGTAGAAGTTCGCCGTCCAGCAGACGGCGACGACCAGCGCCGCCGCCACGATCCGCCGCCCGCGCAGGGCCCATTCACCGGTCAGGCACAGCAGGGGGAAGGCGATCAGCCCGTCGAGCCACATCGGGTTGTAGGAGGCCTCGATCACCGACCAGCCGCACAGCGCGTACGAGGCCCCGAGCAGCCCCGCCGCCCACCAGGCCCCGCGGCGCTGCGTGCGCAGCAGCCAGGTCATCACCGCCGCCGCGGCCGCCGTCTTGAGGACGGTGACCACGTACACCGCGAGGTCTATGCCGTCGCGCGGGAAGAGCCCGACCAGGACGGAGAACGGGCTGGTGAGGTAGGTCCCGAGGTCGGGCAGGAAGCTCGTGCCGTATCCGGACTGCCAGTTGAACAGCAGTCCGCCCTCCGCGCGGCCGTGCAGGAGGTCCCACAGGTGTGCGTGGAAGGGGACGAACTGATTGCCGAGGTCGTTGATGCTGCGGTGGCGCGGTCCGTACGGGAAGACGCGGGCCACGGCGTCCCCGGCGCACACGGCCACCACCGTGAGCAGGGCGGCCAGGGCCGAGCCGAGCAGGCTCAGGCGGCGCGGTGAGCCGTGCGGCGAGCGGTGCGGTGTCGACATGGTGGGCCGACCTTGGCAGCGCCGGAGGACCGGAGGGTGGCCGCGGAGTGACTCCGACACGAACAACCGCGCACCCCGACACCTCGGGAATCGTTGGCCGAACAGGTGGCCCGGACCACCGCGACCTCATACCATCGATCACCGCACGGCCCTTGTGCACCGACGCACAATCTCCCGGCCCTGGAGGCTCCTTTGCACCGTCGCACAGCGCTCTCCGTCTCCGCCGCCCTGCTCCTGGCGGCCCCTCTGCTGGCCGCCTGCTCGGGCGAAGCCCGCCCCGGTACCGCGGCCGTCGTCGGCGGCGAACGCATCACCACCTCCGCACTCCAGGCACAGGTCAACGACGTGCGCGCGGCGCAGAACCGGACCGGGCAGGCCGCCGCCGAGCTCATCGCGAGCACCCCGAACCTGGAGCGGGAGCGGCTCGACTCGATCCTCCAGAACCGGATCATCGACAAGATGGCCGCGACGGCGGGAATCACGGTCTCCACCAAGGAGGTCGAGGACGAGCGCAAGGCGTACGTGGAGGACAACAAGGGAGCGGAGCAGTTCGAGGCGCTGCTCCTGCAGAAGGGCCACATGGCCCCCGGCCAGGCCGACCGGTTCATCCGGGACCGCGTGCTGCTCACCAAGCTGGCGGCCAAGTACGGGAACGGGAACCTGGAGGAGCCGGCCCGGGCCGCCGCGAAGGCGCTGCGCATCGAGGTCAACCCGCGCTACGGCGCCTGGAACGCCCAGCAGATCAAGCTCGGCACCGGGGAGACTCCGTGGATCACCCAGCGGACCCGGCCCGAGCAGGCACCCGCCGGAGCCTGACACCGACCGGGGCCCCTCCGGGTCGCAGGACGGCGGACGGAGGTAGGTTCGGAGGGTGACCGACCACGACCCCTGCGAATCCACCACGGCCGAGCCCACCGGCCGCATCGTCCTGCTGACCACCAGCCACCGGGTCGCCCCCGGCGTGCTGTCCTGGCCCGCGTGGCAGGCCCTGCACGCCGCGGACCGGGTGGTCTGCGCCGACCCCGGCCACCCGCAGCTCCCGTACCTGCGGGAGGCGGGTGTCGAGGTGGTCAACGAGAGCCCGGAGGCGCACGCGCTGGTCGAGGCCTGCGCCGGCGGCCGCACCGTCGTGGTGCTCCCGAGCGGTGAGGGCGACAAGCGGCTCACCGACGGGCTGGCGCGCCTGGCCGGATCGGGCCGGGTCTCCATGCCCGACCTGGAACTGCTGCCCGGTTCGTACGACCTGCCGGGGGCCCGTCTGCTCGACCTGGTCCAGGTGATGGACCGGGTGCGGCGCGAATGCCCGTGGACGTCGCGGCAGACCCACCGGGGGCTGGCCAAGTACGCGATCGAGGAGGCGTACGAGCTGGTCGAGGCGATCGAGGACGGGGACCGGGAGGAACTGCGGGAGGAGCTCGGCGACGTCCTGCTCCAGGTGGTCTTCCACGCCCGGATCGCGGAGGAGGGCACCGGGGACGGCGACGAGGCGTTCTCGATCGACGACGTGGCCGGGGCCCTGGTGGAGAAGCTGATCCACCGCCACCCGCACGTCTTCGGCGACGAGAAGGCCGAGACCCCGGAGGACGTCAGCGCCCACTGGCAGCGCACCAAGGCGGCCGAGAAGCGGCGGGAGTCCGTCACGGACGGGATTCCGGTGGGCCAGCCGGGACTGGCGCTCGCGGCCAAGCTCGCGGGCCGGGTCCGTACGGGCGGCGTGGCCGTCGAACTACCTCGCGGCGAGGGCATCGGGTACGAGCTGCTGGAGCTGGCGGCGCGCGCCGAGGCGGAGGGAATCGACCCCGAGACCGCGCTGCGCGCGGCGGCCCGCGTCTACCGGGACGCGATCCGTGCGGCCGAGGGCGTCGGCGAGTAGCCCTCAGCAGCGGTATGGCGTCTCAGTCGGCCCGGGGCGCGCGGCCCGCGGGGTCGTGCCAGTGCGGCGGCGGGCGGTTCAGGAACCATTCCCCGAACCCCAGCGGGCGGCCGTTCGGGCCGTGGCCCTTTCCGGCGGCTGGGACGGAGTCGTAGAAGATCCGGCCCGGGCGGGCGCCGAGCTCCTCCAGGAGGTACGCGGTCTCCTCGACGAACGGCGGCGGCCCGCTGAGGTAGACGTCCTGGTCGGGCCACAGGGCCCGGTTGCTGAGCGCGGTGGCCAGCCGGTCGGTGGCCTGGTTGCGGTGCCGCCCGGGAGCGGGCGTTATGTAGGTGACGCCGAGCCAGTCGCAGGCGGCGGCCCACTCGTCGATCAGCGGGCGGTCGTAGAGGTGGGCCGGGTCCCGCCCGACCACGAAGAGCCGCACGTCGTGTTCGGGCGGGTGCTTCCCGAGATCCTCCAGCATGGCCCGGACCGGCGCCCAGCCGGTCCCGGCGGCTATGAAGCTGGCCGGGCGGTCCGCGCGGCGGAAGGTCAGCTGCCCGCCGGCGGCGGCGAGCCGCAGGCGCTCGCCCGGCTGGACGTCGCGGACCAGGGCGGTGCTGACCCGCCCCCGCTGGATCCGGCTGACGTGCAGGTCCAGGGTGCCGTCGGGGCGGGGTGCGTTGCCGATGGAGTACGTGCGCCAGGTCTTCGGGACCCGCTCGCAGCTCACGCTCGTGTACTGGCCGGGTACATAGGGGAAGGGGGCGTGCGGCTCCAGGGTCAGCACGCCGATGTCCTGCCCGTACTGGAGGTGGCGCACGACCTCCGCGTCCCACCAGGGCGGGTCCTTGGCCGCGGCGGCGCCGGCCGTCATCGTGTCGGCTACCACCTGGTACGCCTCGCTCCAGGCCTTCTCCACCGCCGGGGTCCACGCCGATCCGGAGGTCGCGGCGAGGGCGGCGAGCAGGCTTTCGCCCACGGCCGCGTAGTGCTCGGGGCGGGCCTGGAACTTGCGGTGGTCGCGGCCCAGCTCGTGGAGATAGGGGACGAGGGTCTCGTTCTCCAGATGGGCGATCACGTGGGTGAGTGCGGCGAAGAGCCGGTCCCGCTGTCTCTCCATTTCCTCGAAGGAGGCCGGGAAGAGCTCACGGACTCCGGGGTTGTGCCAGAACAGGTGGGAGTAGAAGAACTTGACCGTGTGCTCGGCCCGTCTCTCCACCACCGCGAAGCTGCTTTTCAAGATCCTCACATCCACAAAACCGAAAGTAGGAATGTCGGACAAGGTGAGGTCAAGTGATGGCTGATCTACGGACAGCCGCGACGAACCACCCATTTGGGATCGGGGGGTGGGCGGCGGGATACGGTCAGCAGGTGCATGAGCAGACCCCCGCAGCCTCCGCCGACACCCCTTCGACCTCCCCTTCCGGCCAGGGACCGACCCTGTTCGACTGGGAGTTCGCGACCGATCCCTACCCCGCCTACGCCTGGCTGCGCGAACACGCGCCGGTGCACCGCACCAAGCTCCCCAGCGGGGTCGAGGCCTGGCTGGTCACCCGGTACGCGGACGCCCGCCAGGCCCTCGCCGACCAGCGGCTCAGCAAGAACCCGGCGCACCACGCGGAGCCGGCGCACGCCAAGGGCAAGACCGGGATCCCGGGGGAGCGCAAGGCGGAGCTGATGACGCATCTGCTCAACATCGACCCGCCGGACCACACCCGCCTGCGGCGGCTGGTGTCGAAGGCGTTCACCCCGCGCCGGGTCGCCGAGTTCACCCCGCGCGTGCAGGAGCTCACCGACCACCTCATCGACCAGTTCGCCCAGAGGGGGGAGGCTGACCTCATCCACGAGTTCGCCTTCCCGCTCCCCATCTACGCCATCTGCGAGATGCTCGGCGTACCGCGCGAGGACCAGGACGACTTCCGCGACTGGGCCGGGATGATGATCCGGCACGGCGGCGGACCGCGCGGCGGTGTCGCCCGCTCGGTGAAGCAGATGCGGACCTATCTCGGCGAACTCATCCACCGCAAAAGGGATGATCTGGGCAATGATCTGATCTCGGACCTGATCCGGGCGAGCGACCACGGCGACCACCTCACGGAGGCCGAGGCCACCGCCATGGCTTTCATCCTGCTTTTCGCCGGTTTCGAGACGACCGTGAACCTCATCGGCAACGGCGTCCACTCCCTCTTCATGAACCCCGGCGAGCGCGAGCGCCTCCAGCGCTCCCTCGCCGCGGGCGAGAGCGGCCTGCTGGAGACCGGGATCGAGGAACTCCTGCGCTACGACGGCCCGGTGGAGCTGGCCACCTGGCGGTTCGCCACCGAGCCGCTGACCCTCGGCGGGCAGTCGGTCGCGGCCGGGGACCCGGTCCTGGTCGTCCTGGCGGCCGCCGACCGTGATCCCGGGCGGTTCGCCGAGCCGGACACCCTCGACCTCTCACGCACCGACAACCAGCACCTCGGATACGGGCACGGCATCCACTACTGCCTGGGTGCTCCGCTCGCACGACTTGAAGGACAGACGGCGCTTGCGACTTTGCTCACGCGTCTGCCAGATCTGGAACTCGCGATTCCGTCAACTGACCTGCGTTGGCGCGGTGGTCTGATCATGCGCGGTCTGCGGACCCTACCCGTGCGCTTCACACCCCGAAACATTTGAAGGTCAACTGACCGGAAGTCAGTTGCCGACCCGAGTTGTGACAATCGTTCGAGGGCCGCTAGGTTCTGCCGTTACCCAGCCGTTATGCGAAAGGTGCAGCCTCATGCGTTCCGGGAACGGCCGTCACAGACGCCCCCGTCAGGTGCCCGCGATAGTCGTCACCGCAGGAGTCACAGGCTCCGCGCTGGCACTGCCGCTTCTTGCCGCCACCAACGCCTCCGCGGCCGACACCTCCACGTGGGACAAGGTCGCCGAATGTGAGAGCGGCGGCAGCTGGAGCGCCAACTTCGGCAGCGGCGAGTACGGCGGTCTCCAGTTCACCCAGGACGAGTGGCAGAGTGCCGGCGGCTCCGAGTTCGCCAAGCGGCCCGACCTCGCGAGCCGGTCCCAGCAGATCGCCGTGGCCGAGCGCGTACTGGCTTCCCAGGGCCCGCAGGCGTGGCCGCTGTGCGCGGCGTCGGCCGGGCTGGAGGGGCAGAGCCCCGCCGCGGCCGTCGACCCCGGCCTGCCCGGCGGTTCCGCCCTGAAGGGCCCGGCGCCGTCCCGGCCGGACGAGGAAGTGCCCTCCACGGGGAAGGGAAAGCCGTCCACGGACTTCGGTGCCCCGACCCCCGCCCCGAGCCCGTCGGCCACCCCCTCGTTCGTCATCCCCGACGGCCCGCTCGCGCCGTCCCTCGGACTGCCCGTCATGCCCTCGCCCGACGAGGTGACGCCGACCCCGACCGCCCCGGGCACGCCGACCGCCCCCGTGGACCCGAACGCGCCCACCACGCCGCCCGGCACCCCGGGCCAGCCCCCAGTGACCCCGGCCGACCCCACGGCCCCCGCAGCTCCGGGCGCCACGACCGACCCGAAGGCACCGGTCACCCAGGGCGCCCCGGCCACCCCGGGCGCCTCCACCAGCCCCACCGCACCGCCCGTCACGGCGGCCGAGGGCAGCGGCAAGCACCGCGGGGCCCCCGCGGCCGAGGCACCGGTCACATCTGATGCCGCGTCGAAGCCCTCGTACACCGTGCAGGCGGGCGACAGCCTGGTCACCATCGCGGATGCCAAGGGGGTCAAGGGCGGCTGGAAGGGGCTCTACGCGGCCAATGAGCAGGTCATCGGCGGGGACGCCGATCTGATCAAGCCCGGACAGAACCTGGATCTAACCGTGCAATAAGGGCACTTACGCCACCCGGAAAGAGTTGATTGCCCCTTTTCGGCAAGTGAGACATGCATCTCTTCCGGTCAACTGGCGTGTCTCGCCTTGGGGCTTCCGCAAACCCCGCCCTCACCTGCGCAAACACCCGTACGAGGAGCGCAAGTAGGGGTCGTTCCTCCCCGATGGCGGTCGTTGAACATCGGGGAGGGACCTGTCTACCTTCTGAATCGCTCGCCACCGCGAGCTCCTTCGACCGCATCGCCGAATCCTGCCGGCGGACGGAGGGAACAGTCGTCGCGTCAAGCGCCGAAGGCAGGAGCGGGGGAACCAAGGTAGGTGCCGGGAGCGGCCGTTGAGAGACGGTCACGCCACCGGCTAGGGGTTAAGACGTGCGCTAGGTCGCACGGCCGGGCAACTCACTCGCCCGAACCCGACAGCTCACCTCGTAGGCGTCGGTGAGGAGAAACTCCATGCTGCTTTCCGGCAAGGGCAAGCACCGCCGCGGTACCGCCATCGAGCGCACCGCCCGCATCGTCACGCTCGCCGGTGTCGCCGGTGTGGCCGTCGCCGCCCCCCTGATGGCCGCCGGTTCCGCCAGCGCCGCCAGCGCCTCCGAGTGGGACCGCGTCGCGCAGTGCGAGTCCGGCGGCAACTGGGCCATCAACACGGGCAACGGCTACTACGGCGGCCTGCAGTTCTCGTCGTCCACCTGGGCCGCGTACGGCGGCAAGTCGTACGCCGCGCAGGCCAACCAGGCCTCGAAGTCCCAGCAGATAGCCATCGCGGAGAAGGTCCTCAAGGGCCAGGGCAAGGGCGCCTGGCCGTCCTGCGGCGTGGGTCTGTCGAACTCCTCCTACACCGGGGGCGGTGCGGCCGAAACGCCGAAGAAGACGGAGAAGAAGACCGAGACCAAGAAGACCCAGCCGAAGAAGACCGAGCCGAAGAAGGAGACGAAGCGCTCCGAGACCCCGGCTCCGACCACCCGCTCCGAGCGCTCCGAGGCCCCGGCCCCGAAGACCGGCAACGGCGCGTACGAGGTCAAGTCGGGCGACACCCTGGGCACCATCGCCGAGGCCAACGGCGTCAAGGGCGGCTGGGAGAAGCTCTTCGAGCTGAACAAGGACATCGTCTCGGACGCCGACCTGATCTTCCCGGGTCAGAAGCTGAAGCTCAGCTGAACACTGCGGCAATAGCCGCAGGAGTCGCAGCAACGCTCACCATCCCCACCGCCCGGCGCGTCTCCCCCCACGCGCCGGGCGGCGGTGTGTGCGGCAGCAGAACACCCGTCATCCGGGGTTCTATGTCCTGGAAGAGGGGTATTCGGGCCCTTTTTCGTCCCAGGACCCGGGCGGTCGGCAGGGTGAGTGCCCGGATCCGGTTAGGCTCTAGGCGGCCAGGCCATCCCACGGCCTGACGCCACCGCACACCCAGCGTCACATCCCAGAAGGAGATGCTCGTGCCGTCCATCGACGTCGTCGTAGCCCGGGAAATCCTGGACTCCCGAGGCAACCCCACGGTCGAGGTCGAGGTGGGCCTCGACGATGGCAGCACCGGCCGTGCTGCAGTTCCGTCCGGCGCCTCCACCGGTGCATTCGAGGCCATCGAGCTCCGTGACGGTGACCCCAACCGTTACATGGGCAAGGGTGTCGAGAAGGCCGTCCTCGCCGTCATCGAGCAGATCGGCCCGGAGCTCGTCGGCTACGACGCCACCGAGCAGCGTCTGATCGACCAGGCCATGTTCGACCTGGACGCCACCGACAACAAGGGCTCGCTCGGCGCCAACGCCATCCTCGGCGTCTCCCTCGCCGTCGCGCACGCCGCGTCGGAGGCCTCGGACCTTCCGCTCTTCCGCTACCTCGGCGGCCCGAACGCGCACCTGCTGCCCGTTCCGATGATGAACATCCTCAACGGTGGGTCGCACGCCGACTCCAACGTCGACATCCAGGAGTTCATGATCGCCCCGATCGGCGCGGAGTCCTTCTCCGAGGCGCTGCGTTGGGGTGCCGAGGTCTACCACACCCTCAAGAAGGTCCTGCACACCAAGGGCCTGTCCACCGGTCTCGGTGACGAGGGCGGCTTCGCCCCGAACCTGGAGTCCAACCGCGCCGCGCTCGACCTCATCATCGAGGCCATCAAGCAGGCCGGCTACACCCCGGGCAAGGACATCGCGCTCGCGCTCGACGTCGCCGCGTCCGAGTTCTTCAAGGACGGCAAGTACGAGTTCGAGGGCCAGTCCCGCTCGGCCGCCGAGATGACCGACTACTACGCCGAGCTCGTCGAGGCGTACCCGCTGGTCTCCATCGAGGACCCGCTGTTCGAGGACGACTGGGCCGGCTGGAAGACCATCACCGACCGCCTGGGCGCCAAGGTCCAGATCGTCGGCGACGACCTCTTCGTCACCAACCCGGAGCGCCTGGCCCGCGGCATCGAGGAGGGCTCCGCGAACGCCCTGCTCGTGAAGGTGAACCAGATCGGTTCGCTGACCGAGACCCTGGACGCCGTCGAGATGGCCCAGCGCAACGGCTTCAAGTGCATGATGTCGCACCGTTCCGGTGAGACCGAGGACGTCACCATCGCCGACCTCGCCGTCGCCGTGAACTGCGGCCAGATCAAGACCGGCGCCCCGGCCCGCTCGGACCGTGTCGCCAAGTACAACCAGCTGCTGCGCATCGAGGAGATCCTCGACGACGCCGCGGTGTACGCGGGCCGCAGCGCCTTCCCGCGCTTCAAGGGCTAATCACGCTCTTGCTTCCGTACGTCCCCGCACTCGGTCCCGTACCGTGTGCGGGGACGTATTGCGTAGTGCGGACACAGGGGAGGCGGGATCAATGGCCGGGAACCGTGATCGGTTCTCCACCTTCTCGACCGCGACCAGGCTCAAGCAGCTCGGCGAGCGGACCGCCGCCCACGTCTACCGCTCGCAGTCGCGCCGCCAGGTCCGCCGCAGCCGGCTCACCGGCCGCGCGGCCCTCCTCGTGCTCGTCCTCTGTACGCTGGTCGTCGCCCTCGCGTATCCGATGCGCCAGTACGTGTCCCAGCGCTCGGAGATCGCGAAGCAGCAGCGGGCCGCCGCCGCCGCGCGGGAGCGCCTGGAACGGCTCCGCGACGAGAAGGCCCGCTGGCAGGACAACGCCTACGCGGAGCAGCAGGCGCGCAAGCACCTGCACTTCCTGCGCCCGGGGGAGATCGGCTACATCATGACCGACCCCGGGGCGCAGGGCGCCGAGCAGCACCGGACCGGCCAGGCCGGCTCGGACCGCCCCTGGTACTCCAACGTCTGGGACGGCGTCGACAAGGCCGACCGCCCCGGCGACTGAACCAGTTCCACCCGTCATAGAACCGCGAACGAAGAGACTTCCTCCAGGCATGCAGACGCCCCCGCCCCAGACCGACCGGACCGAGCCGACCGACGCGGACATCGAGGCGTTCGAGCAGCAGCTCGGCCGCCCGCCGCGCGGGCTGCGCGCCATCGCGCACCGCTGCCCCTGCGGCCAGCCGGACGTGGTGGAGACCGCGCCGCGGCTCCCCGACGGCACCCCCTTCCCGACGCTGTACTACCTGACGTGCCCGCGCGCGGCCTCCGCGATCGGCACGCTGGAGGCCAACGGCGTGATGAAGGAGATGCAGGCCCGGCTCGCCGAGGACCCCGAGCTCGCCGCCGCCTACCAGGCCGCGCACGAGGACTACATCCGGCGCCGCGACGCCATCGACGTGCTCCAGGGCTTCCCGAGCGCCGGCGGGATGCCGGACCGGGTCAAGTGCCTGCACGTGCTGGTCGGCCACTCCCTGGCCGCGGGCCCGGGCGTGAACCCGTTCGGCGACGAGGCCCTGGCGATGCTGCCGGAGTGGTGGGCCAAGGGCCCCTGCGTCACGCCGTGCGGGGACAAGGAGGACCAGGCATGACCCGGGTCGCCGGCATCGACTGCGGTACGAACTCCATCCGGCTGCTCGTCGCGGACTACGACCCCGCGACGGGCGAACTGGTCGAGCTGGACCGGCGGATGATCATCGTCCGCCTCGGCCAGGGCGTGGACAAGACCGGCCGCCTCGCCCCGGAAGCGCTGGAGCGCACCTTCGCCGCCTGCCGCGAGTACGCGGCGGTCATCGAGGAACTGGGCGCCGAGCGGGTGCGTTTCGTGGCGACCTCAGCCTCCCGGGACGCCGAGAACCGGGACGAGTTCGTCCGGGGCGTCGTGGACATCCTGGGCGTCGAGCCCGAGGTGATCTCCGGCGACCAGGAGGCGGAGTTCTCCTTCACCGGCGCCACCAAGGAGCTCACCGCGCACGAGCACCTGGCGCGGCCGTTCCTGGTCGTGGACATCGGCGGCGGCTCGACGGAGTTCGTGGTCGGCGAGGAGCACGTCCGGGCGGCGCGTTCCGTGGACGTGGGCTGCGTCCGGATGACCGAGCGCCACCTGGTGGTGGACGGCCAGGTCACCGACCCGCCGACCGAGGCGCAGATCGCCGCCGTACGGGCCGACATCGAGGCGGCGCTGGACCTGGCGGCCGAGACGGTCCCGCTGGCCGAGGCCCGCACCCTGGTGGGCCTGGCCGGCTCGGTGACCACGGTCGCCGCGATCGCCCTCGGGCTGCCGGAGTACGACTCGGCGGCCGTCCACCACTCCCGGATCTCCTACGACCAGGTCCGCGAGATCACCGGCCGGATGCTGACGTCGACCCACGCCGAGCGCGCGGCGATCCCCGTGATGCACCCCGGCCGGGTGGACGTGATCGGCGCCGGCGCGCTGGTCCTGCTGGCCATCATGGAGCGCATCGGAGCCTCGGAGGTCGTGGTCTCGGAGCACGACATCCTCGACGGCATCGCGATCAGCGCCGCGGAAGAGGCCGAGGCCGCCAGGTAGCGGTCCTGACCCGCTGCACGGCTGGACGGCGGCGCTCCGGTGGGTTCACCGGAGCGCCGCTGCCGTGTTCTGCCTTCAGAAGCCTGGAGCTGCCTTTGCGCAGCGGCGTGAACCGGAACGCGTACTTCACGCCGCGCCGTCACCCCGTTCACCGAACAGGTCGGCGAGGAGCTCGGCCATGGCCACGATCGGTCCGCCTTCGGCGAGCACGGCCTGGGCCTCGCGCGCGAGCAGCTCGTCGGCAGCGTCTTCCAGCGCGTTGAAATCGCCGAGCCATGTCCTCGGTGTGGGAGATGCCGGACGGCATGGCGATCAGCGCCGCGGAAGAGGCCGAGGTCCGGACGAGCCTCCGCGGGCCCTTCGAATCCTCCGCCCATGAGGGGGACTTCGAAGGAAAAGGGGGGTCCGAGGGGGCCTGAGGTCCATTGATCCACATGAACTTCGTGAAGTTCTTCACAAGGAAAAGGTGCCGGACGGGTCGGCGGAAGGGCCGTTCGGGCCCCTTCAGAGGACCTCGGGGCCGTTTTGGCGTCCGTTTGTGCGAAGTGCGGACACGACGTGTTCCGTGTCAGAGGTACCGACGAACCCTGGTGGTCCAGTCCGCTTGAGAGCCTGAAGGCCAGCTCAGAACGGGTATTCAACGACTCCCGTTACACCGTGGTTCCCGTTGTGCACCATGACCCACGTCACGTGGGCGGCGGAGTGTAGCAGAGGCCTTCCGACTCCTTGTGAAGGGGCTCACGAGCGACACCCCTTTGGGTGCTGGATACTCGTTCCATGAGCACCACGGAGCGTCCCAGGATCCTCGTTGTAGGAGGTGGGTACGTAGGCCTGTACGCGGCCAAGCGGATCATGAAGAAGATGCGCTATGGCGAGGCGACCGTCACGGTCGTCGACCCGCGGTCGTACATGACCTACCAGCCCTTCCTCCCCGAAGTGGCCGCAGGCAGCATCTCGCCTCGGCACGTCGTCGTCCCGCTGCGACGCGTGCTGCCCAAGGCAGAGGTTCTCACCGGCCGGGTCACCAGCATCGACCAGGACCGCAAGGTCGCCGTCGTCACGCCGCTGGTCGGCGAGGCGTACGAGCTGCCCTTCGACTACCTGGTGATCGCGCTCGGCGCCGTCTCCCGCACCTTCCCGATCCCCGGCCTCGCCGAACAGGGCATCGGTATGAAGGGCGTCGAAGAGGGCATCGGCCTGCGCAACCACGTCCTTGAGCAGCTCGACAAGGCCGAGTCCACGACGGACGAGAACGTCCGCCGCAAGGCCCTCACCTTCGTCTTCGTCGGCGGCGGCTTCGCCGGTGCGGAGACCATCGGCGAGGTCGAGGACATGGCCCGCGACGCCGCGAAGTACTACTCCACGATCAAGCGCGAGGACATGCGCTTCATCCTGGTCGACGCGGCCGACAAGATCCTTCCCGAGGTCGGGCCCAAGCTCGGCACCTGGGGCAAGGAGCACCTCGAGTCCCGCGGCATCGAGATCTACCTCAACACCTCCATGGACTCCTGCGTGGACGGCCACGTGGTGCTGAAGAACGGCCTCGAGGTCGACTCCAACACCATCGTGTGGACCGCGGGCGTCAAGCCCAACCCGGTGCTGGCCCGCTACGGCCTGCCGCTGGGCCCGCGCGGCCACGTGGACGCCGAGCCGACCCTCCAGGTCAAGGGCACGGACTACATCTGGACCGCCGGCGACAACGCCCAGGTTCCCGACATGGCCGCCCGCAAGGCCGGCGTCGAGAACGCCTGGTGCCCGCCGAACGCCCAGCACGCGCTGCGCCAGGCCAAGGTCCTCGGCGACAATGTCATCTCGGGCATGCGCGGCTTCCCGCAGCACGAGTACTCGCACTCCAACAAGGGTGCGGTGGCGGGCCTCGGCCTCCACAAGGGCGTCGCGATGATCGTCATGGGCAAGATGAAGATCAAGCTCAAGGGCCGGCTCGCCTGGTACATGCACCGTGGCTACCACGGCATGGCCATGCCGACCTGGAACCGCAAGATCCGCGTCTTCGCCGACTGGACCCTCGGCATGTTCCTCAAGCGCGAGGTCGTCTCCCTCGGTGCGCTGGAGACCCCGCGCGAGGAGTTCTACGAGGCCGCCAAGCCGGCCCCGGCCGCCGCGGCTCCGGCCCAGAAGGCCAAGGCCTCCTGACCCGGTTCTGACCGGAGCTTTCCAGCACGACCCCGAAGGGGCCGCCCGCCATCCGTGGTGCGGGCGGCCCCTTCGGCGTGTTTTCCGATTGATCGCCACCGGAAACGGGTAGGCCGTTCCGTCGGAACTCATCGGAGGTGCCTGCCATGACCGACGCCGCGCCGCGGCTGGCCGCTCTTGCCGAGACGTTGCTGGGTGCCCCGCTGCCCGTGCGCATACGGGCTTGGGACGGCAGTGAAGCCGGACCGTCCAGCGGTCCCGTCCTCGTGCTGACGAACCGGCGCGCCCTGCGCCGCATGCTGTGGAAGCCGGGCGAGCTGGGCCTGGCCCGGGCCTGGGTCGCCGGGGACCTGACGGTCGACGGCGACCTGTTCGAGCTGCTCGACCGGGTCGGGGGCCTGCTCTGGGAACGGGAGGCCCCCTCGGCCGCCCCGGCCGTTCCCCGCGCCGGCCTGGCCAAGCTGGGCGCCCTGCGCCCGTACCTGCCCGCGCGCGCCTCCGGCGCCGTCGGGAGCGCCTCCGGCACGCTCGCGCTGCTGCGCGACCCGGCCGCGCGGGCCGCCGTACGCGAACTCGCCGCGCTGGCACGCCCGTGGCCCGCGCCCGCGCCGCCGCCCGAGGAGGCGAGCGTCCGCCGCAACGGGGCCGTCCACACCAAGGGCCGCGACCGCGCGGCGGTCAGTCACCACTACGACGTCGGCAACGAGTTCTACGGGCACGTGCTCGGCCCGTCCATGGTGTACTCCTGCGCCTACTGGAGCCCCGGCTCCACTCTGGAGAAGGCCCAGCGCGACAAGCTCGACCTGGTCTGCCGCAAGCTCGACCTCGCGCCCGGCGCCCGGCTCCTGGACGTCGGCTGCGGCTGGGGCTCCATGGCCCTGCACGCGGCCCGGGAGTACGGAGCCCAGGTCACCGGCATCACGCTCTCGCGCGAGCAGGCCGCATACGCCCGCAAGCGGGTCGCCGAAGAGGGTCTGGCCGACCGGATCGAGATCCGGGTCCAGGACTACCGGGACGTCAAGGACCGCCCGTACGAGGCCATTTCCTCGATCGGCATGGCCGAACACGTCGGCTCCGACCGCTACCGCGAGTACGCGGGCACCCTGTTCGACCTGCTGAGCCCCGGCGGCCGGCTGCTGAACCACCAGATCGCCCGGCCCCCGGAGCCAGACGAAGAGGCGTACAGGGTAGACGAGTTCATCGACGCGTACGTCTTCCCCGACGGGGAGCTGTCCCCGCTCGGCAGCACCGTGAGCGAGCTGGAGCGGGCCGGCTTCGAGGTCCGCGACGTGGAGGCGCTGCGCGAGCACTACGCGCTGACGCTGCGGGCCTGGGTGGCGCGGCTGGAGGAGCACTGGGACGAGGCCGTACGCCTGACCTCCCCCGGCCGGGCCCGGGTCTGGCGGCTGTACATGGCGGCCTGCGCGCTCGCCTTCGAGCACGGCCGGCTCGGCGTCAACCAGGTGCTGGCGGTGCGGCCGGGATACGGCGGCGCATCCGGGCTGCCGCTGCGGCTGCGCACCTGGGGCGCCGCGTAGGGGCGCCGGAAGGGCCCGGGGCGTGTGCCCCGGGCCCTTCCGTGTCCCGTCGTGCGTTCCGTCGCCCGGCGGGCTACTCGGTCTTGATGGCGGTCAGCATGTTCAGCCGGGCGGCGCTGCGGGCCGGCCACATGGCGGCCAGGACACCGACCAGTCCGGCGAGGGCGAAGAAGATCCCGATCCGGTCGAACGGGATGACCAGGGAGTAGCCCGGGATCGAGCCCGCGATCGTCTTGCCGCCGGCCCAGGCGAGGAAGACGCCGACGCCGATGCCGAGGACCGCGCCGAAGAGGGAGATGACCACGGCCTCCAGGCGGATCATGTTCTTGACCCGGCCCCGGTCGAGCCCGACCGCCCGCAGCATGCCGATCTCCTGCTGGCGCTCGTAGACCGACATCGCGAGGGTGTTGACCACACCGAGGACGGCGATGATCAGGGCCATGCCGAGCAGGCCGTACATGATGTTCAGCGCCGTGTTGATCTCGCCGGCCATCTCGTTGCGCATGTCGGCCTTGTCGGAGACCTTGATGGCCGGGCTCTTGCCCAGGGCGTCGATGACGGCCTGCTGGTTCGCCTCGGAGGCGCCGCCGGCGGTCTTGACGAGGACCTCGGGCAGGTACTGCTCGTCGTTGTGCGCGGCGAGGACCTTGTTGTCGAGGACGTAGTCGCCGAGCTGGTCCTTGCCGTCGAAGATCGCGCCGACCTGGAGCTTGCCCTTCTGGCCGTCGTAGAACTGGGCGTCGACCGTGGAGCCGACCTGCAGCCCCTTCTTCTCCGCCTCCTTCGCGGAGACCATCAGCTTGCCCTCGCCGAGCGCGGCGAGGTTGCCGCCGGTGGTCCTGACGTCCAGCACGGCGGCCAGCGCGGCCGGGTTGACGCCGTTGACCAGCTGGGAGGTGTCGCCGAGCTTGACGATCTCGCTGGTCTTCGGGGAGACGGCGGTGACGCCCTTGCCCTTCTCCAGGGCGGGGAGCACGGACGTGTCGAGGTTCATGCCCTCGCCCGCCATCGTGACCCGGTAGTCGGCCTTGATGTTCTGCGTGGTGGCCTTGTCGACGGCCTGGCCGACGGTGATGCCCATCACCGACATCGCGGTGACCAGGGTCAGACCGATCGTCAGGGAGGCGGCGGTGACGGCGGTGCGGCGCGGGTTGCGGACCGCGTTCTGCGCGGCCAGCTTGCCGGCGACGCCGAAGACCTTCGACAGCAACGGGCGGACGGTGGCGATGACCGGGCGGGAGAGCATCGGCAGCAGGACGAAGAGGCCGATGAGGAGGAGGAAGGCGCCGCCCGCGATGGTCGTGCGGCCGTCGCTCTTCTGGCTCACGCCGAGGAAGACCACGCCGATGCCGGCGAGGGCCAGGACGCTGCCGATGGAGTTGCGCAGCACCAGGGACTTCATGGTGGCGGGCAGGTGGGCGCTGCCCATGGCGGCGACCGGGGCGATCCGGGAGGTCCGCCAGGCGGGCAGCAGCGCGGCGAGCATGGTCACCATGACGCCGATGACCAGCGCGATGACGACGGTGGCGGGGGCGATGATCAGCGAACCGGCCGGGATCTTGGCGTCGAAGAGCCCCATCGCGGAGCGCATGGCGACGGCCAGTCCGATGCCGGAGACCATGCCGATGGCCGAGGACACGAGGCCGACGACACCGGCCTCCAGCAGGACCGAGCGCCTGACCTGGCCGCGGTTGGCGCCGACGGCGCGCAGCAGGGCCAGTTCCTTGGTGCGCTGGGCGACCAGCATGGTGAAGGTGTTGTAGATGAGGAAGATGCCGACGAAGAGGGAGACACCGGCGAAGATCAGCAGGCCGGTGCTCATGCCGGACATGGCCCGCTCGATGGCCTTGGCCTGTTCGGCGGCGAGGGCGGCGCCGGTCTTGGCCTGGGAGTTCTTGCCCAACAGGGGCTTGATCTCGGTCAGCAGCTGGTCCGCGGTGGTGCCAGCCTTGGCGCCGACGGAGAGCTCGCTGTAGAAGCCGGGCTGGAGGTAGAGCTCCTGGGCGACCGCGGTGTCGAACAGGACCAGGCTGCCGCCCGCGTTGACGGCGCCGTCCTCCGTGGTGAAGACGCCGGAGAGGGTGTACTCCTTGACCGGCCCGTTGGTGGCGACGCGGATCTTGTCGCCGACCTTGTACTTGCCCTTGGTGGCCGTCTCCTTGTCGAGGGCGACCTGCGCGGCCTTGGCCGGGCCGGTGCCTTCGTTGAAGTCGTAGCGCGGGTCCTTGCCGTCCTTGACGGGGGCGTAGTTGGAGCCGGCGTTGGCCCAGCCGCTGCCGATCAGCTTGCCGTGCTCGTCACCGACGCCGGCGAAGCCGGTGACCCGGCCGGAGACGGAGTCGACGCCCTTCAGCGCCTTGACCTTGTCGAGGGTCTGCTGGCTGATGCCGGGGTCGCCCTGCTTCTCGCCGTCCTCGTTGCGGGAGGCCCCGTGGTCGGTGACGGAGACCGCGACGCCGTCGTACGACTTCGCGGACTGGTTGGACATCGCGTTGCTGAGGGTGTCGGTGAAGACGAGGGTGCCGGAGACGAAGGCGACGCCGAGTGTGACGGCGAGCACCGTCATCAGCAGCCTGGCCTTGTGCGCGAGGACGTTGCGCAGCGCGGTACGGAACATGGGATCTCGGTCCTGGGGCTGGAGGTCTGTGCGGAGGGCTGCGGGAAGCCGCTGGGCGGCCGGGCCTCAGCTGGTGCGGCCCTTGGCGTCGAACGCCTTCATGCGGTCCAGCACGCCGTCGGCGCTGGGGCTGAGCATCTCGTCGACGATGCGGCCGTCGGCGAGGAAGATGACGCGGTCCGCGTAGGAGGCGGCGACCGGGTCGTGGGTGACCATCACGACGGTCTGGCCCAGCTCGCGCACCGAGTTGCGCAGGAAGCCGAGGACTTCGGCACCGGAGCGGGAGTCGAGGTTTCCGGTCGGCTCGTCACCGAAGATGATCTCGGGGCGGGAGGCCAGGGCGCGGGCCACGGCGACGCGCTGCTGCTGGCCGCCTGAGAGCTGGGTGGGACGGTGGGCGAGGCGGTCGGCCAGGCCGACCATGCTGATCACCGACTCCAGCCACTGCTTGTCGGGCTTGCGCCCGGCGATGTCCATGGGGAGCGTGATGTTCTCCAGGGCCGTCAGGGTCGGCAGCAGGTTGAAGGCCTGGAAGATGAAGCCGATCTTGTCCCGGCGCAGCTGGGTGAGCTGCTTGTCCTTGAGGGAGCCCAGTTCGGTCTCGCCGATGCGCACGGAGCCGGAGGAGAAGGTGTCCAGGCCCGCGACGCAGTGCATCAGCGTGGACTTGCCGGAGCCCGAGGGGCCCATGATCGCGGTGAACTGCCCCTGGGCGAAGTCCACGGAGACGTTGTCCAGGGCGACCACCTGGGTCTCGCCCTGGCCGTACACCTTGGAGAGGCCGGTGGCGCGGGCGGCCACGGCCTGGATGGTGCGCGGGGCGTAGTTCGTGGTGGTCACGGAAGCGACTCCTGTCAGGGCGGGGACTGCGGACCGGTCGTGGTCCGCTCATCGGCGGGACGTTTCCATCGTCGCCGCGCCCACCCCCGCTCCGGATCAGCCGAGGTGCCCGTTCCTTGGCCCACTGGAGTCTGACGTGGGCACGCCCCTGTCCTCCTCTGGTATGACGGGAGCCCCTGACGGCCGGGACGAAGCCGGGGCGGAAGCCCGGCGCGGGAGCGGGGTGGCGCACGGGTGGCGCGGCCATCGAAATCCCGTCATTCCCAGGTCGCGCGTGATCATCGCCGAGAAGGGGCCCACCGCGCGTTCTCGGGCCTGACGCACCCTCAAGCGCCAATAAAATCAGACAACATCGGATAGACGGCCCGTTGGCCGCGATGGCGTTCCGGATAGGCTCGGCTCAGCGTTCAAGGCTTTTTCACGGGGGCCGCCACGCACCTGCCCGGATGGTGGAATGCAGACACGGCGAGCTTAAACCTCGCTGGCCTTCGGGCCGTGCCGGTTCAAGTCCGGCTCCGGGCACTCCGCAGCTCTCTGCACCTCCCGCGAGGCCCGGCGGAGCTCCCCGAGGTCCCCTTCGTTTATCACCTGCGCTTCGCCGCGCCTTCTCTTAAGATCCTCCTCCAGCAGTAGGGTGCTTTCTTTGCGAGCGCATTACTCTTGATGCGAGGCCGCGCTCGGTGGCCACGGAGGAGTGAGATGAGGAGCAGTAACCCGGTCTTCTCGCGACGGGGGTTCAGCCGCGACAACGGTGGCTACGCGGGGTTTGACGCGCAGTACCAGCAGGCCGGGACCGCGACCAACCCGTACGCGACCAACCCGTACGCGACCGACCCGGCCACGGGCATGCCGCAGGCGCCGGCGCGCGCCAACGTGATGACCATGGACGACGTCGTGAGCCGTACGGCCATGACGCTCGGCACGGTCATCCTGACGGCGACCCTCGCCTGGGTCCTGCTGCCCGTCGACCCGGCCAACCTGAACAAGTCGTACGCCATCGGCGTCGGCGCGGCCATCGTCGCGTTCGTGCTGGCGATGGTCCAGTCGTTCAAGCGCAAGCCGGTCCCGGCTCTGATCCTGGGCTACGCGGCGTTCGAGGGTGTCTTCCTCGGCGTCATCAGCGCGGCCACCAGCACCTACTTGGGTGCCGGCGTGGTCATCCAGGCCGTGATGGGCACGATGTGCGTCTTCGCCGCCGTGCTCCTCGCCTACAAGATGGGCTGGATCCGGGTCAACCGCCGCTTCTACGGCTTCGTGATGGCCGCGGCCCTGGGCTTCATCCTGCTCATGCTGGCGAACACGCTGTTCGCGGTCTTCGGCGGCGGTGACGGCCTCGGCTTCCGCAGCGGCGGCCTGGGCCTCCTGTTCGGCGCCATCGGCGTCATCCTCGGAGCCTGCTTCCTCGCCCTGGACTTCAAGCAGGTCGAGGACGGCGTGGCCTACGGCGCCCCGCGCGAGGAGTCCTGGCTGGCGGCCTTCGGCCTCACCATGACCCTGGTGTGGATCTACATGGAGATGCTGCGCATCTTCCAGATCCTGTCGGGCGACGACTAGCAGGGCCGGCAGTCGTCCCGACTGCCGTCCACAGCCTGGGGAAGGCCCCGCGAGCACAAGCTCGCGGGGCCTTCCCGCATCTGGGGGTCGGAGTCGGGGGAGGGGTCAGCCGAACCGGCGGGCGGCTCTGCGCAGGTCGTACTCGTGGATGATCGCCTTGGCGTGGCCGTACGACAGTTCGTGCGCGCCGCGCAGCCAGCTGACCTTCTCCTCGAACCGGACGAGGGAGGGGCCTTCGTCGACGGTGCGGAGCCAGTCGGAGAGCTCACGACCGGTGGCCTGGGGGATTCTGTCGATCATGTTGCGGTGGGTCTGTTCGGAGAACTCTACGGACATGGGCGCCTCCGGAAGGTTGCCGTGCTGTTCTCTTCACGACACCGTGCCGGAGAGTTCGCCCGTTGGCAATGGTGCCGGGGCGGCGCGTAAGGTCGGCCGGGTGCTCGATACCTCACCCCTGACCGCCGTCGTGGAACGTTTCGCAGACCGGCTGCGGGCCGCGCCTCAAAGCCGCCTGCAGCAGGGAGCCGCCGCGGCGGCGCTGGAACTGGCACGTGAACTCTCCGCACGGGCACAGGCCTTGGAGGGCGTGCCCGTACGGGAGATGCCGGACGCGGGGATGTTCGTCGTCGGCGACCAGGTGGCGGTGGCCGGGCTGGACCTCGCCGAGGCGCTGCGCGCCGTACGCGAGGGGGACGGCACGACGGCCCCGTCCGAGATGCTGGACGAGGCCGTGGGGCTGGTGGAGCAGGCGGAAGTCAGAGCGATGCGATGACGCGGTCCGCGAGGATGTAGACGTTGCTGTCGGGGTCCTCGGCGTCGCCGCACGAGAAGGTGAGCGCGTAGGCGCCGGAGATGCCCGAGCCGCCCAGCAGGACCGGCGCGGTGCCCGAGCGCAGGGCCTCGGCGAGGCGCTCCGCGGTCTCCCGGTGGCCGGGGGTCATGCACAGCGTGGTGCCGTCCGTGAAGACGTACACGTCCAGCGTGCCCAGCGGGCCCGGGCGGACGTCCGCGAGGGCCGTACGGGCCTCCGCGAGCTCCTCCAGGCGGCTGACGGTGCGCTCGTGGTCGGCTCCGGGCGCCGGGGCCTGGACCGGAACGAAGTCGGGGTGCGAGGGGTGGCGCCGGCGGGCGGCGGCCAGCTCGGCCGAATCCTCGGGGTACTCCTCCACTGAGTCCTCGCCGAGCAGCGGCTCCAGGCCCACCATGTCGGCCTGCCGGGGCAGGAAGAGGGGGCTGTCCTCACCGAGGCCGGGCAGGCCGCCCAGCAGCGACGGGGCGTCGGCGGAGTCGCGGGCCTCCTGCGCGGCCCAGAAGGCGCGCGCCTCGGCGAGCTCGCGCTCGCGCTCCTCGGCGAGGGCCTCGGCCACGGCGGCTCGTATCTCGGCGGCGGGGGACTCCACGGCGCCGCGGGCGTGCGGGACGGTCGCGGCGCGGGCGTGGGCCGGCATCGCCAGCTCGCCGCGCAGGGCCGTGACCTGCTTACGGAGACCGTGGACGGCGTGCAGCGCAGCAGCGCCCACGGCCGTGGCAGCGGCCGTGGTCAGCAACAGGGCAAGAGACATGGCGCTCACTGACTAACTCCTGAGGTGATTCGATCCCCCGACTTCCTACATCAGAGTGTCCCGACCTGGGAATGGCGTGCAGTGCATTACGTCACGAATTGGACAGGGCTTTGGTCACACCCGGCCCACCCGAAACGTCTCTGACCTGCGCACATGCCACTCCCCCGGGACATAGGTCACATCCTGGGGGAGATTCGGTCACAGGTCGGCCGCGACGGGGTTAGATCCGGTGTCAGTAGGGGCCAGGGGATCCGGCCGGATCCCTTGCGGCGACTGGGCCCCGCAGCGGTGGCGAAGATCGGCGCCGATCTTCGCCACCGCTGCGGGCAGGTGCCGCCGCTCGTTCCTCGCGACGACCCCTACCCTCCGCTCCGGCTCAGCTCAGCCGCTCGCTTTCTTGGTCGCGCTGCGCTTCGCCACCGCTGCGGGCAGGTGCCGCCGCTCGTTCCTCGCGACGACCCCTACCCTCCGCTCCGGCTCAGCTCAGCCGCTCGATGACCATGGCCATGCCCTGGCCGCCACCCACGCACATCGTCTCCAGACCGAACTGCTTGTCGTGGAACTGCAGGCTGTTGATCAGCGTGCCGGTGATGCGGGCGCCGGTCATCCCGAACGGGTGACCGACGGCGATGGCCCCGCCGTTGACGTTCAGCTTGTCCAGCGGGATCTCCAGGTCCCGGTAGGACGGGATGACCTGGGCCGCGAAGGCCTCGTTGATCTCGAACAGGTCGATGTCGCCAACGGTCAGCCCGGCCCGCTTCAGGGCCTGCTTCGACGCCTCGACCGGGCCGAGGCCCATGATCTCCGGGGAGAGGCCGGTGACACCGGTGGAGACGATCCGGGCCAGCGGGGTCAGGCCCAGCTCCCGCGCCTTCGTGTCGCTCATGATGACCAGCGCCGCGGCGCCGTCGTTGAGCGGGCAGCAGTTGGCGGCCGTTACCAGGCCGTCGGGGCGGAAGACGGGCTTGAGGCCCGAGACGCCCTCCAGGGTGACACCGGCGCGCGGGCCGTCGTCGGTGGAGACGACCGTGCCGTCGGGGGTGGTGACCGGGGTGATCTCGCGGGCCCAGAAACCGTTCTTGATGGCCTCCTCGGCCAGGTTCTGGGAGCGGACGCCGAACTCGTCCATGTCCTGGCGGGTCACGCCCTTGAGCCGGGCCAGGTTCTCCGCGGTCTGCCCCATCGAGATGTAGGCGTCCGGGATCAGGCCGTCCTCGCGCGGGTCGTGCCAGGACGCGCCCTCGCTCTGCGCGACGGCGGCGGTACGGCCCTCCGCGTCCGCGAAGAGCGGGTTGTGCGTGTCCGGCAGGCCGTCCGAGGACCCCTTCGCGAATCGGGAGACCGTCTCGACGCCCGCGGAGATGAAGACGTCGCCCTCGCCGGCCTTGATGGCGTGCAGCGCCATGCGGGAGGTCTGGAGCGAAGAGGAGCAGTACCGGGTAATCGTGGTGCCCGGCAGGTAGTCCATGCCCATCTGCACGGCCACGATGCGGGCCAGGTTGTGGCCCTGCTCGCCGCCGGGGAGACCGCAGCCGAGCATCAGGTCGTCGATCTGGCGCGGGTCCAGCTCGGGAACCTTGGCGAGGGCGGCCTGGATGATCGTCGCGGTCAGGTCGTCCGGTCGTACGTCCTTGAGGGACCCCTTGCCGGCGCGCCCGATCGGGGAGCGGGCAGTGGAAACGATGACGGCTTCGGGCATCGAAGGCTCCAAGGGTGTGTTGCGGCTCTATCCGGACCGCAAGCGAAGTTACCGCCCCGTATGGTCGAGGTCACCGGCCTTGGGGTGTGATGCCGGTCGCTCCGCTGCTCGCCGGGGAGTCCGGGGCCCCGGCGCCCGGGGCGGCCGCCCCCGTCGCCCCGGCCGCGTGGACGGCCGGGAGCTCCTCGCCCGGGACCCGCCGGCGGCGCCGGTGCTTGAGCAGGGCCCAGGGGCCGCGGGCCGCCGTGACCTCCGTACCGGCCTGCCCGGCCGCGGCCGACGCGGCCTTGGCCACCGGAAGCATGTCCTCGTCGCGGGACAGGTCCAGCCGGTCGGACTCCGGCCACAGTTCGAGCGCCGCGCACAGGGTCGGCAGCATGGCCATGGCGGCGGTCGCGTAGCCCTCCGCCGACGGGTGGTAGGAGTCCGGGCCGAACATCTCGCGCGGGTTCGCGGCGAACTCGGGGCCCAGCAGGTCCCCCATCGAGACCGTACGGGCGCCCAGGGCGACCACCCCTATGGTCTGCGCGGCGGCCAGCTGGCGCGAGACGCGCCGGGCCAGCCACCGCAGCGGCTGGTACACGGGCTCGATGGTGCCCAGGTCCGGGCAGGTGCCCACGACGACCTCGCAGCCCGCCAGCCGCAGCCGGCGTACCGCCCCGGTGAGGCACCGCACGGACTGGGTCGGCGGCATCCGCCGGGTCACGTCGTTCGCGCCGATCATGATCACGCACACGTCCGGGGCGGGCGAGCCGCCGTCCAGGAGCACGTTCACCTGCCGGTCCAGGTCGTCCGACATGGCACCCGACAGGGCCACGTTGCGCAGCTCGACCGGCCGCTCGGCCACCGCCGCCAGCCCGGAGGCCAGCAGGGCGGCCGGAGTCTGCCGGGCCCGCCGTACGCCGAGCCCCGCGGCCGTGGAGTCGCCCAGCATGCCCAGGCGCAGCGGGCCGGGGTTCAGCTCCGCGCCGCTGAACTCGCTCCCGTACAGCCCGTCCGCGCGCGGCGGATCGCCGAGCCCGGTGCCCACGGTCCGCTTGGCGAACTGCACCTCCGCCAGCACCAGCCCCACGGCGGCGACCCCGACCAGCCCGAGTCCGCCCCCGCCGTACGCTGCGCCCGCCGCGATCCGGCGGGCCGTTCTCGCCCTGGACACCCTTCAGGCCACCTCGCTCCCTTGTCGGGCCGTGTTGACGTACCTGCCCCGTACGTACGGTCGGTCAATCCCTTTCCGCATAGTCTGGCCATGCCTCCCGGAGAACCCGTGGAGTCCCCTCCTTGGAGAACATGGTGCAATTCCACGACTCGATGATCAGCCTCGTCGGCAACACCCCGCTGGTGAAGCTCAACCGTGTGACCGAAGGCCTGCAGGCCACCGTCCTTGCCAAGGTCGAGTACTTCAATCCAGGTGGATCCGTGAAGGACCGGATCGCCGTACGGATGATCGAGGCCGCCGAGCAGAGCGGAGCCCTCAAGCCCGGTGGCACCATCGTGGAGCCGACCAGCGGCAACACGGGTGTAGGACTCGCCATCGTGGCCCAGCAGAAGGGCTACAAGTGCATCTTCGTCTGCCCTGACAAGGTGTCCATGGACAAGATCAACGTGCTGCGCGCGTACGGCGCCGACGTCGTGGTCTGCCCGACCGCCGTCGACCCCGAGCACCCGGACTCGTACTACAACGTGTCCGACCGCCTCGTGCGCGAGACCCCGGGCGCCTGGAAGCCCGACCAGTACAGCAACCCGAACAACCCCCGTTCGCACTACGAGACCACCGGTCCCGAGCTGTGGGAGCAGACGGACGGGAAGATCACCCACTTCGTCGCCGGCGTCGGCACGGGCGGCACGATCTCCGGTACCGGCAACTACCTCAAGGAGGTCAGCGGCGGGAAGGTCAAGGTCATCGGCGCCGACCCCGAGGGCTCGGTGTACTCCGGCGGCAGCGGCCGTCCGTACCTCGTCGAGGGTGTCGGCGAGGACTTCTGGCCGACGGCCTACGACCCGAACGTGACGGACGAGATCATCGCGGTGTCCGACAAGGACTCCTTCCAGATGACCCGCCGCCTCGCCAAGGAGGAGGGTCTCCTCGTCGGCGGCTCCTGCGGCATGGCGGTCGTCGCCGCGCTGAAGGCGGCCGAGGGCCTGGGCCCGGACGACGTCGTCGTCGTCCTGCTGCCGGACAGCGGCCGCGGCTACATGAGCAAGATCTTCAGCGACGAGTGGATGGCGGGACACGGCTTCCTGGAGGAGGCCGGACCGTCCGCCCGCATCGGCGACGTGCTGAACGACAAGGAGGGCGGCATCCCCTCCCTCGTCCACATGCACCCCGAGGAGACGGTCGGCGAGGCGATCGACGTGCTGCGCGAGTACGGCGTCTCGCAGATGCCGATCGTCAAGCCGGGCGCCGGTCACCCGGACGTGATGGCCGCCGAGGTCATCGGCTCCGTGGTCGAGAAGGAACTGCTCGCGGCGCTGTTCGCGAAGCGGGCCTCGCTGGGCGACCCGCTGGAGAAGCACATGAGCTCGCCGCTGCCCCAGGTCGGCTCCGGCGAGCCGGTGTCCGAGCTGATGGCGGTGCTGGGCGAGGCGGACGCGGCGATCGTGCTGGTGGAGGGCAAGCCGACCGGCGTCGTCAGCCGCCAGGACCTGCTGGCGTTCCTGGCCAAGGGCGCGAAGTAGCGGCTACGCACAGGTGCACGGCCGTCGCGCAAACGGTACGCGCGCGACACGTGACGGCAGCACCGGCTTAACACGCCTCCGGCACAGTGGTGGTTGTCGGCAGGGAAGCCCGGGAGACCGGGGCCCGGCCGGCACCACCGAACGGCGTTGCGTGCCTCCGGAGCGGCTCCCGGACCGCGTGGACGCCACCGGACGCGGACGGCCCTGACCCGGCCCGTGTCCTTCGCGGGGACCGCCGTCGTCCCGACCCCGGGAAACCGGGGTGCGGCGGTCCCCGCGCTAACTCTTCCCGATGCGTCGCAGCCGCTTCGAGGCGTGCACGAAGTTCACGCCCAGGATCCCGGCCCAGGTGACCAGGAGCCCGCTCAGGTGGGCGTGGGCGGCGCCGATGGCCGACAGCGGGATCGCCAGGACCAGCGTCACGATGGCGAAGCCGAAGCGCTCGCCGAAGTTCCCGTCCGCCATGGCGGACGGACCGGCGGGGCCCCGCGCGGCGGACAGACGGTCCTCCGCGAGCCGCCGCCGGACCTGCGTGTCGACCTTCTCGACGAACGAGTCCACCAGCGCGGCCTCGTACTCCGGACCCAGCTCCCGCCGGGCGTCCAGCGTGGCGTCGAGTTCCTTCTTCAGCTCTCGGGCATGCGCGTCCATCCCCCCACCGTAGGAACGGCCGCGGGCCCGGGCACTGGGGCTAGCCCCCGTATCCGGATCGCGGGCGCGGCTTGCCGTGCTGCATAACCACATGCAGAGTGCTCGGTGACTGAATATCTCACCGGGACGGAGGGGACGGGCATGAGTGACAGCCCGGCCGCGCGGCTGCAGAAGCTCTTCGAGGGGCACCGGCTGACGCCGACCCAGCGGCGGATCGCGCACTGCATGGTGCGCGGAGCGGCGGAGGTGCCGTTCCTGTCGAGCGTGGAGCTCGCCGAGCTGGCCGGGGTGAGCCAGCCGTCGGTGACCCGGTTCGCCGTGGCGCTGGGCTTCGACGGGTATCCCGCGCTGCGCCGGCACCTGCGCGAGGTGGCGCCCGCCGAGCGGGCGGAGCCCGGGGACGAGGACGCGTACAACGAGTACCAGCAGGCAGTCCAGGGCGAGATCGAGAACCTGCGCCGGCTCGCGGCGATGCTCGCCGATCCCGCGCCGGTCCAGGAGGCGGGCCGGCTGCTCGCGGCCTCGACCCCGCTGCCGGTGCTGGGGCTGCGGGCGGCGTCCTCGCAGGCGCGCGGGTTCGCGTACTTCGCCGCGAAGGTGCACCCGGACGTACGGCTCTTCGACGAGGGCGGCTCGATGCTGGAGGACCGGATCGACGCGGCCGTCGGTGCGGGCGCCTCGGCGCTGCTCTGCTTCGCGCTGCCCCGCCACCCCCGGGAGGTCGTGGACACCCTGGAGCGCTCCCGGCGGGCCGGGCTGACCGTGGTGACGGTCGCGGACTCGGTCTTCGCGCCGGTGGCCCGCCACTCGGACCTGCTGATCCCGGCGCCGGTCGGGACCGGGCTGGCCTTCGACACGGCGTGTGCGCCGATGCTGCTGGGCCGGGTGCTGCTGGAGGCGATGGCGGACGCCCTGCCGGACGCGCAGGCCCGGCTGGAGGTCTTCGACACGCGGGCCGCGGCGCGCGGGCTGTTCGTGGAGTAGGGCTCAGCGGTAGTCGAGCTCGGCCAGCTCGGTCGCCAGGCGGGTGCGCAGCGCCGGGATGCGGGCGAGGACGGGGAGCAGGGTGTTGCGTACGGCGCGCAGGGCCGGGTTCCGGGTGGTGGCGACGCGGGTCATCCGGTCGGTGAGGGCGACCACCCGCCGGGCGACCGGGCGGCGGCGCGCCTCGTAGCCGTCGAGGTCGCCGGTGGCCAGCGCGCGGCCGAGGGCGTACGCGTCCTGGATGCCGGTGTTCATGCCCTGCCCGCCGGCCGGGCTGTGCACGTGGGCGGCGTCACCGGCGAGGAGCAGCCGGCCGGCGCGGTAGCGGTCGGCGACCCGGTGGTGGATCCGGAACCGGGAGGACCAGGCGAGGGCGGTGACGGTGGCCTGGCCGGGGGCGCGCTCGTCCAGCAGGCGCTGCACGAAGGCGAGGTCGGGCTCGGCGGGGGCCTCGGCGACGGTCGCGACGACCCGGTAGCGCCCTCCCCCACGGCCTCCGGCGGGGGAGCTGCCCGCGGGCAGCGGGGCGACCACGGCCAGCCCGGCGGCGCCGAAGGTGAGCGAGACCTCGCCCGGGCCCGGGGCCCAGTCCATGGCGACGTCGGCCAGTACGAAGGACTCCTCGTACGGGCTGCCGCTGAAGCCGATCCCGGCGGCCCCGCGGACCTTGCTGTGCATTCCGTCGGCGCCGACGGCGTAGGAGGCGCGCAGGGTCTCGCCGGTGGCCGTCGTGAGGGTGACCCCGTCCGCGCTCTGGGTGACTCCGGTGACCTCGTACGGGCGGTGGACGTCCCCGCCGAGGGCGCGCAGGCGCCCCAGGAGCACGGCTTCGGTCTCGTACTGGGGGACCATCAGCGCGTACGGGTGGGCGGTGGGCAGGCCGTCGAAGGGGATCGAGGCGAGCGGGCGGGCCCCGTCGCGGATCCGGAACCGGCTGACCGGGATGCCGCGGCCGATCAGGTCGGCCGAGAGGGTGCCGGTCGGGTCGAGCTCGTCCAGCACCTCCAGGGTCCGGGCGTGCACGACGGCCGCGCGGGACGTGTTGGCGCCCTCGGCCTGCCGGTCGAGGAGGACGAAGCCGACGCCCGCCTCGGCCAGGGTGACGGCGAGGGCGAGGCCGGTGGGTCCGGCGCCGACGATGGCGACGTCCGTGGTGGCGGGGAGTGCGGTGCTGGTCATGCGGGCCTCCTCCGGCGGGCCAACGTTTGTTGGCCAACGGCTGTTGACATCAGGATGCGCCTGCGGGGCTGGTGTGTCAACGGTTGTTGGCCTACGGTTGTTGGCATGACGGCGCGACGCACCTCCGACACCACCAAAACGGCCATCTTGCAGGCGGCGCGGGAGCGCTTCGCCGCGCAGGGGTACGAGCGCACCACCATCCGGGCCGTCGCGGCGGACGCGGAGATCGACCCGTCGATGGTCATGCGCTACTTCGGCAGCAAGGAGCAGCTCTTCGACGCCGCCCTGGCCGTGGACCTGCGGCTGCCGGACCTGGGCGCCGTGCCGGCGGCCGAGCTCGCCGGCGCCCTCGTGCGGCACTTCGTGGCGCGGTGGGAGGGCGATCCGGCCGACGACGCGCTCCTGGTGCTGCTGCGCTCGGCGGTGACGAACGAGCGGGCGGCGGAGCGGATGCGGGAGGTGTTCGCCGCCCAGGTCGCCCCGGCGCTGGCGGCGGCCCTCGGTCCCGAGCGGGCCGCCCGCGTGGCGGGCCTGGTCTCCGCCCAGCTGCTGGGCCTGGCGCTGACCCGCTACCTCCTGCGGCTGCCCGCGGTGACCGCCCTGACCCCGGAGGGCCTCGTCGCGGGCCTGGCCCCCGCCGTGGCGGTCACGCTCGCCGGCTGAACCCCGTCCGGGCCCCGTCCGGCTCCGTCCCGGCCTGACGCCCTGCCTTTGGCCGACCCCGCCCTGCCCCGCTCCGGCCTGCTCCGGCCCGACCCTGCCCTGCCCCGCTCCGGCCTGCCCTGCCCTGTCCCGATCCGCCCCGCCCCGCTCCGGCCTGCCCCGTCCCGATCCGCCCTGCCCCGCTCCGGCCCGCCCCGCCCTGCCCCGCTCCGTCCCGCCCTGCCCCGCTCCGGCCCGCCCCGCCCTGCCCCGGCCTGCCCCGGCCTGCCCCGCCCGGCCCCGCTCCGGCCTGCCCCGTCCCGATCCGCCCTGCCCCGCTCCGGCGTGCTCCGGCCTGCCCTGCCCCCCCTCCGGCCTGCCCTGACCTGTCCCGATCCGCCCCGCCCCGCTCCGGCCTGCCCCGCTCCGGCCCGCCCCGCCCCGTCCCGATCCGGCCTGCCTCGTCCCGCTCCGGCCCGCCCTGACCCGGCCTGCCCCGCCCCGCTCCGGCCCGCCCTGACCCGCCCTGCCCCGCCCGGCCCCGCTCCGGCCCGCCCCGCTCCGGCCCCCTCCGGCCCGCCCTGCCCCCCTCCGGCCTGCCCTGCCCCGCTCCGGCCCGCCCTGACCCGGGCCTGCCCCGCCCGCGGACCGAACCGGCCAGGACCGCTTCCGTCCAGCCGGCCGGCCTTCCAACTCCCGGGCCGGGCAACGAAATTAGTGGACGTCACCGGGCGCCACACCCGCAACAGACCGCACAGCTGCACCTGCAGGGCAGCTGTCGTCGGTCGGGTGGACCTCCCGCGCCCCTTCCCACTTCTCTCCGCAGGAGAAAGCCATGTCGCTCCGCCGCGCCCTCCGCCGGTCCGCCGCCACCCTCGCCCTCGGTGCCACGACCCTGGGCATGGTCACCCTCACCTCGACGCCGGCCCAGGCCGCCGCCATCTGCGGCGGCAACGTGTCGATCTACGGCACGCTCGCCGACGGACGCCTCACCTACACGGCGATATCCCCCAACACCGGCGACCGGGTCAAGACCCTGATCGGCCCCGGCCTCGGCTTCACGCCCAAGGCGATGGCCACCCTCAACTTCAACACCGTGCTCGTCACGTCCACGGCCGGCGAGCTGTACCGCGTCGACATCCAGACCAACGACAACGCGCTGGCCCTGGCCGGCGTCACGAAGCTCTGGGACAGCGGCTGGACCTTCGACAAGATGGTCTACGACGGCTACGGCCACCTCTACGGCACGGTCGCCGGCCAGCTCCACCGCTACAACGTCTCCCAGGCCAAGCCCGCCGGCCCCGAGCACATCGCCAAGCACGCGGTGATCGACGAGGGCTTCGTCCTCAAGACGCTCGCCGCCGCCGGTGACGACGTCCTGATCGCCAGCACCGCCGACGGCAAACTGCTCTCCTACCAGGTCAACGGCGTGGGGGACTGGGAGCGTTCGGAGCTCAAGAGCGACGGCTGGTCCGCGGTCGACAGCCTGGTCTCGCCCGGCGGCGGCCTCTACTACGGCCGTACGAACGGCGGCATGTACTGGTACCACGACGCCGACCCCACCGACGGCAAGGGCACCGACATCGCCTACCACTCCAGCGACCCGGTCGACGCGAGCGGCTGGACCCAGACCCTGCTCTCCGCCTACGCGAGCGACTGCACCTACCAGCCGCCGGCGCCCCCCACCCCCACGCCCTCCACCCAGGGAGGGCAGATCGCCCGCAGCGAGATCATGAGCCGCGCCGTGAACTGGCTGAACCGCGACATCCCGTACAACCAGGGTGCTTACGCGAGCGACCCGGACGGCGACCACACCTACCGCACCGACTGCTCCGGCTTCGTCTCCATGGCCTGGCACGCCAACACCAGCTACACGACCTACAGCCTGCCGGGCGTCAGCAGCGTCATCTCCAAGTCCGACCTCCAGCCGGGCGACGCCCTGAACACCCAGGACGGGCACGTCGTGCTCTTCGAGAAGTGGGTCGACAAGGCCGCCGGCAAGTTCTCGTACATCCACGAGGCCAACACCTCGGACGACATGATGCGCGGTCAGGACTACCTGAACGGCGGCTCCGACGGCCGCATCGCGGGCCACGCCGCCTCCGGCTACGTCGCCCTGCGCTACGACAAGACCGTCAACGGCTAGGCGGACAGGGCAGGGCAGGGCCTAGAGCAGCAGAGCGTCCCCGAACGCGCCGCCGGCCTCCGCGACGATCTCCGTGAGGGACTGCGCCGGGCGGACCAGGGCGAAGCGGACCTCCCCCTCCGGGGCGACCGTGAAGCCGTGGACCGCCGGGCGCGGCAGGCTGTTGTAGCCGTAGTGGGCGGTGAAGAAGTACGCGCCCGTGTCCGGGACGCCGATCAGGTCGCCGGGGTCCAGCCGCGGCAGCTCCCGGGCCGTGGCGAGCAGGTCGCCCGCGAAGCAGGCCGGTCCGGCGATGTCCTGGGCGACGGGGTCACCGTCCTTCGGGGCGCCCTTCGCGTCGTACGGCAGGATCCGCACCGGCCAGGCCGCCGGGGCGTACACCGTCCGGGTCGCCAGCTGGACCCCCGCGTGGGTGAGGGTGATCGGGCGGGACCCGGTTGTCTTGGTGTACTCCACCCGGGCGAGGACCAGCCCGTGCTTGGCCAGCAGGGACCGGCCGAACTCAGTGACCAGGCCGTACGAGCCGTCGAAGAGCGCGGGAGCCGCCTCGCGCAGGGCGCTCACGTACTGCGCGTACGTCGGGGTCGGCTCGTCCGAGGTGAAGTTCACCGGCAGGCCGCCGCCGATGTCGAGGGTGTCGACCTGGCGGCGGCCCGCCGCCGCGTTGATCTCCTCGGCCAGCGCGTGCAGCTCCCGTACGCCCTCCGCGATCAGCGGCAGCGGGACGCCCTGCGAGCCTGAGTGGGTGTGCAGCCGGGTCAGCCACGGGCGGTCGAGGAAGGCCCGTACGAGCCACCCGCGCGCGCCCGGGTCGCGCAGCGCGATCCCGAACTTCGAGGTCGCCGTGGCGGTGGACAGGGCGTCGATGGATCCGGCCCCGGTCTGGGGGTTGATCCGGACCCCGATCGGTGACCGGGTCGGGGCCGCGGCGACCAGGGCGTCCAGCCGCTCCAGCTCCTGCCGGTTGTCGGCGTTGACGGCGATGCCGAGGGCCAGGGCCTCGCGCAGCTCGGCCGCCGTCTTGGCGGGGGAGTCCAGGACGGTCCGCTCCGGCTCCACCCCGGCCGCCCGGGCCAGCGCGAGCTCGCCGGGGCTGGCCACCTCGCAGCCGAGGCCGCAGTCCGCCAGCAGCCGCAGCACCGGCACGAGCGGGCACGCCTTCACCGCGAAGGCGTGCAGGACGGGGGTCCCGGGCGCCACCACGGCCTCGAAGGCGCTGGTCAGGGCGGCGGCGGAGGACCGGATCCCGGCCGTGTCCAGCAGGCAGACCAGGGGCTCGGAGCCGTCCGCCCCGCCCACCAGACCCTGCTCGACCGCGGCTCGTACGGCCAGGTCACGGCGCCCTGCGGCGCCCTCCTCGTGCGTCCTCGCGTGCATGCCCGCAGGCACCTCGGCAGCCATGTCCGTCAGCCAATCATCCGGCGGGTCGGCCCGCAGCTGTTGACTGAATCTATTCAGGAAGTCAGGATGTGAATAGATTGACCAACATCGGAGGAGGCACCGCCATGTCAGGACCCCGCCCCGTACGCGCCGCGCGAGGCACCGAGCTCAGCGCCCTGGGATGGCAGCAGGAAGCCGCCCTCCGCATGCTGCAGAACAACCTCGACCCCGAGGTCGCCGAGCACCCCGACAAGCTCGTCGTCTACGGCGGCACCGGCAAGGCCGCCCGCGACTGGCGCTCGTACGACGCCATGGTCCGCACCCTGCGGACGCTCAAGCAGGACGAGACGATGCTCGTCCAGTCCGGCCGCCCGGTCGGCGTCATGCAGACCCACGAGTGGGCCCCGCGCGTCCTGCTCGCCAACTCCAACCTCGTCGGCGACTGGGCCAACTGGGAGGAGTTCCGCCGCCTGGAGCACCTCGGCCTGACCATGTACGGCCAGATGACCGCCGGATCCTGGATCTACATCGGCACCCAGGGCATCCTCCAGGGCACGTACGAGACCTTCGCCGCGGTCGCCGCCAAGAAGTTCAACGGCACCCTCGCCGGCACCATCACCCTGACCGCCGGCCTCGGCGGCATGGGCGGCGCCCAGCCGCTGGCCGTGACGATGAACGACGGCGTCGCGATCTGCATCGACGTCGACCCGCGCGCCATCGAGCGCCGCATCGAGCACCGCTACCTGGACGTGAAGGCCGACAGCCTCCAGCACGCCCTCCAGCTCGCCGTCGAGGCCCGCGACGCCCGCAAGCCGCTCTCCATCGGCCTGCTCGGCAACGCCGCCGACCTGCTCCCGCAGATGCTCGCCGAGGGCGCCCCGATCGACATCGTGACGGACCAGACCTCCGCGCACGACCCGCTCGCCTACCTGCCGACCGGCGTCGACTTCGACGACATGGCGGCCTACGCGGCCAAGGACCCGGCCGGCTTCACCACGCGGGCCCGCGAGTCCATGGCCAAGCACGTCGAGGCCATGGTCGGCTTCATGGACGCGGGCGCCGAGGTCTTCGACTACGGCAACTCCATCCGCGGCGAGGCCCAGCTGGCCGGCTACGACCGCGCCTTCGCCTTCCCCGGCTTCGTCCCCGCCTACATCCGGCCGCTGTTCTGCGAGGGCAAGGGCCCCTTCCGCTGGGCCGCCCTGTCCGGCGAGGCCTCGGACATCGCCAAGACCGACAAGGCGATGCTGGAGCTCTTCCCGGAGAACGAGTCCCTGCACCGCTGGATCAAGATGGCGGGCGAGCGCGTCCACTTCCAGGGCCTGCCCGCGCGCATCTGCTGGCTCGGCTACGGCGAGCGCGACAAGGCCGGCGAGCGCTTCAACGACATGGTCGCGAGCGGCGAGCTGGCCGCCCCGCTGGCCATCGGCCGCGACCACCTCGACTGCGGTTCGGTGGCCTCCCCGTACCGCGAGACCGAGGCCATGCTCGACGGCTCCGACGCGATCGCCGACTGGCCGCTGCTCAACGCCATGGTCAACGTCGCCTCCGGCGCCTCCTGGGTCTCGATCCACCACGGCGGCGGCGTCGGCATGGGCCGCTCCATCCACGCGGGCCAGGTCACCGTCGCCGACGGCACCAAGCTCGCGGGCGAGAAGATCCGCCGCGTCCTCACCAACGACCCGGGCATGGGCGTCATCCGCCACGTCGACGCCGGCTACGACATCGCCGAGACGGTGGCCGACGAGCGCGGCGTCCGCGTCCCCATGCGCGAGGGTGACTCCGCGTGAGTGAGGCTTCCTCCTTCCACTCCATGTGGGCGGAACTCGCGCCGGTCGGGCGCGATGCCGGTACCGGCGGGTACCGCCGGTACGCCTGGAGCGGGGCCGACGCCGACTGCCGGACCTGGTTCCAGGAGCAGGCCGAGGCGCGCGGGCTGACGTACGAGACCGACCGCAACGGCAACCAGTGGGCCTGGCTCGGCGACCCCCTCGCGGGGGACGCCGTGGTCACCGGCTCCCACCTGGACTCCGTCCCCGACGGCGGGGCCTTCGACGGCCCCCTCGGAGTGGTGTCCTCCTTCGCGGCCCTGGACGAACTCCGCAGGAAGGGCGCGGAGTTCAGCAGGCCGCTCGCCATCACCAACTTCGGTGACGAAGAAGGGGCCCGCTTCGGGCTCGCCTGCGTCGGCTCCCGCCTCGCCGCCGGGCAGCTGACCAAGGAGAAGGCGTACGAGCTCCGCGACGCCGAGGGAATCTCCCTGCCCCAGGCCATGGAGGCCGCCGGATACGACCCCGAGGGCATCGGGGCCGATCCCGAACGTCTCGGCCGGATCGGCGCCTTCGTCGAGCTGCACGTTGAGCAGGGCCGGGCCCTGGACCTGTCCGGGGACCGCGTCGGCATCGCCTCCGCCATCTGGCCGCACGGCCGGTGGCGGTTCGACTTCCGCGGCGAGGCCAACCACGCGGGCACCACCCGCCTGGTGGACCGCCGCGACCCGATGCTGACGTACGCGGCGACCGTGCTGGCCGCCCGTACCGAGGCGGCCCTCGCCGGGGCCGTGGCCACCTTCGGGAAGATCTCGGTCGAGCCCAACGGGGTCAACGCCATCCCCTCCCTCGTGCGGGGCTGGCTCGACTCCCGCGCCGCCGACCAGGCCACCCTCGACACGGTCGTCACCGCCATCGAGAAGGCCGCCCGCGAGCGCGCCGACCAGGACGGCATCGACCTCGGCATCGTCCGGGAGTCCTTCACCCCGGTCGTCGAGTTCGAGCACGCCCTGCGCGACGAGATGAACCGGATCCTGGGCGGAGCCGTCCCCGTGCTCGGCACCGGGGCGGGACACGACGCCGGAATCCTCTCCGCGGCCGTCCCGACCGCGATGCTGTTCGTACGGAACCCCACCGGCGTCTCCCACTCCCCGCGGGAGTTCGCCGCCGAGGACGACTGCGTGGCCGGCGTCCTCGCCCTCGCCGACGTACTGGAAGGCCTCGCGTGTCGCTGATCGCGGACAAGACGTACTGGCTGGAGCACGCCTGGCTCGGCACCCATGTCGAGCCGGGCGTCGCCCTGGAGGTGGGCGCCGACGGGCGGATCGCCGCCCTGCGTACCGGGACCGGGACCCCGCCCTTCGGCGCCGAGGTCCTGCGCGGCCTCACCCTCCCGGGCCTGGCCAACGCCCACAGCCACGCCTTCCACCGGGCCCTGCGCTCCCTGGTCCAGGTCGGCTCGGGCACCTTCTGGACCTGGCGCGACTTCATGTACAAGGTCGCCCAGAACCTCACCCCCGACACGTACTTCGCGCTCGCCCGCGCCGTGTACGCCGAGATGGCGCTGGCCGGCATCACGAACGTCGGCGAGTTCCACTACGTCCACCACGCCCCGGGCGGCGCCCCGTACGCCGACCCGAACGCCATGGGCGAGGCCCTGATCGAGGCCGCCGCCGAGGCGGGCATCCGGATCACCCTCCTCGACACCGCCTACCTCTCGGCGGGCTTCGGCGAGGCCCCGAACCCGCACCAGCTGCGCTTCTCCGACGGCACCGCCGACGCGTGGGCGGAGCGGGTGAGCGCCCTCAAGCCGCGCGAGCACGCCCTGATCGGCGCGGCGATCCACTCGGTGCGCGCCGTGCCCGCCGACCAGCTGGCCACCGTCGCACGCTGGGCCGAGGAGCGCCGGGCCCCGCTGCACGTCCACCTCTCCGAGCAGACCGCGGAGAACGAGGCGTGCCAGGCCGCGCACGGCCGGACCCCGACCCAGCTCCTCGCCGACCACAGCGTGCTCGGCCCGCGCACCACCGGCGTCCACAACACGCACCTCACCGACGAGGACATCGCCCTCCTCGGCACCACGACCACCGGCACCTGCATGTGCCCCACCACGGAACGCGACCTCGCCGACGGCATCGGCCCGGCGACCCGCCTCCAGCGCGCGGGCAGCCCGCTCTCCCTCGGCAGCGACAGCCACGCCGTGATCGACCTGCTCGAAGAGGCCCGCGCGATGGAGCTCGACGAGCGCCTGCGCAGCCGTACCCGGGGCCACTGGACGGCGAACGCGCTGCTGACCGCGGCCACCGCCGACGGCCACGCTGCGCTCGGCCGGCCCGACGCGGGCCGCCTGGAGGCGGGCGCGCTCGCGGACTTCACCACCATCGCCCTGGACTCCGTACGGACGGCGGGCCCGCTGCCGCGCCTGGGCGCCGAGACGGCCGTCTTCGCCGCGTCGGCCGCCGATGTCCGCCACACGGTGGTGGGCGGCCGTCACGTGGTCCGCGACGGCGCCCACACCCTGGTCCCGGACGTCCCGTCCGCCCTGATCGAGTCCATCGCGGCCGTCCGCGGCTGACGTTGTGGGGGTTCCCCGGGAACCCTCTGAGAGGAACCCCCATGGCCACCACTGTCATCACCAACATCGGCAGCCTCGTCACCAACGACCCCGCCCTCGGCGACGGATCCCCTCTGGGCCTGATCCAGGACGCCGCGGTCGTCGTCGACGCGGACCGCATCGCCTGGGTCGGCCCCGCCGGCCGGGCTCCGGCGGCGGACGACACGTACGACGCCGACGGCCGCGCCGTCATCCCCGGCTTCGTCGACTCCCACTCGCACCTGGTCTTCGCCGGCGACCGCACTGCGGAGTTCAACGCCCGCATGTCCGGCCGCAGTTACTCCGCCGGCGGCATCCGGACCACGGTCGCCGCCACCCGCGCCGCCACCGACGCCGAGCTCGAAGCCAACCTGGTGCGCCACCTGGACGAGGCCCGCCGCCAGGGCACCACCACCTTCGAGACCAAGTCGGGCTACGGCCTGACCACCGCCGACGAGGCCCGCGCCCTGCGCATCGCCGCCGCGCACACCGAGGAGGTCACCTACCTCGGCGCGCACATCGTCTCCCCGGACTACGCCGAGGACCCGGCCGGCTACGTGGACCTCGTCACCGGCGAGATGCTGGCCGCCTGCGCCCCGTACGCCCGCTGGGTGGACGTCTTCTGCGAGAAGGGCGCCTTCGACGGGGACCAGGCCCGCGCGATCCTCACCGCGGGCGCCGCCGCCGGGCTGATCCCGCGCGTCCACGCCAACCAGCTCTCCTACGGCCCCGGCGTCCAGCTCGCCGTCGAGCTCGAAGCCGCCTCCGCGGACCACTGCACCCACCTCACCGACGCGGACGTCGACGCCCTGGCCCAGGCCGCCGCCACCACGGTGGCCACCCTGCTGCCCGGCGCCGAGTTCTCCACCCGCGCCCAGTGGCCCGACGCCCGGCGCCTGATCGACGCGGGAGCCACCGTCGCGCTGTCCACGGACTGCAACCCCGGCTCCTCCTACACCAGCTCGATGCCGTTCTGCATCGCGCTCGCCGTCCGCGACATGCGGATGACCCCCGACGAGGCCCTGTGGTCCGCGACGGCCGGCGGCGCCCGCGCGCTGCGCCGCACCGACATCGGCGCCGTCACGCCCGGAGCCCGCGCCGACCTGGCCCTCCTGGACGCCCCCAGCCACGTCCACCTGGCCTACCGCCCCGGTGTCCCGCTCGTTTCCGCGGTGTGGCAGAAGGGTGTCCGCGTCCGCTGACGAACGGTCAATTCCGGCCTGCCCTTTGTCTTCCCTCCGTAAGGTCCCGGGCGTACCTTGAGCCACCAATCTGATGTGTCGTCAGGAATTTGTGGCCCGAGGGGAAGACGAAGGTGTCCGACCGGAAACGTTCCACCGCGCTCGCGCTGGCGTCCGCGCTGGCCGGATCGGCGGTCCTGCTTGCCGCCCCCGCAGCGCACGCCGCAGTCGTCGACGTGGCTTACGACTGCAAGACCCCGATCGGGGACAAGTCGGCCGTATCGCCCATCGACATCAAGGCCGTCAAGGAGGGCGACGGCTACAAGCTGACGATGTCCTTCCAGAAGGGTGTCTCGTCCAGCCCGATCGAACTGGGCAAGGGCGCGATGAACCCCAGCGCCGTCATCCTCGTCGGCGGGGCCGAGAAGGTCTCCGTACCGGTCTCGGGCCCGCCCAACCCCGAGGCCGCGCCCGCCAACACCCCCATCAAGATCACCGACCTGTCGGGCACCTACACGCCCAAGAAGAGCGGCAAGGTCACCTTCACCGCCGGAGTGCTCACCATCAAGGCGATGGGCACCACGACCACCTGCACCCCCGGCAACAGCCCGGGCCCGTCCCTGGAACTGGACGTCACCGCCGCGGGCGGCGCCGCCGCGCAGTCCGGCGGCGACACGGACGGCACCCTCCCGCAGACCGGCCCCACCGACTCCGCCCTCGCCCTCGGCACCCTCGGCGGCACCGTGCTGCTGTCCGGCGCCGCCGGGGTGCTCTGGCTGACCCGGCGCGGCCAGCGGGCCCGGTCCTGATCGGAGCACCCCGGCCATGCGCGTGCTCCACACCTTCCGACGGCTCGGGGTGCTGCTCCTCGCGGCCACCGCGCTGTACGCGGCCGGCGCGGCCCCCGCGGCCGCCGACGACCCGGGCTGGACCGCCGAGCCCGCCGCCGGGACGGCCGCCCGGCCCGGCGCGGTCCGCCCGTACTTCTATCTGTCGGGCACCCCCGGCACCGTGCTGGAGGACCGCCTCGCCCTGGTCAACACCACCGACCGGGAACGCACCGTCACCCTGCGCGGGGCCGACGCCTACAACACGGCCGACGGCGCCTTCGCGGTGCGCCCGGCCGGGCCCGCTGCCGAAGGCCGCTCGGCAGGTGCCGCGCACGGCGCCGGAGCCTGGATCAGCTTCGGCGCCGGTGCCACGGTGAAGATCCCGCCGCGCACCCGCGCGGTGGTCCCCTTCACCGTCACCGTGCCGCCCGCGTCCCCGCCCGGCGACCACCCCGCCGCGGTGGTCGCGACGGCAAGCGGCCACGAGGTGGGCGTACGGATCCACCTGAGGGTCAGTGGCCCCACCCTGGCCGCCCTCACCGTCGAGGACGTCGCCGTACGGGGCCGGGGCCCGGCCGCGGTCGTCGCCTACACCCTGGTCAACCGGGGGAACGTGGCCCTCGCCCCCGAGCTCGCGATCCACGCCGAAGGTCTCCTCGGCGAGGTCCCGGGCCGCGGCGCCCGGCCCCTGCCGGTGGAACTGCTCCCCGGTCAGCGGGTGGAACTGACCGAGCCCTGGCCCGGCGCCCCCGTGGCGGACCGGGTCCGCGTCGCCCTCACGGTCACCGCCCCCGGCGCCGCCCCGGCCGTCGGGAGCGGTACGCGCTGGCTCGTGCCCTGGGACCTCGCCGGCTGGACGGGTCTGGGCCTGCTCGGCCTCGGCGGAACCGCCGCGGCCGCGCTGTTCCTCGTACGCGGCAGGCGGCCCCGCCGGCGCGCGTCGGACGACGCGCCGGGCGACGAGCCGCCCGCGCCGACCCCCGCACCCGACCACGAACTGACGGGAGCCTCCAGGTGAGAAGAGTCGGAGCCCTGCTCGCCGCGGGGCTGGCGGTGTGCGCGCTGGCGCTGTTCCCGGCGCCCACGGCCGCCGCCGACGAGGGCAAGCCCGCCGTGGCGCTCTCGCTCCAGGAGGCCGCCAAGGGCACCGGGATCACCGTCACCGGCACCGGGTGGCGGCCCAGGACGCTGGTGATGCTGCTGGTCTGCGGGCAGAACATGATCGGCGGCACCAACAGCTGCGCCAACGCCGACGGGGCGGCCGTCTCGGTCGCCGACGACGGCCGCTTCTCCGCGCAGCTGCCCGTGGTGGCGCCGCCCAAGCCCTGCCCCTGCGTCGTCAACGTCACCTCCGTCAACGGCGACCAGTCCACCGTGGCCGCGCCCCTGAAGATCACCGACCACCCGGTGGCCGAACTGCCCGCCGAATCCGGCACGCCCCGCCTGGCGATGCTCACCGGGGTCCGGCTGGAAGGCGAGGACGGGGTGCTGACCTGGTTCGGAGCCCCGCCCAGCCGGAAGTTCAAGGTCACCGTCGGCAACCTCGGCTCGGCCCCGGTCAAGGACCCGGTCTTCCAGCTCGGCACCGCCCACGGGGTGTTCGCGCCCCTGTGGGAGGAGGCCCGGTGGAAGGGCAGCATCCCGCCGGGCGGCAAGGCGGAGATCGCCCTGGACGTCGCCCTCACCGCGGGCGCCTACGGCGACTACACGATCTCCCTCAAGTACGGCGAGACCGTCGTGGCCACCCAGCCCTGGGGCGTGGACCGGCCGTACGGGGTCCTGCTCTTCTGGGGCCTGCTCCTGCTGGTGATCCCGGCCGCCCTCTTCCGCGTCGGCATGGCCGTCGTCGACAAGGTCCGGCCGCGCGCCGCGGCCGCCGCAGGCCGCCACCGGGGGCCCGGGCCGGCCCGCTCCGGGCTGGTGCCGGAGCCACCTGAGACCACCACGGCGGTCCTGCCGTGGTTCAACCCGGACAGCGCGCCGGAGACAGCACCACAGACGTCCGCACCGTCTGAGAACCGTTCGACGACGAAGGGACATTCGTGAAGACCCAACGGAGGGTGAGCGCGGCCGTGGTCGCGCTGCTGCTCGGCGGCGCGGGTATCGCCATTTCGGCTTCTCCCGCCGTGGCCGCCGAGGCCACGTACAAGGTCAAATGCGTGCCGCCGGCCGGCGGCGGCGACCCCGTGGAGGGCGAGACCACTGCCAAGATCACCGCCCCGGCCGCGGCCAAGGTCGGAGACGAGGTCGACGTGGTCTGGGAGACGGTCAAGCCCGCCTCGAACAACACGGACCTGATGGACATCCCCAAGGACGCGGTCCAGCCCACCGGCTGGATCGCGCTGGGCGAGGGAATGGGCGAGCTGAAGGTCGTCGGGGAGAAGAAGAACCCGCCGATCCCCAAGAAGGCCCCGATGGTCATGTCGCCCATGAAGGGCAAGCTGAAGCTCACCAAGGCCGGCAAGATCACCCTGACCCCCGGCAAGTACGACGTCGCCGTCACGTTCTCCTTCGGCACCTTCGTCACCAAGTGCGCACCGGTGGGCGAGGTGAAGGGCGGGGCGACCATCGACGTGTCGGCCGGCTCCAGCGGCGGCACGACCAGCGGGGGCACCACGAGCGGTGGCGCGACCACGGGCGGGGCGACCACGGGCGGAGCGACCACCGGCGGAGCGACCACCGGCGGCTCCACCACCACCGGCGGCTCCACCACCACCGGCGGCTCCACCACCACCGGCGGCTCCACCACCACCTCGGGCGGCTCCACCACCGGGGGAGGCGGCGGCCAGACCGACTTCCCGGGCAAGCCCGTCGAGGTCTCCTTCGACTGCGGTCCGGTCGTCCCGGGGGGCATCAAGACCCCGGTCACGATCAACGCCAAGAAGAACGGCGGCAGCTACGACCTGACCGTCAAGACCGCCAAGGGCGCGATGGCCGCGCCCATGGCCCTGCCGGCGGGGGCCCTCAAGCCCTCGATGGACGTCAAACTCGGCGGCGCCGACAGCGGCACGGTCAAGGTCTCCGGCCCGGCCAACGCCGAGGCGATCCCGGACAAGGGCCCGGTCAGCCTCAGTGACATGACCGGCACCTACAAGCCCGGCAAGACCGGCAAGGTGACGCTCAGCCCGGACCAGCTGACGATCGACGTCACGATGGCCCCGGGCTCGACGCCGATCAACGTCCCCTGCAAGGCGGCCAGCAGCGGCGTCTCGCTGGAGCTGGACACCACCGCCCAGGCGGGCGGCTCCGGCTCCTCGACCAGCACCGGCACCAGCACCTCGGGCGGCCTCGCCGACACCGGCGCCGAGGACGAGGGCGGCATCCAGGCCCTGGCCCTGGTCGCCGGCACGGTGATCCTGCTCGGCGGCGCGGTCTTCACCTTCACTCCGTGGCGCCGCCTGCGCGGCACGCGCTGACCCGGAAACGCGAGCGGCCCGGCACACCGTTCGGTGTGCCGGGCCGCTCACGTGCCAGGGGGGTGCGTCAGTGCACGCCGCCCATGAGGGTCTGGACCTTCTTGCGGTACGCGTAGACCGCGACGCCGGCCAGGACCGCGGCGAGCGCCTGGAAGGCGATCACCCAGGTGCCGTTGAGGTCCACCCCGCCGATGGACAGGAGGCTGGTGATGCAGTCACCGGCGGTGACCGCGAGGAACCAGACACCCATCATCTGGGAGGCGTACTTCTGCGGGGCCATCTTCGTGGTGACGGAGAGGCCGACCGGGGAGACGCACAGCTCACCGATGGTCTGGATCATGTAGATCGAGACCAGCCACATCGGGGAGACCTTGACGTCGCCGGTCGCCATGCCCATCGGGACGATGAAGACGAAGAACGAGGCGCCGATCAGGACCAGGCCCATCGCGAACTTCACGATGGTGTTCGGCTCCTGGTTCTTGCGGGCCAGCCACAGCCACAGCCAGGCGAAGACCGGGGCCAGGGCCATCACGAACAGCGGGTTCAGCGACTGGTACCAGGTGGCCGAGAAGTCGAAGCCGAACATGGTGCCGGCGGTCTTGTCGTCCGCGAACAGGGACAGCGTGGAGCCACCCTGGTCGTAGATCATCCAGAAGACGGCGGCCGCGATGAAGAACCAGATGTACGCGGTCATCTTCGACTGCTCGGAGCCCGACAGGTCCTTGTCGCGCTTGATGCGCACCAGCACGGCGATCGGGATGAACAGGCCGGCCAGCGTCAGCGGGACCAGGGCCCAGTTCAGCGTGTAGGCACCCAGGGCGACCACGGCGCCGTAGAAGACGGCGATACCCAGGACCGCGAAGACGAGCTTCGTGAGGACGGCCTTGCGCTCCTCCGGGGACAGCGGGTTCGGGACCACGCTGCTCTTCGGGCTCAGGTGCTTGGTGCCGAGCAGGAACTGGGTGAGACCCAGGCCCATGCCGAGGGCGGCGAGGGCGAAGCCCAGGTGCCAGTTGTGCTCCTTGCCGACCGTGCCGACGACGAGCGGGGCGACGAAGGCGCCGAGGTTGATGCCGATGTAGAAGAGGGTGAAGCCACCGTCGCGGCGCGGGTCCTCCGGGCCGTCGTACAGGTGGCCGACCATCGTCGAGATGTTGGCCTTCAGCAGACCGGAACCGGCCGCCACGAGGATCAGACCGACGAAGAACATCGCCTGGCCGGGGACGGCCAGCGAGAGGTGACCAGCCATGATCACGAAGCCGGCGATGGCGACCGTCTTGCGGGCGCCCCAGACGCGGTCTCCGAACCATCCGCCCGGCATGGCCATCAGGTAGACCATGGAGACGTACACGGAGTAGATCGCGGTGGTCGTGGCCGCGGTCATGGCCAGACCGCCGCCCTGGCTGCCGGTGGCTGCGTCGGCGCCGCCCGAGACCAGGTAGTACACGAGAAGTGCGCGCATGCCGTAGTAGGAGAAACGCTCCCACATCTCGGTCATGAACAGCGTGGCCAGGCCACGGGGGTGGCCGAAGAAGGTCTTCTCGTTGGACGGATCCGCCGAGTCCCTCGTCAGGCTGGAAGCCATGGTCGATCCTTGCTTGGTCGGGACGCGCTTCGCTTCGTGAGCTGTTCAACGCCCGGTGGGGGGTGGCCGGCACCGGCAGCGGGTGACCCGCCCCACGCCCTGGGGTCCCGCCTCCGACGGATCGGAGGCGAAGGGTCAGCCGTAACCGGGATCCACGCCCTGTCGCGCACCTTCGCGCTGACAAGGCCCGGCCCACAGGTCATTCACTGCCAGCTGGGTCGGACAAACCGACCAGAGCAGGATTTGAGGTCTTTGGCTCGCTTTTCGGCACAAAGATCCCCGGAGTGGTGCATCAGGCGTCTCGCCACCATACGACAGGACACTGCGCCATATGGAAGGACTTGAGACATGGATCACAGGCAAGCCGGGAACCGATCAACCATATTCGAAGGCGCCCACTTGCTCATAACCACAGATCAGGAGGGTCCCGCAGGCGTGCCCCTCGGGGCAGCCGCTGCGGACTACCATCACCCACATGACGCGTGTACTGCTCGCCGAGGACGACGCATCCATCTCGGAACCCCTGGCCCGCGCCCTGCGCCGGGAAGGGTACGAGGTCGAGGTCCGGGAGGACGGCCCCACGGCCCTGGACGCCGGACTGCAGGGAGGCGTCGACCTGGTCGTCCTGGACCTGGGCCTGCCGGGCATGGACGGCCTGGAGGTCGCCCGCCGGCTGCGCGCCGAGGGCCACGGCTTCCCGATCCTGGTCCTCACCGCCCGCGCGGACGAGGTCGACACGGTCGTGGGCCTGGACGCCGGCGCCGACGACTACGTGACCAAGCCCTTCCGGCTCGCCGAACTGCTGGCCCGGGTCCGGGCCCTGCTCCGGCGCGGCGCGAACGAGACCGCCCAGGCCCCCGCCACCCACGGCGTGCGCATCGACGTCGAGTCGCACCGCGCCTGGATGGGGGAGGAGGAGCTCCAGCTCACGGCGAAGGAATTCGACCTGCTGCGGGTCCTGGTCCGCGACGCGGGCCGGGTCGTCACCCGCGACCAGCTCATGCGCGAGGTCTGGGACACCACGTGGTGGTCCTCCACCAAGACCCTCGACATGCACATCTCCTGGCTGCGCAAGAAGCTCGGCGACGACGCCGCCAACCCCCGCTACATCGCCACCGTCCGCGGCGTCGGCTTCCGCTTCGAGAAGAGCTGAGCGTTGACTGAGCCATGCGCCGCCGCCTGATCAACTCCACGCTCGCCGTGGTGCTCGTCGTGATCGCCGTCTTCGGGGTCTCCCTGGTCATCGTCGAGACCCGGACCATCACCAGCAGCGCCCAGGACCGCATCGAGTCCGAGGCGCTGCGCCTGGTGGGCATCGTCGAGGCGAACGTCCTGGAGAAGAAGCCCATCGACCCCCAGGCGCTCGCCGACCAGCTCGACATCGGCCACCACGCCAGGATCACCGTCCCCGGGCAGTCGGCCGTGGAGGTCGGTGACCGCATCGACGACGACGTCATCCGGGGCACCGCGCGCGGCGAGCAGGGCGAGATCGTGACCGTCGAGGAGTCCCGCTCCACCGTGACCAAGGAGGTCGGGCGGACCCTGGCCGTGGTCGGCGCCGTGGCGCTGCTGGCCGTGGTGGCGGCCGTACTGCTCGCCGTACGGCAGGCGAACCGGCTGGCCTCCCCGCTCACCGACCTGGCCGAGACGGCGGAGCGGCTGGGGTCGGGCGACCCGCGGCCCCGGCACAAGCGGTACGGGGTGCCCGAGCTGGACCGGGTCGCCGACGTCCTCGACTCCAGCGCCGAGCGGATCGGCCGGATGCTGACCGCCGAACGCCGCCTCGCCGCGGACGCCTCCCACCAGCTGCGCACCCCGCTCACGGCGCTGTCGATGCGGCTGGAGGAGATCACCGTCACCGACGACCTGGAGACCGTGCGGGAGGAGGCGTCGATCGCCCTCACCCAGGTGGAGCGGCTCACGGACGTCGTGCAGCGCCTCCTGACGAACTCGCGGGACCCGCGGACCGGCTCGGCGGTCCCCTTCGACCTCGACGAGGTCGTCAAACAGCAGGTGGAGGAGTGGCGCCCCGCCTACCGCAGCGCGGGCCGGGCCATCGTGCGCTCCGGCAAGCAGGGCGTACGGGCCGTCGGCACTCCGGGAGCGGTCTCGCAGGTGGTGGCGACCCTGGTGGAGAACGCGCTGATGCACGGCGGCGGCACCGTCGCGCTGCGCACGCGGGTGGTCGGCAACCAGGCGGTGCTGGAGGTCACGGACGAGGGTCCGGGGGTCCCGCCCGATCTGGGAAGCCGGATCTTCGAGCGGGCGATCAGCGGCCGCAACTCCACCGGGATCGGCCTGGCGGTCGCCCGGGACCTCGCGGAGGCGGACGGCGGCCGTCTCGAACTGCTCCAGGCGCAGCCGCCGGTCTTCGCGCTCTTCCTCAGCCGTACGGCGCCGCGGCGGACGGAGCCGGAGCAGGCCACCGTCCGGTAGGGGACCGGCCGGGTCCGGCCCGACCCTGATCCGTCAGACACCCCTTAGGTGTTCGCGGGCGCCGGGATCGGACTGGGCACCGGATCCGGCAGCGGATCGGGCATCGGCTCCGGGCCGGGCTCGGGCCGGGGCAGCGGCGCCGGATCGGGCATCGGCTCGGACTGCTCGAATGCCGCTGCGGCCACGGGTACGGCCACGGGCAGGGCCTTGAAGACCCAGGTCCGGTACGACCAGAAGCGGAAGACGGTGGCGGCGCCGATGCCGATGAACTTGAAGACGTTGCTGGCGACCGAACTGTCCCAGCCGAAGCCGTACGTGGCCGCGTACAGCACGCCGTTCTCGATGACCAGGCCGATCGCGCTGAAGGCGGCGAACAGGGCCAGCTCGCGGGTGCGGCCGCTCTGGGCGCGGTCCCGGTACGCGAAGTAGCGGAAGCCGAGGTAGTTCGTGGCGATGGCGACGATGGTGGCTATCACGCTCGCGCGCACGACCTGGAGGTCGGTCGTGCTGCGGATCAGGTTGAAGACACCCAGGTTGACCAGCACACCCAGACCGCCGACCGCCCCGAACTTGGCGACCTCCCGAACGAGACCGCGTACGCGTTCGAGAACCGATCCGTTCCCCGGCGTGCTCATCTGAATGGTCAGTCCCTGTAGGTCACCGCCCCGCGCGGGGCGTCCGGTCATCTCCGTCAACCCCCACATGGTAAGTGTCCCCCCTGTGGCCCGTCTGTGCCTTCGGGAAGCGTGCGACGCACGGCACACCGGGGGCCTCACCGACAGGTCCGCGCCAGGCCACGTCCATATGGCGGAATCCCGCCGGATACCCTGGAGGAGTGACGTTCCCGGTAGTCGGCATGGTCGGCGGCGGACAGCTCGCCCGCATGACCCACGAGGCGGGCATCCCCCTCGGCATCAGATTCAAGATCCTCAGTGACACCCCACAGGACTCGGCGGCCCAGGTCGTGAGCGACGTCGTCATCGGCGACTATCGCGATCTGGAGACGCTGCGCGCCTTCGCGCGCGGCTGCGACGTGATCACCTTCGATCACGAGCACGTACCGACCGAACACCTCAGGGCTCTGGAAGCGGACGGCATCCCCGTCCGCCCGGGGCCCCACGCGTTGGTGCACGCCCAGGACAAGGGGGTGATGCGCGCCAAGCTCGACGAGATCGGCGCGCCGAGCCCCCGCCACCGGATCGTGCGCGATCCGGCGGACGTGGCGGCCTTCGCGGACGAGGTGGGCGGCTTCCCGATCATCCTCAAGACGGTGCGCGGCGGATACGACGGCAAGGGCGTGTGGTTCGTCCGCACCCCCGACGACGCGGAGGCGCCCTTCAGGGCGGGCGTCCCCGTCCTGGCGGAGGAGAAGGTCGAGTACGTCCGCGAGCTCGCGGCCAACATCGTCCGCTCCCCGCACGGCCAGGCGGTGGCCTACCCGGTGGTGGAGTCCGTCCAGGTGGACGGGGTCTGCGACACGGTGATCGCCCCCGCCCCGAACCTCTCGGAGGAGCTGGCCGGCGAGGCCCAGGCGCTCGCCCTGCGCATCGCCAAGGAGCTCGACGTGACCGGCCACCTGGCCGTGGAGCTGTTCGAGACCGCCGACGGCCGGATCCTGGTCAACGAACTGGCCATGCGCCCGCACAACAGCGGCCACTGGACCCAGGACGGGGCCATCACCTCGCAGTTCGCCAACCACGTGCGGGCCGTCCTGGACCTCCCGCTGGGCGACCCGCGCCCGCGTGCCCGCTGGACGGTCATGGCGAACGTGCTCGGCGGGGACTACCCCGACATGTACGCGGCGTACCTGCACTGCATGGCCCACGACCCGCAGGTGAAGATCCACATGTACGGCAAGGACGTGAAACACGGCCGCAAGGTCGGCCACGTCAACACCTACGGCGACGACCTGGACGATGTGCTGGAGCGCGCACGCCACGCTGCCGACTACCTCAGAGGAACGGTCACGCAATGAGCACTTCCGCCGCTGGTCCCGTCATCGGCATCGTCATGGGCTCGGACTCCGACTGGCCGGTCATGGAGGCCGCCGCCCAGGCCCTGGACGAGTTCGAGATCCCGTACGAGGTCGATGTCGTCTCCGCCCACCGGATGCCGCGCGAGATGATCGAGTACGGGGAGCAGGCCGCCGGCCGCGGCCTCAAGGCGATCATCGCGGGGGCCGGCGGCGCCGCCCACCTGCCCGGCATGCTCGCCTCCGTCACCCCGCTGCCGGTCATCGGCGTGCCGGTGCCGCTGAAGTACCTCGACGGCATGGACTCGCTGATGTCGATCGTCCAGATGCCCGCAGGCGTTCCCGTCGCCACCGTCTCGGTCGCCGGGGCGCGCAACGCGGGCCTGCTGGCCGTACGGATGCTGGCCGCGCACGACACCGAGCTGCTGGCCCGGATGCGCGACTTCCAGCAGGAGCTGAACGACCAGGCCACCGAGAAGGGCAAGCGGCTGCGTACGAAGGTCGCGGGCGCGGAGTCCTTCGGATTCGGCAAGTGAGCGCGGCGCAGCGCCTGGACGAGGCGCGAGAGCTCCTGGCCGAGCACCCCGTCGTGGACGGCCACAACGACCTCCCCTGGGCGCTGCGCAAGCAGGTCCGCTACGACCTGGACCAGCGGGACATCGCCGGCGACCAGTCGGCGTACCTGCACACCGACATCCCGCGGCTGCGGGCCGGCGGGGTCGGCGCGCAGTTCTGGTCGGTGTACGTGAGCACCGAACTGACCGGCGACGAGGCGGTCAGCGCCACGCTGGAACAGGTGGACGCGGTGGACCAGCTGATCGACCGTTACCCGGGCGACCTGGTGCGGGCGCTGACGGCGGACGACATGGAGGCGGCCCGCGCCGACGGCCGGATCGCCTCGCTGATGGGCGCCGAGGGCGGCCACTCCATCAACAACTCGCTCGCCACCCTGCGGGCCCTGCACCAGCTGGGCGTGCGGTACATGACGCTCACGCACAACGACACCATCGACTGGGCGGATTCGGCGACCGACGAGCCCCGGCACGGTGGCCTCACCGACTTCGGCCGCGAGGTCGTCCGCGAGATGAACCGCGTCGGCATGCTGGTGGACCTCTCGCACGTGGCGGCGACGACGATGCGCGACGCACTGGCCGTCTCGGCCGCGCCCGTGGTCTTCTCGCACTCCTCGGCGCGCGCGGTGTGCGACCACCCGCGCAACATCCCGGACGACGTGCTGGAGCGGCTCCCGGCCAACGGCGGGGTGGCTATGGCCACCTTCGTACCGAAGTTCATCCTCCCGGCGGCCGTCGAGTGGACGCTGGCCGCGGACGCGAACCTGCGGGCGCACGGCTTCCACCACCTGGACACCACGCCCGAGGCGATGGCCCTGCACCGGGCCTTCGAGGCGCGGCGCCCGCGCCCGGTGGCCACCGCCGCCACGGTCGCCGACCACCTGGACCACATGCGCGAGGTGGCCGGGATCGACCACATCGGCATCGGCGGGGACTACGACGGCACGGCCTTCACCCCGTCCGGCCTGGACGACGTGGCGGGCTACCCGAACCTGATCGCGGAGCTGCTGACGCGCGGCTGGTCGAAGGCCGACCTGGCCAAGCTGACCTGGTCGAACGCGGTACGGGCGCTGCGCGACGCGGAGGCGGTGGCGCGGGACCTCTCGGCGTCCCGGGGCCCGTCCAACGCGGTGATCTAACGGGAGCCGGGCGGTACGGCGACCGGGTGTGACCCGCTGACCTGCGGGTTACACCCGAATGCCACATCTGCCGGGCGACCCGGGCCTCCCGCATGTCACGGTGGCAGCACCTCTCCCTGCTGCCGCCGAGACCGGAGCGAACGCCATGGCCGACCTGCAGGATGAACCCCACTCCGTGGGCATCGGAGCAGAAGACCTCCCCGCACCGAGCGAAACGGCGGTCGGCGCCCTGGAACGGGCCGCCGCGCTGCTGTCGGTGCAGCCCGTCGCCGACGGGTGCAACACGCTCGTCTGGACGCTGCGCCAGAGCCCGTACCACGACATCGACAAGCCGGGGGACAGCGGAGTCGACACCGACATCCCCCGGCTGCGCGCCGGCGGAGTCGGCGCGCAGTTCTGGTCGCTCCTGACCCCGCACGAGGCGGGGACCCCGACCGACCAGGTCGTCTCCGACACCCTGGAACAGATCGACGTGGCGCTGGCCCTGATCCGCCGCTACCCGGACAGCCTCTGCCTCGCGCTGACCGCCGACGACATGGCCGACGCCCGCAACCGCGGCCGGATCGCCTCGTTCCTCGGCCCGGTGCCCGGCCGGACCCTGACCGACTCCCTGGGCGCGCTGCACGCCTTCCACGCGCTGGGCGTACGGATCTTCGCGCCCGCCGGAGCGCCCTGGGCCCAGCAGGACCTGACGGCCTTCGGCCACGAGGTGGTCCAGGAGGCCAACCGGCTGGGGATCGTGCTGGACCTGACCGGGTGCGCGCCGACTGCGGCCCGTCAGATCGCGGCGGCCTCGAAGGCCCCGGTGGTCATCTCGAACACGGCCGCCGCGGCCCTGAACCCGCACCCGGGCAACGTCACGGACGAGGTCCTGCTCGCGCTGCGGGAGGCGAACGGCCTGGCGATGGTCACCTTCGACGCCACGCGGACCGGGGACTCCCTGCACGCGGTGGCGGACCACGTCGACCACGTCCGCGCGGTCGCAGGCCCCCACGGTGTCGGCCTCGGCGCCGCCTTCGGCACCGAACAGGGCGCCTCCCGCCCGACCGGCCTGACCGACCCCTCGGGCTACCCCCGCCTGATCGCGGAACTCCTGGACCGAGGCTGGCCGGAGGCCGACCTGGCCCTGCTGACCTGGGGCAACGCCCAACGGGTCCTCCGCGACGCGGAATTCACCTCCCGCGCCGCCCAACACCGGCGCGGCCCTTCATGACGCGCCTCTCGACGGGCCCTCGTGCGCCCCGGCCCTGACCGGCCCCCCCGGGCTTCGGCGGGGCGGGGCGGGGTCCGGGGCCGCGGCCCGGCGGCCCGGCGCTACGCGCGGGGGCGGCCCATCGCCCGGTACGTCCAGCCCGCCGCGCGCCAGAGCTCGGGATCGAGGGCGTTGCGGCCGTCCAGGATCAGCGGGTCGGTGACGACGCGGCCCAGCTCCGCCGGGTCCAGGTCGCGGAACTCGCGCCACTCGGTCAGGTGCAGGACCACCTCCGCACCCCGCGCCGCCTCCAGCGCGGAGTCCGCGTACCCCAGGGTGGGGAAGACGCGCCGGGCGTTGTCCATGCCCTTGGGGTCGTAGACGGTGACCTGGCCGCCCTGGAGGTGGATCTGCCCGGCCACGTTCAGCGCGGGGGAGTCGCGGACGTCGTCCGAGTCCGGCTTGAAGGTCGCACCCAGGACCGCGACCCGCTTGCCGAGGAAGGACCCGCCCACCGCTTCCCGGGCCAGCTCGACCATGTGCCCGCGGCGCCGCATGTTGATGGAGTCGACCTCGCGCAGGAAGGTCAGCGCCTGGTCGGCGCCGAGCTCACCGGCGCGCGCCATGAAGGCCCGGATGTCCTTGGGCAGGCAGCCGCCGCCGAAGCCGATCCCGGCCCGCAGGAACTTCGCGCCGATCCGCTCGTCGTAGCCGATGGCCTCCGCCAGCTTCACCACGTCACCGCCGGCGGCTTCGCACACCTCCGCCATCGCGTTGATGAACGAGATCTTGGTGGCGAGGAAGGAATTGGCGGCGGTCTTGACCAGCTCGGCGGTCGGGAAGTCGGTGACCACCAGCGGGGTTCCCTCCGACATCGGCGTCTCGTACACCTCACGCAGCAGCTTCTCCGCGCGCTCGCCCTGCACGCCGATCACGATCCGGTCGGGGTGCAGGGTGTCCTGCACCGCGAAGCCCTCGCGCAGGAACTCCGGGTTCCAGGCCAGCTCCACGTCCGCGCCCGCCGGAGCGAGCGACACGAGCTTCGCCGCCAGCCGCTCCGCCGACCCCACCGGCACCGTCGACTTGCCGACCACGAGGACCGGCCGCGTCAGGTGCGGGGCCAGCGAGGCCATCGCCGCGTCGACGTAGGACATGTCGCAGGCGTACTCGCCGTGCTTCTGCGGAGTGTTCACGCACACGAAGTGGACGTCGCCGAACTCCCCGACCTCCTCCCAGGAGGTCGTGAACCGCAGCCGCCCCGTCGAACCCGGCAGCCCGGCCACGTGCGAGGCGAGCAGCTCCTCCAGCCCGGGCTCGTACATCGGCACCCGGCCCGCCGCCAGCATCTCGATCTTCTCCGGCACCACGTCCAGCCCCAGCACCTCGAAGCCCAGCTCCGCCATCGCCGCGGCGTGGGTCGCGCCGAGGTATCCGGTGCCGATCACAGTGATCCTGAGGGGGGCCATGGGTGCTCCAGAGGTGCGGGGCCGATTGCGGCCACTGAGCATAGTCGGGCCCACCCGCGGGGACGTTCCCCAGGAGCACCACTGCTGTCACGCAACTCACGTCGGCCGTCCATATCGCCATCCGTGACCGGGCGACTAAGCTTGGGTTACTTAACGGTAGTTAGCATCACGCATCACCCTTGGGGAGTGAGAGATCTTGGCGGGTTCTGCCGACTTCGACCTGTACCGCCCGGCCGAGGAGCACGACATGCTCCGCGAGTCGGTCCGCTCGCTCGCCGAGGCGAAGATCCTCCCGTTCGCCGCCGCGGTCGACGAGGAGTCCCGCTTCCCGCAGGAGGCCCTGGACGCCCTGGTCGCCAGTGACCTGCACGCCGTCCACGTGCCCGAGACCTACGGCGGTGCGGGCGCCGACGCCCTCGCGACCGTGATCGTGATCGAGGAAGTGGCCCGCGTCTGCGCCTCCTCCTCCCTGATCCCGGCCGTCAACAAGCTCGGCTCCCTCCCGGTGATCCTCTCCGGCTCCGAGGAGCTCAAGGCCAAGTACCTCGGTCCCCTGGCCAAGGGCGACGCGATGTTCTCGTACGCGCTCTCCGAGCCGGACGCCGGCTCCGACGCCGCCGGCATGAAGACGCGCGCCGTGCGCGACGGGGACTTCTGGGTCCTCAACGGCGTCAAGCGCTGGATCACCAACGCGGGCGTCTCCGAGTACTACACGGTCATGGCCGTCACCGACCCGGAGAAGCGCTCCAAGGGCATCTCCGCCTTCGTCGTCGAGAAGGGCGACGAGGGCGTCTCCTTCGGCGCCCCGGAGAAGAAGCTCGGCATCAAGGGCTCCCCGACCCGCGAGGTCTACCTCGACAACGTCCGGATCCCCGCCGACCGCATGATCGGCGCCGAGGGCACCGGCTTCGCCACCGCGATGAAGACCCTCGACCACACCCGCATCACGATCGCGGCCCAGGCGCTCGGCATCGCCCAGGGCGCCCTGGACTACGCCAAGGGCTACGTCCAGGAGCGCAAGCAGTTCGGCAAGCCGATCGGCGACTTCCAGGGCGTGCAGTTCATGCTCGCGGACATGGCCATGAAGGTCTCGGCCGCCCGCGCCCTGACCTACCAGGCCGCCGCCGCCTCCGAGCGCGGCGACGCCGACCTGACGTACCTCGGCGCCGCGGCCAAGTGCTTCGCCTCCGACATCGCCATGGAGGTCACCACGGACGCCGTCCAGCTCCTCGGCGGGTACGGCTACACCCGTGACTACCCGGTCGAGCGCATGATGCGCGACGCCAAGATCACCCAGATCTACGAGGGCACCAACCAGGTCCAGCGGATCGTCATGGCCCGCAACCTGCCGTAACCCATGGTCTGACCTGCATCGACGCGAACGCCCCCGGCAGCCCGCCGGGGACGTTCGCGCATGGGGCGGCGGGCTAGGCTGTGCGCCGATCCAGTCGTCGGCGCGTGGGGTGGGGGCGGGGAAAGATGTCCGTGGAACGCGAGATATCGGGGCTCTTGCGGCAGATTGCCCGCAAGGACGTCATCGAGATCGGCCCCTCGGCCGCCCTGGGGCGGATGGCGGCCCTGGCCCACGTGGCGGAGCACTACGGCTTCGAGTACGGGCGCACGCACAGGACCGGGCACAAGAAGCAGCTCGCCCTGGTCGAGATGTACCGGGACCCCCGCCCCGTGGCCCGGGCCCGCGAGGCGGCCACCATCGCCGCGTACCCGCAGGCGGGCAACGGCGGCGCGGTGCCCGGGATGCAGCAGGGGTCCTTCCGGCCCCTCCCCGGGGCGGTCGACGACGTCGCCCGGGTCAAGGACCGGATCATGTTCGACGCCCTGTCCTCCCACGCCGCGGACGGCGGCCGGAAGCTGGCCGGCTACGGGATGTGCGTGGTCCTGACCCTCGTCCTGCTCATGTCCGGGAAGCCGCTGGTCGCGCTGGCCGGCGGAGGCGTGCTCGCGGCGTTCCTGGCCGGCGCGTTCAAGCTGAACGACATCCGCCGACAGCGGATCGCCCGGCGGCTGACGGACGCCGGGTTCGTCCCGGTACGGGACGAGCGCGGCAGGCAGAGCTTCCTGCGGCCCGGGCAGCAACTGCCCGGCCATGCCAATCCGTTCGCCCCCTGACCGGGCGAACGAAATACTCATTTCATGACACATCGAGCGCGGCGTCCGTAGGCGTGCGCGCGCCGGTGGACACATCCGGCACCGGCCTCCGGGCGCCCCCGGATGGGCTAAATTTGGACCTTCGTACGCCGGAATCGGTTGGGGAGAACGCAATGACGGAAGCGATCCTGCTGGTCGGCGGACAGGGGACGCGGCTGCGTCCCGTGACGGTGAACACGCCCAAGCCCATGGTCCCCACGGCCGGCGTCCCGTTCCTCGCCCACCAGATAGCCAGGGCCGCCGCCGCCGGTGTCACGCACATCGTCATGGCCACCTGCTACCTCGCCGAGGTCTTCGAGCCCTACTTCGGCGACGGATCCGAGTTCGGCGTCGACCTGGAGTACGTCGTCGAGGACGAGCCGCTCGGCACCGGCGGTGCCATCCGCAACGCCGCGCAGCTGCTCACGGGCGGCCCCGACTCCTCCGTCCTCGTCTTCAACGGCGACATCCTCACCGGCCTGGACATCGCCGGCCTCGTGGAGGCCCACGAGACGGCCGACGCCGACGTCTCGCTGCACCTGGTGCAGGTCGACGACCCGCGCGCCTTCGGTCTGGTCCCCACCGACTCCGAGGGGCGGGTGCTGGCCTTCACCGAGAAGCCGCAGACCCCCGAGGAGATCATCACCGACCAGATCAACGCCGGCTGCTACGTCTTCCGGCGCAGCGTGATCGACTCCATCCCGGCCGGCCGCCCGGTCTCCGTCGAGCGCGAGACCTTCCCCGGTCTGCTCGCCTCCGGGGCCAAGCTGCACGGCGTCACCGAGAACACGTACTGGATGGACCTCGGCAAGCCGGAGGCCATCGTCCAGGCCTCCGCGGACCTGGTCCGCGGCGTGGTGTCCTCCCCGGCCGTCCCCGGACGGCGCGGCGAGTTCCTCGTACTGCCGGGCGCTCAGGTGGACGCCGGGGCCAAGCTGTCGGGAGGCACCGTCGTGGGCGCCGGCGCCCGGATCGAAGCGGGGGCGGTCGTCCAGGGCTCCATCGTGCTGGAGGGCGCGTTCATCGGCCCCGACGCGCAGGTGACCGCCGGCCTGATCGGTGCCCGCGCCTCGGTGGGCGCGCGGACCGTGCTGGACGGCGCCGTCATCGGTGACGACGCCGTCGTGGGAGCCGACAACGAACTCCGCGCGGGCGCCCGGGTGTGGTGCGGGGCGCAGCTGCCCGCCGCCGCCATCCGCTTCTCCCCGGACGCCTGAGCCGGACGCCTGATCCCAGGAGCCTGAGCCCAGGCGCCTGAGCCCGGGCGCCTGATCCCGGGCGCCTGGAGGCAGGCGCCCGGACCGGCCCGGTCAGTTGCCGCGGACGGTGACCTTCTCGTCGTTCTGGATCTGCTTCACCAGCTGCTGCACCTTCGCCTTGTCCCACACGAGGTTGCCGCCGCGCTGGCCGGAGATCGGCATGTTCATCGAGACGCCGTCGCCGCCGTTGACGCCCTTCATCGCGAAGAACATCTGGCCCATGTCGTACAGGCCCATGTCCTTGTCCACGATCAGCGTGTCCAGGCCCGCGCCCATCAGCGGGTAGAGCTTGAACGGGTTGAGGATCGTGGACGGGGTCGCCGCCTGGTTGGCGAGCGCCGACAGGAACTTCTGCTGGTTCTTCGTCCGCTGGAGGTCCGACTCCGCGAAGGCGTACCGGGTCCGGACGAAGGCCAGGGACTGCTCGCCGTTCAGCGTCTGCTTGCCCGCCTTGAAGTCGGCGCCCGACTTCTCGTCCTTGAAGCCCTGCTCGATGTCGAGCTCCACCCCGCCGAGCGAGTCCACGATGTTCGCGAAGCCGGCGAAGCCGATCTCCGCGTAGTGGTCGATGCGCAGGCCGGTGTTGAACTCCACCGTCCGCACGAGCAGCTCGGGGCCGTCCTCCGCGTACGCCGCGTTCAGCTTCACGCGCCGCCCCTGCGCCGGGAACTTCTTGCCCGACTCGGAGCCCACGAAGGACGGGATCTCCACGTCCGAGTCGCGCGGCAGCGAGATCATCGTGTTCCCGCTGGAGCACTTCGCGAGGATCATCATCGAGTCGGTCCGCTTGCCCTCGGCCGAGCCCGTGTGGAGCTTCTTCTTCTCCTCGTCGGACATGCCCTCGCGGCTGTCGGAGCCCACGATCAGGTACGTCGTGCAGTCGCCCTCCTTCGGGCGCTCGATGACCTTGGAGAGGTCCACCTCGCGGCGCACCTTGGAGTCGGCCCAGAAGTAGGTGGAGACGGTGGTCACCAGCAGTGCGGAGACCAGCACGACCGAGCCGATCTTGATCCGCTTGCGCCAGTCCGGCGCCGGGCCGGGCGCCCGCCCGGGGCCGCCGGGGCCGCCGGGCCCGGACGGCGGCTGCGCGCCGCCGCCGGGCCCCGCGGGCGAGCCGTAGACCTGGCCCGTGTTGTAGCCGCTGTCGTAGCCGCCGAACGTGTCGGGGCTCTGGGTCTGCTGCGAGGGCACACCGGTTGCGGACGGCGGCGTTCCGGGCCGCCGGGCGGGCGGCGGGACCGCCGGGCGCGCAGCCTGCTGCCGCTGGACGTGCCGCATCCGCTGCGCGCCCTCGGGCTGCGCCTGCGCGCTGCCGCGCCCGTACCCGTCGTCACGGCGGCCACGCTCGTCGCGGTCGCCGCTCCACCCCTCTGGCCAGTCATTCATGCGCCCTAGGATGCCTGCCCGGGCGCGTCGTCCGACAGCCCGGGGTGCGATCCGTACCGGGGCTGTTGCAGAGCTGATGCCTCCGATACGCATCTAAGGTGTCCGTATGACACAGATACCGGGCGAGCTGCCCGGGAAGCCGACCGCGGCCTCCCGTACGACCCTCAGCCACATCATGACCGCCAACGACACCAACCTCCTGGGCACGGTGCACGGTGGCGTGATCATGAAGCTGGTGGACGACGCGGCGGGCGCCGTGGCCGGCCGCCACTGCGGCGGCCCGGCGGTCACCGCGTCCATGGACGAGATGGTCTTCCTCGCCCCCGTACGCGTCGGTGACCTCGTGCACGTGAAGGCCCAGTGCAACTGGACCGGCCGGTCCTCCATGGAGATCGGCGTACGGGTCCTCGCGGAGCGGTGGAACGAGTCCACCCCCGCGACCCAGGTCGGCAGCGCCTACCTCGTCTTCGCGGCCGTGGACGCCGACGGCAAGCCCCGCCCGGTCCCGCCCGTCCTCCCGGAGACGGAACAGGACGAGCGGCGCTACCAGGAGGCCCAGATCCGCCGCACGCACCGGCTCGCCCGCCGCAAGGCGATCAGGGCCCTGCGCGAGGAGCGGGCGGCCCAGGGCTTCGACGAATGACGGCCGCCGGGCTGCACGGGGTGCCCCGCACCTAGTGCCCGCAGACCACGTCGTTGCCCGTGATCACCCCGGTGGCACCGCCCTGGTACGGGTCCTCCGCGCGCACCGGCACCACCTTGCGGTAGTCCGAGCCCGCGACCACCAGCACCGTCCGCCCCTGGCCGGCCACCGCCCGCAGCTCGCTGCCCGGCAGTGCGGCCGCCACCGAGCGGGCGGAGCGGTCCCAGCGCGGGTCGTAGGAGACCACCGTGCGCTTGACGTCGCGGCTGGCGCCGTTGCCCGGCGCCCGCGTGGTGTCGAAGCCGGTGGCGCGCAGCGCCGCGTCGACCCGGCCGCCCAGTCCGTCGATCCGGGTCCCGTTCTCCACCTGGACCCGGATCTGCTCCGGGGGCACGTCCACCGGTACCGCCTCCGGGCCGCCGGGCTTCCCGGGCCGGGCCGGGGCGAGCGGCCGGTCCTGCCGCAGCGCCTCGAACAGCTTCGCGGCCTTCGGCTCGTCCCACTTCACCGTGGAGCCGATGCCCTTGACGGGGTACGAGGGGTCGCCGACGGGCACGGAGGCGAACTCCGAGGAGGACGGGGTGAAGTCCCGCATGGCCTGCCCGAGCGCGAGCATCTGCTCCGAGCCGAAGCCCGTGTCGGCCCGGACCGAGCCGAGCAGCGTGGAGCTGACCTGTTTGAACTTCACCGGGTTGAGCAGCACCCCGCCACCGGTCGCCTGCTGGATCAGGGCGGCGACGAACCGCTGCTGGCGCTGCATCCGGCCGAGGTCGGAGGCCCCGTCGACATGGCGTGAGCGTACGTACTGCAGGGCCTGCCCGCCGGTCAGCCGGTGGGTGCCGGGCAGCAGGTCGAGGCCGGTGTTCGCGTCACGCATGGTCTTGGAGGTGCAGATCTCCACGCCGCCGACCGCGTCGACCGTCTTCATGAAGCTGGTGAAGTCGACCTCCAGGTAGTGGTCGATCTTCACCCGTGTCATGCTCTCGACGGTCCGCACGGTCAGGCTGGGCCCGCCCTCCGCGTACGCGGCGTTCAGCTTCACGGGGTGCCCCTTGTGGGGCTTGCCGCTGTTCAGGTCCTGGTGCTCGGGGATCTCGGCGTAGCTGTCGCGGGGCAGGCTGATCACGCTCGCCCGTTTCCGGTCCGCCGACAGGTGCACCAGCATGATCGTGTCGGTGCAGTGGCAGGGCGCTCCGCCGAGGCGGTACTCGCGCTTCTCCTCGGGGCTGACCTTCTCCCGGCCGTCGGTGCCCACGAGCAGGAAGTTCAGGCCGTGCCCGGCCTGCGGGCGGTTCTTCATGTCCTTGAACGGGTCCACCCGCTCGATCCCGGTGTCCAGCCCGGTCATCACGGCGTGCCCGACGGCCCCGGAGCCCAGCACCACCAGCGACAGCCCGGCCGCGATCCGCACCCCCCACCGGGGTCTGTCGCCCCGGTGCCGGGCCGGACCGCCGCCCGCACCGCCGCGCTGCGGCTGCGGCCGGGGCCGCCTGGCGGGACGGGCGGGACGGTGCGGCTGGGGCACGGTGGACACCTCCGCGGGGATCAGCAGGAACCCCGGTCGACGGACGGGCCAGATCGGTCTGATTCGCCAGAACAGTAGGCCCATACGATCAGCATCTGTCCGTACCGCTCGCTCGGCGCGCACCCGGTTCCCCCGTAAGCGGTAACGTGACACCGATACCCGACCTTGAAGGACCACATGCCCGCCCAGCAGCCCGCAGTCTCGGTGATCATGCCGGTGCTCGACGAGGAGCACTACCTCCGCGACTCCGTCCGCCACATCCTGGAACAGGAGTACGCGGGCGAGATGGAGGTGGTGATCGCGCTCGGGCCCTCCACGGACCGCACCGACGAGATCGCCGCCGAGCTCGTCGCCGAGGATCCCCGAGTCCACACCGTCCCGAACCCCACCGGCCGGACCCCGGCGGCGCTCAACGCCGCCATCAAGGCTTCGCGTCACCCGATCGTGGTACGCGTCGACGGCCACGGCATGCTCTCGCCGAACTACATCGCCACCGCCGTCCGCCTCCTGGAGGAGACCGGTGCGCAGAACGTCGGCGGCATCATGCACGCCGAGGGCCAGAACGCCTGGGAAGACGCCGTCGCCGCCGCGATGACGTCCAAGATCGGCGTCGGCAACGCGCCCTTCCACACCGGCGGCCAGGCGGGACCGGCCGAGACCGTCTACCTCGGTGTCTTCCGCCGCGAGGCGCTGGAGCAGCAGGGCGGCTACAACGAGGAGTTCATCCGCGCCCAGGACTGGGAGCTGAACTTCCGCATCCGTGAGGCCGGCGGCCTGATCTGGTTCTCCCCGGAGCTGAAGGTCCAGTACCGCCCGCGGCGTTCCGTACGGGCCCTGGCCAAGCAGTACAAGGACTACGGCCGGTGGCGGCACGTGGTGGCCCGCTACCACGAGGGCTCCATCAACCTGCGCTACCTGGCCCCGCCGACCCTGGTCTGCGCGATCGCGGCCGGCGTGGTCGTGGGCGCGACCGTGAGCCCGCTGGGCTTCGCCGTCCCGGCCGGCTACCTCGCGGCGATCGCCGCGGGCTCCGTCCCGGCGGGCAAGGGCCTCTCCCTCAAGGCCCGGGCGCAGATCCCGGTCGCCCTGGCCACGATGCACCTGTGCTGGGGCTACGGCTTCCTGACGAGCCCGCGCTCGCTCGCGAACAAGCTGATCGCGAGCCGCCGCCCGGCCGTGCACCAGAACCCCTCGCAGGTCTGAGACGTACGAAGGGGCCCGGCGCGGCGGCTGTGTTGATCACAGCCGCCGCGCCGGGCCCCTTTCGCGTACGCGCCTACCAGGTGAAGCCCGGCTGTACCGGCATGCAGGCCTGGTCGTTGTCGCCGTTGAGCGCGTGGGCGGAGTCCGGGGCCTTGGTGGGGGCGGGCGGCGGCGGGGTCGGTGCGTCGCCGGTCCGCCAGTCCTTGCCGACGAACAGCGTGATCCCCGGTACCTCGTCGGACTTCTGCACGGAGGAGGCCGGCAGACCGAGCGCGGTGGCCACGGCGGCGGCGTCGGCCGCCTGCCCGTCAGAGGCGAAGCGGATCACCGTGGTGTCCTCGGCCCCGGTCTGGACGTCGGCGGTGGCCTTGGTGAAGCCCTTGCCGGTCAGCAGCGTGGCGACCTCGCTCGCCCGGCCCTTGGCCTTGGCCTGGGCGCCGTCCTTGCCGCCGGTGGCGTTGCGGACCGAGACCGCGATCTTCGAAGGAGCCGACGCGGGAGCCGTGGTCGGGGCGGCCGGGGGAGTCGCGGTCGCGGAGGCGGCCGCCCCGGGGGAGGCGGCGTCGCCGGGCGTTCCCGATCCCTTGCCGTCGAGCGCGATGTCCTCGCGGACCATCCGGAAGACGGACTCGGCCTCGCCCGCCATGGGCTCGACCCGTCCGTCCATGCCGGGCTTCGTGCTGTAGACCCACGGCATGGTGGTCATGGTGATCCGCCCCGGGGGAACCTTCTTGAGCTCCATGCTGAGGTCGTACAGCTTGTCGATCTTGTTCAGGCCGGGGTCCACGACCATGGCCTCGATGGCCGCCTGCGCCAGGCTGTTGAGCTTGACCGGGTTGGTGAGCTTGGCGTTCTTGCGGAACTCGCGGGCCATCGAGTTCATGTACTGGTGCTGGGCGTGGGTCCGGCCGATGTCCGTGCCGTCCTCGAACCCGTAGCGGGTGCGCAGCCACTGCAGGGCCTGCTCGCCCTGGATGACGGTCGTGCCCTTCGCCAGCTTCAGGCCGGAGCCCTTGCCGTCGCGGGTGCGGGAGTGGACGTTCTGCTCGACGCAGACGGGGACGCCGCCGATGGCGTCCGCCATCGAGACCACGCCCTTGAAGTCGATCATCATGAAGTGGTCGATGGGAATCTTCGTCAGCTCGGTCCAGGCGGCGACCGTGCAACCCGGTCCGCCGCGCTGGAGCGACTCGTTCGTCTGGACGAGCCCCTTGCTGGCGGGGTGCACCTTGCCGTTCGGCTCGGTGCACTTGGGCATCATCAGCATCGTGTCGCGGGGCATCGACACCACGGACATGTTGCTGCGGTCCGCGGACAGGTGCAGCAGCATCTGTACGTCCGCCAGCGGCGGTCCGTCGAAGGTGTCGGTCGCCCCGCCGAGGGCCTGGTTCGCCGCGTCGTTGCGCGCGTCGGAGCCGATGAGAAGGATGTTCAGCGGGGTCTGCCCGAAGGCGTTGGGCTTGGAACCGCCCAGTTTGGTCTCGCCCAGGTTCAGCGGGTCCGTCTTGATGCTGCCGTTGAGATGGCGGTAGTACAGGTAACCGGCCGCCGCCGTTCCGAGTATGAGCAGGGACAGTACGGAGGCCACCCAGCGCAGCACGCGTCGACGGCCCCGCCTGCTCGGGCCGCCGCCCGCCGTCCGGCCGGCGGCGCGGGATCCGCCCCGCGGTGGGGGTACCGAGCCGGTCGCGCCCGTACCACCGCCGGATATGTCCCCGGACGTGTCGTCGGCGGCGCGGGCGGTCGCCCCCTCCCCCCGCACGCTGCTCTGCCTCACGCGTACTCCCCCTAAAAGGTCCTGATGACCCGGCATGGTGCCGGTATTGCCTGCTACGGCCCGTTATTTGGCGCAGACGGCCTTGTCGGCCTGGGCCTGCTGGACGTCCTTGGGCAACTCCTGCGGAACGGGCGGCGCCAGCGGGGTGCCCGGCTGCTGGAAGTCAGGGCCCAGCGTCAGCTTCATCGGCGTCTTCGCCGCGGCGTCGGCCGTCCCCATCTTCATCGCCGAGGCCGACAGCCCCATCATCTCCGCCAGCGCCCGGGCCTGGTCGGCCTGGTTGGGCGCGTACTCCAGCTGCGTGGCCCCGACCTTCGCGGGCGCGTTGCCGAGGTTGCCGGCCTTGGACACGCCCTTGGTGATCTGCAGCCACTTCAGGGTGGTGGAGGCGGAGCCCGAGGGGCCGCCGCCGTTGTACACGTCCACCCGTACGTCCGCCGCGGGTGCCTTGTTGCCCTGGAGCAGCGCGTCCTGCTTGGCCTTCGCGTCCGCGTCGGCCGACTCCTTCGCGGCCTGCTCCTTCTTCTCGACCTCCGTGAGCGAGACGTCCCCCCGGATCATCTGCAGCAGCGGTTCGGCCAGGGTCTTGTCGACGACGACGGTCGCCTTCTTGCCCTCCGGTTCGGCCGGGTTGTCGAGCACCGGGAGGGTGGTGAAGGTGATGTTCTTCGTGTCGATGCTCTTCAACTCACCTGCCAGATCGGTGAGTTTGCCGATGGACCCGATTCCCGAGTCCACCCCCAGCGACTTGGTGGCGGCCTCCGCCAGGGAGAGGAACTTCTTGGGGCTGGTCAGCGTTTCCTTCGACTTCATCTCGCGCATCATCGAACCCAGGAACTGCTGCTGGATCCTGATCCGGTCGAGGTCGCTGTTGTTGCCGAAGCCGTGCCGGGTGCGGACGAAGGCGAGGGCCTGTTCGCCCTCCAACCGGTGTTCGCCGGCGTCCAGCTTGAGGTGGGAGCCTTCCTCGTCGTCGACGGGCTTGGCCAGGCACACCGGTACTCCGCCGACCGCCGTGCTCAGCGTCTTGACGGCGTTGAAGTCGGCCATCATGAAGTGGTCGACCTCGATGCCGGTGAGTTCCTTGACCGTTCGCATGGTGCAGCCCGCGTCGCGGCCCTCCTGGCCCAGGCTGGTGTTGAAGCGGGTGCCCTTGGTGGGGGGAATCGTCTTCGTCGATCCGTCCGGCTGCTTCGTCGGGCAGGCCGGGATGTTGGTGATCAGGTCGCGGGGGATGGACAGCGCGGTCGCGTTCGTCCGGTCCTTCGAGACGTGGAACAGGATCGTGGTGTCGGCATGGCCGACGCTGTCCTTGTCCCCGTAGCTCTCGTTGCCCGCACCGGTGCGCTTGTCGGTTCCGATGACCAGGATGTTGATGGGCTGGTCCTTCTTGAAACCGCCGGTGCCCGCTCCCGCCACGTCGGTGACGCTGAGGTTGCCGTTCAGGTGCTCGTAGTAGAGGTACGCCGCCACGGAACCGCCGACCAGCAGGAACGCCAGCGTCCCACCGGTGATGATCAGCGCCTTCTTGCGGCGCCCGCCGCCTGCGCCCTTGCGGGAGCGGCCACCGCGCCGACGGGGCGGCGCGTCGCCGCGCCGCGGCTTCGGCACGGCGGGGGAAGGGGAGGGGGCGGTGGGCGCCGAGGGCGCCGTCGCTTTGCGGGGGGCTGAGACTTTGGGCCGCTGCTGCGCTTCGGAGTCGGCCAGTCGCAGTTCGTAGTGACCGGTGCGGGGGTTGAGCACCCACTGGTCTGCGGGGTCGATCTCGTCGGCCCGGCCACGGCTTTGCGCATCCACGGTTGCTCGAATCCTCCGTCGGTGCCTCGCGACGCGCCTCCCCCAAGACGCAGGGTCAACGATCCGGCTACTGGTGCCCGGCCTCTGGTTCGGCCGGGGCACCGGATCGCTCACCCTATCCGTCAGGTTCGGCTGCAAACCATGCTGGTGACAAATTCCACTCCCCTTATAACGGGGCGAACTGCCCATCCCACTCGGTTCGGTCACCGGCTTTTGGGATTGCTTTACCGGCAGTCGGCGACTCCCGCCGTAGTTCCGGTAAAGGTGGGGACGGGTGCGGAGGGCGTGGCGGTTCCCTCGCGCCCCTCATCTGCTCCGCCCGTCTTGGCTGCGCTCGGCGTGGACTCCACCGGCGCGATCTCGTTCTCGGGCTTCGGCGGGGCGACCGTCACGGGCCTGTCCGTCCGCAACTGCTCGAACAATCGCTCCGCGTCGGGCTCCACCAGCTCGTCGCGGTTCGGATTCCCGGAGTACGGTCTGCGGGGCACGGTGAGGAACTTCACCTGGTTGGTCGGTATGTCCCGTACGCCCCGTACGAGTTCGTACAGGCCGCGCAGCGAGGCCAGACCCGGGTCCGTGGTCACCGAGGAGGTCGCCGCGTCCAGCAGCGGGTACAGCCGGGCCGGGTTCAGCAGCACCCCGTTGCTCTGCACCTTCTTGACGAGCGAGCCGAGGAACTGCTGCTGGCGCTCCATCCGTTTCGTGTCGCTGCCGTTGCCCAGGCTGTAGCGGGCGCGCACGAAGCCGAGCGCCTGCTCGCCCTGGAGGGTCTGCCGCCCGGCGGGCAGCCTCAGTTTGGCCTCGGAGTCGTTGACCGGCTGCTTGAGGCAGACCTCCACGCCGCCGATGGCGTCGACCATCTGTTTGAAGCCACCGAAGTCGATCACCATGTGGTGGTCGATCCGGATCCCGGTGAGCTTCTCGGCCGTACGGATGGTGCAGGCGGCCCCGCCCCACTGGAAGGCCCAGTTGAACTGGGCGAACTGTTCGCGGGTACGGCTTCCGCCCGCCATCAGGCAGGCGGGGATGTCCGCCATCAGGTCCCGCGGTATCGACACGGCCGTCGCGCTCAGCCGGTCCGCCGGCAGGTGCAGCAGGATGGTGGTGTCCGAGCGCTGCCCGCTCTGGTCCTGCCCGTAGCGGGCGTTGTCCTTGCCCGAGCGCGAGTCCGAGCCGATCAGCAGGATGTTCTGGGCGCCGCTCACGAAGTGCGCCGGGCGGTCGCGCTCGTAGCGCCGCAGCTCGGCCTCCGCCGAAGCGTCCTCGGTGATGTTCCCGTCGAGCTTGCGGTAGAGCCACCACCCGGTGGCAGAGCCCGCCAGGACCACGGTGGCCGCCCCGACTCCGATCCAGCGCAGCAGCCGGCGCCGACGGCTGCGCGGAGGCTTCGGGAAGCCTGCGGCCGACTGCGTTCCGCCTGGTATGCCTGCGCTGTCCGACACTGGCGTCCGTCCCCTCGCCGCTGAGACCGCGGGCCGTACGGGTGAGTACGGCCACTGCCGATCCTGCCCCCGGGCCGTGGCAGCGGCCCGGGGGCAGGGGTGTGTCTAGGACCATGCGGGTGACAAATCGCCCGTTCCTGCCGTTGGCCAGTCCGGGTGACGGGCGGGCCGACCGCGGTCAGGCAGTGATCAGACCGTGTGGGTGACGCGCTCGCTCTCGATCCGCTGCGCCAGCGCGTCCTTCGGCAGCCGGTCCAGATTCCGGCACAGCACCACGGATCCGCCCGACGCCAGAGCGGCGTAGAGCCCGGCCGAGAGGCCCTCCCACGTGTCGTAGCCGAGCCCGCTCAGCACCCGGGAGCCGTCCCCGAGGCCGAGCCTCGCCGCGTCCTCGCGGGCGCGGTCCGTGAGCTCCGCGTACGAGAGCTCCTCGCCGCCGACGACCAGCCCGGGCCCCTCGGGGTCCACCGGCGCGAACGGCGCGAACCGGTCGCCCTGCCCCGGCACCTCCACCGCGTAGTCCGCGAACCCGGCCGGCGGCTGCGGGAACCGCCCGCCCAGCGGCCGCAGCGCGAGCGCCACGCGCTCCCCGGAGCAGGCCCGGGCCTCCTCCAGCGAGTCCGGCCCGCTCACTACGAGGTCGGCCTCGGCCGGGTCGCCGCCGACCTCGGCGACCACCCCGACCGAGGCGCAGGCGAGCAGCCAGGCGGCGCTCTGCCAGTGCGCCGGCAGCATCAGCGCGAGCCGGTCACCGGGCCCGGCGCCCAGGTCGCCCTGGAGCAGATTCGCGGTCTTGGCCACCCAATTGGCGAAGGTGGCGACGGACAATTCCACGCGCTCGCCCGTGGCGTCGTCGTAGAAGGTGACGAGCGGGCGGCCCGGATCGGCGGCGAGCGCGGATCGCAGCAGGTCGGCAGGGGTGCGGTCAGTGGAGTTCACCCGGCACAGGTTACGCGGGCGCGTCCTCCGTCCGGCGGCCCGTGACTACGCCGTACGGGGGAGGGGTACCGGCGTGTCACCAGACGGGGCGTCAGTTCCCGGATGGCGCCGGGGGCTGAGCCTGCTCACCATCCTTTTCATGCGTGGATTCCTTGCTTCCTCGATCGGCGTCGTGACGGCTGCCGCACTGGCCCTCCCCGTCGCGCTTCCTACTCCGGCCCTGGCCGAGGCCTCCCAAGTCACCCCCGCCGGCTCCACCCAGTCGCTGCCGCTCGTCCCACTGGGACCCTCCGCGGACCGGACCCCCGGCGTTCCCGGCATGAGCGCCTCGCCCCGACTCCCCGAGGCACAGGGCCTGGCCGCACGTGAGGTCAAGACGTTCTCGCTGGTCGGCGTCGTCTGGGACGACGTCGCCACCCAGCTCCACGGCCGGGTCCAGGTCCGTACCCGCTCGGCGAAGACCTCGGCCTGGTCCGGCTGGCAGGACGTCGAGACCCACAACAGCGAGCACGCCGCCGACCCCGACGCGGTGGAGAGCGGCTCCGGCCGGGTCCGCGGCGCCACCGCCCCGCTGTGGGTCGGCGAGTCCGACGGCGTGGAGGTCCGCGTCCAGGCGGAACCGGCGGCCCCGTCCAGCCGCGCTCCGTCCCGGCTCCCCACGGGCATGCGGATCGAGTTGATCGACCCGGGCGCGGAGGTGCCCGGCGCGGGGGCGGACGGCAAGAACGGCGGCCCCGTCGGCGACGACAAGGGAGACATGGTTGCGCCCGGCCTGACGATGGAGATGGCCGAGTCCTCCGCGGCGAACCTCCCGCACGCCGAGCTGGGCGCGAACGAGATCATCGCCCTCGACAAGGCCGACTCCACCGCCGACGCGATCTACGCGAGTGAGGGCGCACTGAGCGCGGCGGCCGTTCCGTTCATCGGTCCGCGCCCGCGGATCGTCACGCGAAAGGGGTGGGGCGCGGACGAGAGCCTGCGCGAGAAGGGCTTCCTCTACACGAACACCGTGAAGGCGGCCTTCGTCCACCACAGCGCCTCGGGCAACAACTACGCCTGCAAGGACGCCCCGGCGGTGCTGCGCAGCCTGTACCGCTACCACGTGCTCAGCAGCGGCTGGCGCGACTTCGGTTACAACTTCGCCGTCGACAAGTGCGGCACGGTCTACGAGGGCCGCGCGGGCGGAGTCTCCAATCCGGTGCTCGGCGCGCACACCATGGGCTTCAACGCCGACAGCATGGGCGTCGCGGTGCTGGGCACGTACACCTCCACGGCGCCCCCCGCGGCGGCGGTCGAGGCGGTCGCCCGCCTCACGGCCTGGAAGCTCGGCCTCTTCGGCAGGGACCCGCGCGCGAAGACCACCCTGAAGTCGGGCGGCGGCAACCTCTACGCCAAGGGCACGAACGTGAAGATGAACGTCATCTCGGGCCACCGGGACGGCTTCGCGACGGAATGCCCGGGCAAGAAGCTCTACGGCAAACTCCCGACGACCCGCACCTCCTCGGCAAAGCTCCAGGGCCGTTAGCAGCCGCCGGCGGTGGGCGGTGTCCGGGGCGCGCCGCCGCTGCCGGGGCTCCGCCCGGACCCGCGCCTCGACCGCGGGTCCGGGCGGGGCCCCGCAGGGCTACGCTCGACGCATGGCCGGCCGCTTCGACCCCGTCGATCCCCTCACCCCCACCACCGTGCGCGGCGGCCGGACCGCAGTGCCCGCCGGGCAGGGGCGCCCGGTCGGCGCGGGCGCCAAGGAACGCCGCTGGACCCCCGGGGGCCCGCTCGACCTCGGGCTCACCCTCGGCCCGCTCAGACGGGGTCCCGCCGACCCCACCTTCCGCACCACCCCCGACGGATCGGTCTGGAGGGCGACCCGGACCCCCGACGGCGCCGCCACCCTGCGCCTGGCCGGGCGGCCCGGCCAGGAGGTGCACGCCGAGGCCTGGGGCCCCGGCGCCGACTGGATCCTCGAACAGCTGCCCGCGCTCCTCGGCGACGGCGACGACCCCGCCGTCTTCGTCCCCCGCCACCGCCTCGTGCACGCCAGCCACCGCCGCCGCCCGGGCCTGCGCCTCACCCGTACCGGCCTGGTCCTGGAGTCCCTGATCCCCACCGTGCTGGAGCAGAAGATCACGGCCGACGAGGCCTACCGCGCCTGGCGCCGACTCGTACGCCAGTACGGCGAGCCCGCCCCCGGTCCGCAGGACCTCGGCCTCCACGTCATGCCTTCCGCCCGCACCTGGGCGATGATCCCGTCCTGGGACTGGCACAAGGCCGGGGTCGACGCCAAGCGTTCCGCGGCGATCGTCCGGGCCGCCCGCGTGGCGAACCGCCTGGAGGAGGCGGCCGCCATGGCCCTGCCCGAAGCCGCGCGACGGCTGGAGGCCGTTCCCGGCATCGGCCCGTGGACCTCCGCCGAGACCCTCCAGCGCAGCAACGGCGACCCCGACGCCGTCACGACCGGCGACCTCCACCTCCCCGGCATCATCGGCTACGCCCTCGCCGGGGACCGCGACGCCGACGACGCCGCCATGCTGGAGCTCCTCGCCCCGTACGAAGGCCAGCGCCACCGCGCCGCCCGCCTCATCCTCCTCGCCGGTCACACACCGCCCCGCCGCATGCCCCGCATGCCCCGGACGGACATCGGAAGGCTCTGACCGCGCCGACCGTACGGGCCTACCGCACCTCGATGAAGTCGGCGGCGGACCGCGAGGGCCGCTCCCGCGGCGGCTCCGCCGCGTGACCCACGGCCACCGCCCCCATCGGGTCCCAGTCCTGCGGCAGCCCCAGCACCTGACGCACCACGTCCCGGCAGAACATCGTCGAGGACACCCAGGCCGAGCCCAGCCGCTCCCCGGCCAGCGCCACCAGGAAGTTCTGCACGCCCGCGCCCATGGCGACCACGAACATCTCGCGCTCCGCCGCGTCCCGGCGGGCGTGCCCGTAGTCGTGCGAGCCGTCCGTCACCATGCACGGCACCACCAGGTACGGCGCGCTGCGCAGCACCTCACCCCGCCGCACCCGCTTGGCGATGGACTCCTCGGACTTGCCGTCCGACCGCAGGTCCGCGATCCACGCGTCCCGCATCGCGTCCAGCAGCCGCACCCGCGAGGCCTCGGACTCCAGCAGCACGAACCGCCACGGCGTCGTGTGGTGCGGGGCCGGCGCCGTCACGGCCGCCGCCACCGCCCGCCGCACCGCGCCCGGGTCCACCGGCTCGGCCGTGAAGGCCCGTACGGTACGGCGCTGCGTCACGGCCTCCCGTACCGCCTCCGAGGTGCCCAGCCGGAACATGTCGTCGGCCGGGGGGCGCACCAGGTCGCGGGCCGTGGAGCCCTCGCCGAGTACGCGGTCCAGTCCGCGTACGACGGCCACCGGCAGCCCGGCCGCCTTGCCCTTGACCAGGTCTCCGGCCGCGGCCAGCTCGTCCGCCGTCGCCACTATCGTCGCGCTCAGCGGATTGCCGTGGGCGTCGGTGCCGCCGCGCAGGTCGTCCAGGACCCGCACCCCGGCCGAGCCGATCGCCACGTCCGTGAGCCCGTTGCGCCAGGGCCTCCCGAAGGTGTCGGTGACGACCACGCCCACGTCCACGGAGAGGACGTCGCGCACGCCCTCGCGGATCGCGGCGGCCGAGGCGTCCGGGTCCTCGGGCAGCAGCAGCACCGTGCCGGGGGCGGTGTTGGAGGCGTCCACCCCGGCGGCCGCCATCACCAGGCCCTGCCGGTTCTCCACGATCCGCAGGGGGCCCCGGCGCGCGATCACCCGTACGGTCTCCGCGTCTATGGCGTCCTCGCGCGAGCGGGCCTCCACGATCCGGCCCTCGGCCTTGGAGACGATCTTCGAGGTGACCAGCAGGACGTCCCCGTCCCGCAGGTCGGGCGCGGCCACCGTGATCAGCTTCGCCAGGTCGTCGCCCGGCCTGACCTCGGGTATCCCGTCGACGGCCCGCACCTCGTAGGAGGGAACGGGCGCGACGGAGGCGTGCGCGTCGGTCACCGCGAGGCCTCCGCCAGCTCCAGCGCCGCCCGGGCCATCTCCGCGGTGGCCGCCAGGTCGGTCATCATCAGCGGCACCGCGCGGCAGGGGATCCCGGCGGCCTCGACCTCGGCTACGGCGTCCGCGTCGGCCGTGTCCACCAGCCAGCCGTCCAGCAGCCCGGTCCCGTAGTGGCGGGCGACCGCGGCGGCCGTGGCCTCCACGCCGACCGCGGCCAGCACCTTGTCCGCCATTCCGCGCACCGGCGCGCCCCCGACGATGGGGGAGAGGCCCACGACCGGCGCCCCGGCGGCGGCCACGGCCTCCCGGATGCCGGGCACGGCGAGGATCGTCCCCACCGAGACCACCGGGTTCGACGGCGGGAAGATGATCACGTCGGCGGCCGCGACGGCCTCCAGGACGCCCGGCGCGGGCTTGGCCTGCTCGGCCCCGACGGGGACGACGGCCTCCGCGTCCACGGCGGCGCGCAGCCGGACCCAGTACTCCTGGAAGTGGACGACCCGCCGTTCGCCGGTGTCGGGATCGGTGATCGCGACGTGGGTCTCGACCCGGTCGTCGGACATGGGCAGCAGCCGTACCCCGGGCTGCCAGCGGTCGCACAGGGCCTCGGTGACGGCGCTCAGCGGGTAGCCCGCGCCGAGCATCTGCGTACGGACGATGTGGGTGGCGAAGTCGCGGTCGCCGAGGCCGAACCAGGTGGGCCCGACCCCGTACGCCGCGAGTTCCTCCTTGACGGTGAAGGACTCGTCGGTGCGGCCCCAGCCCTGGTCCTCGTTGATGCCACCGCCGAGGGTGTACATCACCGTGTCCAGATCGGGGCACACCTTGAGCCCGAACAGGTGAATGTCGTCACCGGTGTTGCCGATGACGGTGATGTCCGCGTCGGGGACTGCGACCTTGAGGCCGCGGAGGAACCGGGCGCCGCCTATACCGCCGGCCAGAACAACAATGCGCATGCAGACAGTCTGTCAGCCGCAGGCTGTCGTCGAGGGGTGGTGGTCGGGCGACGGGCGGGCCTGTCAGCCGCAGGCTGTCGTCGAGGGGCGGTGGTCGGGCCGGGCCGGGGTCAGGCGGGGACGGACTCCTGGCGCGCCGGGGAGCAGCTGTGCATCGGCATCTCGGTCAGGCCGGGGAAGTAGACGTGCAGGCTGACGGCGCCTTCGAGGGTGTCGTTGACGACCTCGTGGGCGTAGCCGGGGGCGAAGACCCGCTGGGAGCCGGCGCCGAGGGCGAGCTGTCCGCGGGTGTGGTGTTCGGTGAGCTCGCCTTCGAGGACGGTCAGGACGCCGGAGGAGGCGCCGTGGTCGTGCGGGCCGCTGCCCTGGCCGGGGACCCAGCTGAGCAGCCAGACCTCGTAGCCGGGGCCGGTGCGCAGCCGGTGGTACCAGCGGGTGGTGGCGTCGTACTGGACGAGGTGCTCCCAGGAGGCGCGGTCCTCGGCGATGGAGCGGGCGAGGCCGACGAACTCGGCGACGGTGGCCGGGTGCTCGCGGGCGGGCTGGAGGAGGTGCTGGACGGCGAGGATGTCGCCGGCGATCTGGAGGTCGCTCTCGGCGTACGTGGGGGTGCTGGCGCTGTTCATCGTGGGGATACCTCGACGGATGTCAGTGGTGCTGGCGGTTGCTGCGGGGGCTGGCTGGAGCGGTACGGAGCCGGGGCTCCGGAGGCATCAACAGCTGCAACAGCAACAGCGAACCTGGGCAGCGCACAGGAACCCACGAATGGGGGTTCGGGTGGTGGTTGCGCTCGCTGACATGGGAACAAGGAGAGCGGGTCGAGGGTCGGACTGTCAACCCAATGTCCGGTTCGGGGGAAAAGTTTCACCTCATCCGGTTGCTGTGCGCGGAGAAAGGTTTGTGCAGTCGGTGTCCGGGGATGTGGCGCTGCAATCGAGCTCAAACCAGATCCGGCAGCTTCGTGACCGGAATGTGATCTGCGCCGCTTCTTTGGCTGGATCGCAACCCTGCCCCGGGGTGACGCGTGGATTAGGGGTAAAGGCGGGCATCATGTGACGCCCGTTGCATGTGTCACGATTTTTGGCGATATGAACACTTTCTGCATAGGCTTGGTTCCGCAGAGTGAATAAGGGGCCCAATAGCAGATCTCGGCTTGACTGCTCCGGAGCCACGCACTTGTAATTTCACTCGTGTCGTTACGTAGCGATCAGTAACGACATCACCACGGGGACGCACAGACAGAGCGAGGGGCGCACATGACCGAGCTGTTTCAGGAACTGCTGGTCGAGGAGGCGGACGAGGAGCTCGGATGGCAGGAGCGCGCACTGTGCGCCCAGACCGACCCCGAGTCCTTCTTTCCCGAGAAGGGCGGCTCCACCCGCGAGGCCAAGAAGGTCTGCCTGGCCTGCGAGGTCCGCTCCGAATGCCTTGAGTACGCCCTCGCCAACGACGAGCGATTCGGCATCTGGGGCGGTCTGTCCGAGCGCGAGCGCCGCCGGCTGAAAAAGGCAGCGGTCTGATCCGCCCGGGACGCTTCCCAACAGGTACCTTCCGCACCTACCGCACATCGCACGACATATCGAACTGCCCGGCCTGCAACTCACCGAGCAGAGCAAACGGTCCGCCTCCTGCACCTTCCCCGCAGGAGGCGGACCGTCGCTTTTCCAGCCGTTAGTGTGGGGTGCTGTCCAGCAGCCTCCGAGGGCACACCACCCCCGGACCCTCCCCCCGGACTCCGTCCGGGAGGACCCCCAGGCCGGAGGGCCAGTAGCGCGATGTCCCTGCACAGCCAGTCGGCGGCCTCCTATCAGGCCCCCGCCACACCCGAGTTCCCCCGGCACGTCGTCACCGCGGTCCTCGTCGCCCACGACGGCGCCCGCTGGCTGCCCCGGACACTCGCCGGCCTCCTCGGCCAGGAACGCCCCGCGCAGAACCACATCGCCGCCGACACCGGCAGCGCCGACGAATCCGCGCGGCTGCTCACCGAGGCGTTCGGCGACGAACGCGTCCTGCACCTCGCCCGCCGCACCGGATTCGGCACCGCCGTCGACGAATCCGCCCGCAGCGCGGGCACGCTGACCCCCGAGGACCTCCCGTACCTCAAGCGCCCCAGCGGCTGGGACCCCGTCAGCCGCACCTGGCGCGACGACGCGTACGACCTCCCCGACCTCCCCCACGGCGAACCCGTCCAGTGGCTCTGGCTCCTGCACGACGACAGCGCGCCCGAGCCCGACGCCCTCACCGAACTGCTCCGCGTCGCCGAGGAGAACCCCGACGCCGCCGTCATCGGCCCCAAGCTGCGCGGCTGGTACGACAAGAAGCAGCTCCTCGAAGCCGGCGTCACCATCGCCCGCAGCGGCCGCCGCTGGACCGGACTCGACCGCCGCGAACAGGACCAGGGCCAGCACGACCAGGTCCGCCCCGTCCTGTCCGTCTCCACGGCGGGCATGCTGGTGCGCCGCGACGTCTACGACGAGCTCGGCGGCTTCGACAGACGCCTGCCCCTCATGCGCGACGACGTCGACCTCTGCTGGCGCGCCCAGAGCGCCGGCCACACCGTCCTCGTCGCCCCCGACGCCGTCATGCGCCACGCCGAGGCCTCCGCCCGCGAACGCCGCACCGTCGACTGCGCGGGCCGTACGAGCGCGAGCCCGCACCGCGTCGACAAGGCCGGCGCCGTCTACACGATGCTCGCCAACAGCTCCGGCCGCGCCCTGCCCTACGTCCTGCTGCGCGTCCTGCTCGGCACCGTGCTGCGCACCCTCGCCTACCTCGTCGGCAAGGCCCCCGGCCAGGCCGTCGACGAGTTCACCGGCCTCCTGGCCACCCTGCTCCGCCCGGGCCGGATCCTCGCCGCCCGCAGGCGCCGCCGCCGTCCCGTCGTCCCCGCCGCGGACCTGCGCCCGCTCTTCCCCCCGCCGGGCGCCTCCCTGCGGGCCAACGCCGAACAGCTCGCCGGCTACTTCGCCGACGGCCGCGACACCGAAGCCGCCCCCGCCGGCCGGCACGGCGGCGGCAGCATCCTCAACGCGCCCGGCGAGGACGACTTCCGGGACACCGAGCGGTTCGCGCGCCTCAAGCGGATCGCCCGCAACCCCGCGCCCGTCCTCTTCGGCCTCCTCCTGCTCGTCTCCCTCGCCGCCTGCCGCTCCCTCATCGGCGGCGGCTCCCTCATGGGCGGCGCCCTGCTCCCCGCCCCCGACAGCAGCACCGAGCTCTGGCGCGCCTACACCGACGGCTGGCAGCCCGTCTCCACCGGCTCCACCGCCCCCGCACCCCCGTACATCGCCGTCCTCGGCGCCTTCGCCACCCTGCTCTTCGGCTCCACCCAGGCCGCCCTGACCCTGCTGCTCGTCGGCTCGGTCCCGCTGGCCGGACTCACCGCGTACTTCGCCTCCCGGCCGCTCGTCGAATCCCGGCTGCTGCGTGCCTGGGCCGCCGTCGCCTACGCCTTCCTGCCCGCCGTCACCGGAGCCCTCGCCGGCGGCCGCCTCGGCACCGCCGTCCTCGCCGTCCTGCTCCCGCTGATCGCCCGCTCCGCCGTCGCCGCCTTCGCCCTCGGCGGAGCCGAAGGGGAACGGACCGGCTGGCGCGCGGTGTGGACGTACACCCTCCTGCTGAGCCTGGCCACCGCCTTCACCCCCGTCGCGTGGCCGCTCGCCGCCGCCCTCGGAGTCGCCGCGCTGGTCATGCGCCGAGCGCAGTGGAAGACGTACGGACCGCGGCTGATCGCCGGCCTCGCCGTCCCCGTCCTCGTGCTCGCCCCCTGGTCGCTGGGCCTGTTCACTCACCCCGGCCGCCTGCTGCACGAGGCCGGACTGCCCTACGGAACCGGCTCCGCCTCCGCCCTGGACCTGCTCGGCACCAGCCCCGGCGGCCCCGGCACCACCGGCGGCGTGCTGCTGCTCGGCATCGTCCTCGCCGCCCTGGGCGCCCTGCTGCGGACCGACCGGCGGTTCGCCGTCCGAGCCGCCTGGGCCACCGCCCTCGCCGGGCTGCTCCTCGCGGTGCTCCTCAACCGGACCGCCTGGGCCGGACCCGCCACCCTCGTCTACGGGCTCGCCCTGCTGGCGGCCGCCGCGCTCGGCGCGGACGGCGCCAGGGAGCGCGTCGCCGCCCGCAACTTCGGCTGGCGCCAGCCGCTGGCCGCGCTCATCGCCCTCACCGCCGCCGCCGGACCACTCCTCGCCGCGGCCGGCTGGCTCATCGGCGGAGCGGACGGCCCGCTCCAGCGCCGTGACCCGGTGCAGGTGCCCGCCTTCGTCGCCGAGGCGGGCGGTGACGACAACCAGACCCGCACCCTGATCCTCGCCGTGGACCCGCCCGCCACCGTCTCCTACAGCCTCGTCCGCGGCTCCGGCGGCCGCCTCGGCGACGCCGAGACCGCCGCCCGCACCGGCAGCGACCCCCGCCTCGACAAGGTCGTCTCCAACCTCGTCGCCGGCTCCGGCGCCGACCAGTCCAGCCAGCTCAGCGCCTACGCCATCCGCTTCGTCATGTTCCGCCCCGGCGGACCCGAGGACATCCGCCGCGTCCTCGACGCCACCCCGGGGCTCAGCCGACGCCACCAGCAGGACGGCACCGCGCTCTGGGGCGTCGAGCCCTGGCTGCCGCGCGCCGTCATCGTCTCCGGCAAGCAGGGCGAGGCCCCGATCCCGGTCGCCGCCGGTCCCGTCGAGGCCCACGGCAAGATCCCGGCCGGTGAGGCGGGCCGCGTGCTGCGCATCGCCGACCGCGCCGACTCCGGCTGGCGGGCCACCCTCGACGGCAAGCCCCTCAAGCCGAAGACCCTCGACGGCTGGGCACAGGGCTTCGAACTGCCCGCCGACGCCGGCCGCCTCGACCTCGTCCACGAGCACTCCCTCGTGCGGACCGTCTGGCACTGGGCGCAGGGCGTCCTCGCCCTGGTCCTGCTCGTCATGGCCCTGCCCGGCCGCCGCGAACGGCTCGACGACGACCTGCCCGAGGAAGAGGCCGCGATCCCCGCCCAGCCCGGCCCGGGCGAGGCCGGCGAGGGCCGCCGCGCCCGCCGCCTGCGCGCCGAGGCCGCGCCCGCCCCCGCACCGGTCGAGGCCGCCGTGGCCGCCGACCCGTACGCGGACATCCCGGCGCAGCCTGTGTACGGCGACGAGGCGTACGGGCAGGACGCGTACGCCTACCAGCCCCACCCGGACCAGGGCGGCTACGCCTACGAGCCGCAGGCGCAGCCGTACGGCGGGCAGGCGCCGGGGTACGAGCAGTACCCGTACCCGCAGCAACAGCAGCCGGTCCAGGAGCCGGACCAGCAGCAGTACCCCTACCCGTACGACACCTACGGACAGTACGACCCGCGTCCGGACGGGAGCCCCCAGCAGTGAAGCAGCGCGCACCCCTGACGCTCGCGGCCGTGACCGCGGCGCTGGCCGCCCTCACCGGCGTCGCCGCCCTCACGGCCCCCGCCACCGGGGGCACCGCGGCCGACGGCAAGGCCGCGGCCGCCGCCCGGATGCCGGTGGAGCGGTCCCTGCTGGTCTGCCCGGCGCCGAGCTCCTCGGACATCGCGGACACCACGTACACGGCGTTCACCCCCGGCGCGGCCGGATCCGCCGAGGGCAAGGGCTCGGCCCGGCTGCTCGGCGCCACCAAGGACGCCAAGCCGGTGCTGGAGCCCAAGGAGGCGGGCAAGCCCTTCGGGGCCACCGCCTCCGGCGCCGACGCCCCCGCGCTCACCGGCAGCGCCGACGGGATCCTCGCCCCCGGCTGGACCGCGCAGCTGACCACCAAGGTCTCCGTCGGCCGGGCCCGGGGCGTCCTCGGCGCCGGCTGCACCGCTCCCGGCACCGACTTCTGGTTCCCCGCGGTGAGCACCGCCAAGGGGCGCGAGGACTACGTCCACCTCACCAACCCCGACGACGCCGCCGCCGTCGTCGACATCAAGCTCTTCGGCCCGGACGGCGTGGCCAAGCCCGACGCGGGCACCAGCGAGAACATCCGCATCGACCCCAAGTCCAGCAAGTCCGTCCTGCTCTCCTCCCTGATCCCGGGCGCCCAGCTCGCGGACGCCACCGCCCACGTGACGACCCGGGCCGGCCGGGTCGGCGCCTCCGTGCAGGTCGGCGAGGAAGGCGTGGGCGCCGACTGGCTGCCCGCCGCCACCGACCCGGCGGGCTCCCTGGTCCTGCCGGGCATCCCGGCCGATGCCGCCTCCGTCAGGCTGGTCGCCTTCGTGCCCGGCGAGGAGGACGCGGACCTGAAGATCCGACTGGCCGGGCCCGGCGGCGCCATCACCCCGGCGGGCAACGAACAACTGCACGTCAAAGCCGGTATGACGGCGAGCGTGGACCTCAAGGACGTGACCCGCGGCGAGCCGGGCTCACTGCTGCTGACGCCGGTCGACGCCAAGAAGGTCTCCCCACTGGTCGCGGCGGTACGGGTGGTGCGCGGCACCGGCGCGAAGCAGGATCTGGGCTTCGTCCCGGCCTCCGGGCCGGTGGGCACGCGGGCGACCGTGGCCGACAACCGGCCCGAGGAGAACGCGACCGTCCTGTCGCTGACGGCGCCGGGCGACAAGGACGCGAAGGTCAAGGTGACGGCCTCGCCGGGCACCGGCGGCGGGGAGGCGTCCTCCCAGGAGGTGACCGTCAAGGCGGGCACCACCCAGACGGTGACCGTGGCCCCGGCGGGCGCCAAAGGCTCCTACGCCCTCACCGTCGAGACCCTCTCCGGCGGCCCGGTCCACGCGGCCCGCACCCTGTCCCTCCCGCACGAGGGCATCGCGATGTTCACCGTCCAGACCCTGTCGGACGACCACTCCACGGTCTCGGTCCCCAGAGCGACGCAGGACCTGTCGGTCCTGACCCGCTGACCGCTCGGCCCCGCGCTACACCAGGACCGTCAGACAGCCCCTAGTCCTGGCCGTAGCGCGGGTCCACGGTCTCCGGCGAGAGTCCCAGCAGCTCCGCGACCTGCTCCACCACGATCTCGTGGACCAGCAGCGCCTTCTCGTCCCGCGTCTTGGTACGGATCTCCACCGGTCGGCGGAAGACCACGATCCGGGCCGGCAGGCCCTGGCGGGGCTCCGCGACCGCGCCCAACGGCACCGCCTCGTCGTTCCAGCCGCCGTCCGCGCCACCCGGCGGCCCCGGCACGTCACCGACGAGGAACTCCACCTCGGCCAGCTGCGGCCAGCGCCGCTCCAGCCGCTCCACGGAGTCCCGTACGAGGTCCCCGAACAGCTCCGACCGGCTCGCCGACAGCGGCACCTGCGGCGGCGCCACGGGCCCGCGCATCCCGCGCCCGTGCCGGTCCCGCCGACGCGGCCGGGGCTCGGCCGGGGGCTCGGCGGGACGGGAAGTCAGAGGGCTGTCGGTCACCCCCGCAGGGTATCTCCCAGTACGACACGGGGGAGTGAGCGGCGGGAGAGTCGTCGCGGCCCGGTCAAGAGTGCGGTACCGTCCAACGTCGTGAGCCTTGTACGTCGTTGTTCGCGCACCGCGTGCGGCCGCCCTGCCGTCGCGACACTGACGTACGTCTACGCCGATTCGACCGCAGTTCTCGGCCCGCTCGCCACTTACGCCGAACCCCACTGCTACGACCTGTGCGCCGAGCACTCCGAGCGCCTGACCGCCCCGCGCGGCTGGGAAGTCGTCCGCCTGTCCGACGGCTCCGCGCCGTCGCGCCCCAGTGGCGACGACCTCGAAGCCCTCGCCAACGCGGTGCGCGAGGCGGCCCGCCCGCCCCAGCGCGCCGCCGAGGCCTGGGGATCCGCCCGGAAGGACTCCGGGGGAGCTACCGGCCAAGGGGGCCCGGGCGGCGGCGAGACCCGTCGCGGACACCTGCGCGTCCTGCGTTCGCCCGATTCCTGACACTCCGATCGCCTGAAGGGCCCCGCAGTGGGCAGGGTAGGTTTGCGTACCGCACAGGACCTTCAGGAGGGCAGGCAGTGGCCGCAGATCTTTCGAACATCGTCAAGGCGTACGACGTACGCGGTGTCGTACCGGACGAGTGGGACGAGTCCCTGGCCGAGCTGTTCGGTGCCGCGTTCGTCGAGGTCACCGGCGCCACGGCGATCGTGATCGGCCACGACATGCGCCCCTCCTCCCCGGGCCTGTCCGCCGCCTTCGCCCGCGGCGCGGCCGCCCGCGGTGTCGACGTGACCCTCATCGGGCTGTGCTCCACCGACCAGCTCTACTACGCCTCCGGTTCCCTGAACCTGCCCGGCGCCATGTTCACGGCCTCGCACAACCCGGCGAAGTACAACGGCATCAAGCTGTGCCGCGCGGGCGCCGCCCCGGTCGGCCAGGACACCGGCCTCTCGCAGATCCGCGAACTGGTCGAGAAGTGGTCCGACGAGGGCGCCCCCGCCATCGCGGCCGGCACCGTCCCCGGCACGATCACCGAGCAGGACACCCTCACCGGCTACGCCGCGCACCTCAAGGGCCTGGTCGACCTCACCGGCGTCCGCCCCCTCAAGGTCGTCGTCGACGCGGGCAACGGCATGGGCGGCCACACCGTCCCGACCGTCTTCGAGGGCCTCCCGCTGGACCTCGTACCGATGTACTTCGAGCTGGACGGGACCTTCCCCAACCACGAGGCCAACCCCCTCGACCCGAAGAACATCGTCGACCTGCAGGCCCGCGTCCTCGCCGAGGGCGCCGACCTCGGCATCGCCTTCGACGGCGACGCCGACCGCTGCTTCATCGTCGACGAGCGCGGCGAGGGCGTCTCCCCGTCCGCGATCACCGCCCTGGTCGCGGCCCGCGAGCTCGCCCGCAACGGCGGCACCGGCACCGTGATCCACAACCTGATCACCTCCTGGTCCGTCCCCGAGGTCGTCCGGGAGAACGGCGGCACCCCCGTCCGCACCCGCGTCGGCCACTCCTTCATCAAGGAGGAGATGGCCAAGACCGGCGCCATCTTCGGCGGCGAGCACTCGGCGCACTACTACTTCAAGGACTTCTGGAACGCGGACACCGGCATGCTCGCCGCGCTCCACGTCCTGGCGGCCCTCGGAGGCCAGGACGGCCCGCTGTCCGAGCTGGTCTCCTCCTACGACCGCTACGCCGGCTCGGGCGAGATCAACTCGACCGTCGCCGACCAGGCCGCCCGCCTCGCCGCCGTCAAGGAGGCCTACGGCAACCGCGACGGCGTCACCCTCGACGAGCTGGACGGCCTGACCGTCACCGGCGCCGACTGGTGGTTCAACGTCCGCGCCTCCAACACCGAGCCGCTCCTGCGCCTCAACGTCGAGGCCCGCGACACGGCCACCCTCGCCAAGGTCCGCGACGAGGTCCTGTCCCTCATCCGGGCCTGATGGGAGTGCCGGGCGGGACCGGACCGCGCCCCGCGCGGATCCAGCCCCGCCCGGCGCCGAGGCCGCACCGGCCGGCCCCGCCCGGCGCCCACGCCCGGGGCAGGGAGCCCGGATCGCGCCGCGCGGAGCCCGGGCCGCGGCGCCACACCCGCCCCGGCGGCACCTGCGGACGGCACAACACCGCACCGGAGGTGACTCGGCGGTACGCTGACCACGCCCAATCCGCATGTTCGAAGGGAACGCGCCCCATGCCGCTCGAAGCCGGTCTTCTGGAGATCCTCGCCTGCCCCGCCTGCCACTCGCCCCTTGAGGACAAGTCGGCCGACGAGACGGCCCCCGAGCTGATCTGCACCGGCCAGGACTGCGGCCTCGCCTACCCGGTCCGGGACGGCATCCCCGTGCTCCTCGTGGACGAGGCCCGCCGCCCCGCCTAGGCCGCGCCGCTCCCCTCCGCACCACGAGACGCGCAGACTGGTTCCGTCACACAACAGCCGGAGGCCACCATGCTCGACGAGTCGCTCCTCGACGCACCGGATGATCTAGCCCGCGCCGACCGGCGGGGCCTGCTCCGCGGCGCCGCCGAAGCCGGGGCCCGGGTCCGCACCGCGGCCCGGCACGCGGCCGAGGCGGGTCTGGGCGACCTTCACCCGGACGGCCGCCCCCGCTCCGTCCTGATCGCCGGGCCCGGCACGGCCGCCACCGGCGTCGCCGACCTGCTCGGCGCCCTCGCCGGAGCCTCCGCGCCCGTCACCCGGCTGGACCCCACCGGCGTGGCACACGCCGCCGGCGCCCTGCGCTGGGCCCTGCCCGGCTGGGCCGGCCCCGTCGACCTGCTGCTCATCGCCACCACCGACGGCACCGAGCCCGGGCTCGGCCTCCTCGCCGAGCAGGCCTACCGGCGCGGCTGCAGCGTCGTCGCGGTCGCCCCCGAGCGCTCACCGCTGAGCGAGGCGGTGGACGGCGCGCACGGACTCCTCGTACCGATGGCCAAGGCCCCGTACCAGGAGTACGACGAGTCCGCGGCGGCCGGACCCGGCGCCCTGTGGGCCCTGCTGACGCCACTGCTGGTGCTCCTCGACAAGGTGGGCCTGGTCTCCGCCGCCCCCGACACCCTCCAGCTCGTCGCCGACCGGCTCGACCGCACCGCCGAGCGCTGCGGACCCGCCATCGCCACCTACTCCAACCCGGCCAAGACCCTGGCGGCCGAGCTGGCCGACTCCCTCCCCCTCATCTGGAGCGAGGGCGCCGGAGCCGGACCGGCGGGACGGCGCTTCGCCGCCACCCTCGCCGAGCTCGCGGGCCGTCCCGCACTGTCCGCGGCGCTCCCCGAGGCGCTCCCCGCCCATGGCGTCCTGCTCGCCGGCTCCTTCGCCGCCGGCGCCGACCCCGAAGACTTCTTCCGTGACCGGGTCGAAGAGCCCCAGGCCCTGCGTGCCCGCGTCGTCCTGCTGCGTGACCGGCCGGCCGGCGGCCTCAGCGCCGCCCCCGCCGCCCGCGAGCTCGCCCTCAGCCACGACACGGCCATCAGCGAACTCGAACCGGAGGAGGGCGTGGAGCTGGAACAGCTCGCCGAACTCCTCGCCGTCACGGATTTCGCCACCGCCTACCTGGCGTTGGCTTCCGCGGGTCACAGCTGAGGTACGTCCGTACCCGGCTCTATCCAGGAAGACGACGATGGACCGCCTGACGAACACGATCCGCCCCTACGCCTGGGGATCGACCACCGCCATCCCCACGCTCCTCGGCGTGGAGCCCACCGGTGAGCCCCAGGCCGAGATGTGGATGGGAGCCCACCCGGGCGCCCCCTCCCGCGTCGACCGCGGCGCCGGGGAGACGGCTCTGTCGGAGGTCATCGCCGCCGACCCCGAGGGTGAGCTGGGCGCCGCCGTCGTCGCCAAGTTCGGTCCCCGGCTGCCGTTTCTCCTCAAGATCCTCGCTGCGGGCGCCCCCCTCTCCCTCCAGGTCCACCCCGACCTCGCCCAGGCCAAGGCCGGTTTCGAGGACGAGGAGCGCCGCGGGATCCCGATCGACGCGGGCCACCGCAACTACAAGGACCCCAACCACAAGCCCGAGATGCTCTGTGCGCTCACCCCGTTCGACGGACTGTGCGGTTTCCGGCCGCCGCAGCAGTCCGCCGATCTGCTCGAAGGCCTCGGGGTCGATTCGCTCAAGCCGTACGCCGACCTGCTGCGGGCCCACCCCGAGGACGCCGCGCTGCGCGAGATGCTCACCGCCGTCCTGACCGCGGACCGCGAGGAGATGGCCCACACCGTCACCGAGGTCGCGGCCGCCGCCGAGCGCCTGGGCGGCCCGTACGCCCCGTACGTCGCTCTGGCCCACGAGTTCCCCGGTGACCCGGGCGTCATCGCGGCCATGCTGCTCAACCACTTCCGACTCCAGCCGGGCGAGGCGGTGTTCCTCGGCGCGGGCATCCCGCACGCCTACATCCAGGGCCTCGGCGTCGAGTTGCTGGCCAACTCCGACAACGTGCTGCGCGCGGGCCTCACCCCCAAGCACGTGGACGTGCCGGAGCTGATGAAGATCGTGAAGCTGGAGTCGGGCGACCCGCACCTGCTGCGCCCGGAGGACGAAGGCGAGGAGGTCTACGAGACCCCCATCGACGAATTCCGGCTCTCCCGCTTCCTCCTGGCGCCCGGCGGGGCCTCCCGCGTGCTCCCCGGGGACACCCCGCAGATCCTGCTGTGCACGGCGGGTTCACCGCGGGTCGGCGAACTGTCCCTGTCCCCCGGCGAGTCGGTCTTCGTACCGGTGGGCGAAAAGGCCGAACTGTCCGGAACGGGTACCGTCTTCCGTGCCACCGTGCTGGTCTGACGCAGCGACCCCGGTGTCAGCTGCAACAATGTGCGGCCGGTAGTCAGTGGCTAGGAAGGACACCCTGCACCCATGAGCGCGTCGGGCGGTACCAAGGCGATCGTGGCGGCACTCGCCGCCAACCTCGCCATCGCTGTGGCCAAATTCGTGGCATTCCTCTTCAGCGGCTCCTCGTCGATGCTCGCGGAAAGCGTCCACTCGCTGGCCGACTCCGGAAACCAGGCGCTGCTGCTCCTGGGCGGGAAGAAGGCCCAGCGCGAGGCGACGCCGCAGCACCCCTTCGGGTACGGGCGCGAACGCTACATCTACGCCTTCCTCGTCTCCATCGTCCTGTTCACCGTCGGTGGCATGTTCGCCATCTACGAGGGCATCGAGAAGATCGAGGAACCGCACCCGATCGAGGCCTGGTACTGGCCCGTCGGCGTCCTCCTCTTCGCGATCATCGCCGAGTCCTTCTCCTTCCGCACCGCGATCACGGAGTCGAACGAGCTCCGCGGCCGCCAGACCTGGACCCAGTTCATCCGGCGCGCCAAGGCACCCGAGCTGCCCGTCGTCCTCCTGGAGGACTTCGGGGCCCTCGTCGGCCTGGTCCTGGCCCTCGGCGGCGTCGGCCTCGCCCTGGCCACCGGGAACGGCGTCTGGGACGGCATCGGCACCCTGTGCATCGGCGCCCTGCTGATCGTCATCGCGATCATCCTGGCCGCCGAGACCAAGTCCCTGCTGCTCGGTGAGGCCGCGGGCACCGAAGAGATCGAGAAGATCAACGCCGCGCTCGTCGACGGGGTCACCGTCACCCGCGTGATCCACATGCGCACCCTGCACCTGGGCCCGGAGGAGCTGCTGGTCGCCGCCAAGATCGCGGTCGAGCACGACGAGACCGCGAGCCAGGTGGCGCACGCGATCGACGCCGCCGAGGCGCGCATACGGGAGGCCGTCCCGATCGCCCGGGTGATCTACCTGGAGCCGGACATCTACCGTCCGGAAGCCGCCGCCAAGTAATCCACGTGATCCACATCCACGGACGCCCGAAGGCCCCCGCGAGCAGCAGCCCGCGGGGGCCTTCGTTACGTTCCCGGCGGCCCCGGCGGCCCCGGCCCCGGCCCCGGCCGCTCAGGATCAGGTCAGGGCACGGGCCAGGTCGGCAGGACCGGCTCCGGACGCCGTCGGCGCACCACCAGCGCCCAGACCCCCAGCCCGCCCCCGACCAGGAACGCTACGGCCCCGAACACCATGACCCCGCCCGCGACCACGAGATCCGTCGGCCGCGCGACGGCCTCGCCGCGGACCGCCGACAGAGGGACCGTGCCCTGCTCCTTCCCGGGGCGCAGCGAGGAGTCGAAGGAGTTCCCGCGGTTGTCTCCCATCAGGAAGATCCGCCCCTCGGGCACCGTCACGTCGAAGGGCACCGTCGACGGCAGTGACCGGTCCAGGACGTACGGCTCGTCCAGCGGCTCCCCGTTGAGCCTGAGCGCGGTCTCGCCCCGCCGGTACTCGATCCGATCGCCGCCGGCCGCCACCACCCGGGACAGCAGGAGCCCGTCCGGCACCCACTCCGGAACCGACAGGAGCACCACGTCTCCGCGCCCGATCTCCAGCTCGTGGCCGCCGCCGCCCATGGCGAACCAGCCGGTGCTTCCCTCCTCGTACGTCGGCCGCATGTTCTGGCTCGCGATGACGTGCTTCTCGTACGCCACGTCGGGGTGCCGGTCCGACATCGCCGCCCAGATCAGCCCGCCGATCACCAGCAGGCCGCCGGCCACCAACAGCACGATCGCCCAGATGCCCCGTCTCCGGCCGCGCCTGCGTTCCATCGGCTCATCCCCCTCAGAAGCTTCCGTGTGCGCGGGCAGCGTACGGAACGCCGCCGTAAGACCTGAAACCCCGGCAGACTTCCCCCTCGGCCGACTGGGGCGCGCTGCTTCGATCGGTGTAGATTCGTCATCAGTGTCAGGCGTCGCTGCTGATGGCGGTCGGGCGGTCTCGCGACCGGCCGAGGGGAGAGAGGGCCCCCGACGGACTGTGCTCGGTGCGCCGCCCCCTGCTCAGGCACGGCAGGCGCACGGCTCAGCCGTACCCACCCTCTCGAACCATGAGGAGCAGCACCCATGGACTTCAAGGTCGCAGACCTTTCCCTTGCCGCGTTCGGCCGCAAGGAGATCACGCTGGCCGAGCACGAGATGCCGGGCCTGATGTCGATCCGCGCCGAGTACGCGGCCGCCCAGCCGCTGGCCGGGGCGCGCATCACCGGCTCCCTGCACATGACCGTGCAGACGGCCGTGCTCATCGAGACCCTCGTCGCCCTCGGCGCCGACGTCCGCTGGGCCTCCTGCAACATCTTCTCCACCCAGGACCACGCGGCCGCCGCCATCGCGGTGGGCCCGAACGGTACCCCGGAGAACCCGCAGGGCGTCCCCGTCTTCGCCTGGAAGGGCGAGACCCTGGAGGAGTACTGGTGGTGCACGGAGCAGGCGCTGACCTGGCCGAACACCCCCACCGGCGGCCCGAACATGATCCTCGACGACGGTGGTGACGCCACCCTGCTGGTCCACAAGGGCGTCGAGTTCGAGAAGGCCGGCGCGGCCCCGGACCCGTCCACGGCGGACTCCGAGGAATACGCGCACATCCTCACCCTGCTGAACCGCACCCTCGGCGAGGCCCCGCAGAAGTGGACGCAGCTCGCGTCCGAGATCCGCGGCGTGACCGAGGAGACCACCACCGGTGTCCACCGTCTCTACGAGATGATGGACGAGGGCACGCTGCTCTTCCCGGCGATCAACGTGAACGACGCCGTCACCAAGTCGAAGTTCGACAACAAGTACGGCTGCCGCCACTCCCTGATCGACGGCATCAACCGCGCCACCGACGTCCTGATCGGCGGCAAGGTCGCGGTCGTCTGCGGTTACGGCGACGTCGGCAAGGGCTGCGCGGAGTCGCTGCGGGGCCAGGGCGCGCGCGTGATCGTCACCGAGATCGACCCGATCTGCGCGCTCC